>NZ_PYNY01000001.1:0-423310 GCF_003026135.1 Photobacterium sp. GB-36 | reverse complement strand
ACTTTTAAGAATATATGGAATCATTTTTAAATTATTATCAAAGGTGTTTATTATTAAGAGTGAATATAAATATTGAATTTCGATGGTAAAAATCATGCAAAAAATGGTCTTTTATATTGTACTTTTATTTTTATCTGCGCAATCTTTTTCCCAGCCTGTTAAAAAAGTGCTTAATGGCTCTGACGTCGATCTTTTTGATTCTTTTCTACTACCATGGAATGCCGCTCTTATAAGTAAAAATAACGATTCCATTATTTGTGGTGCGGTTGTCATCGCAGAGCATTGGTTGCTAACTGTTGCTCACTGTAATAATGATAATTTAGGTAATGTAGCTATTGTTGGTGCTCATAGTGTTGATGTGGACAATCTTGTTCTTTTACATGATAGATATAAGTTTAATATTGTCGATAAAATATCACATCCAGATTATGACCCGCTAACATTCTTAAATGATATCGCTTTATTAAGGGTAGACCGCTCACTTTTTGAGGTGTCTCAAGCGATTAAGATCGCTACAGTTAATGAGCAATATATTGTAGATGAGCAATTTAGAAATTCTTGGGCAACAAATATTGATTCATCATCAACGACAATTGCGTCAGGTTGGGGAGATACTGTTAGCAAAGGCTATCCATCAATCTTGCAGGTAGTCACCTTAGCTGGGGTTCCTGACGAACAATGCATAGGTTTAACTGATAATCATGATTATATTGTATGCGCTGATTCAAATATTAACGGACTCATTAAAGATGTTTGTAATGGTGACTCGGGTAATCCTCTTATTTGGCAGAATGAACAGACTATGTCAGATAGTGATAAGGGAGTAAGGCTAATTGGACTGGCTAGTAATGGGGCGATATGTATAAATCGAAATAACTTTCCTGAAAATCAATATAACCAACTTACTGGTCAATATACGCAGGTTTCATCTTACAAACTCTGGATAGAAGATTGTGTAACGAAACACCATGGTTATCAGGATTTTACACTCAACGATAATAACTTAAAACCAACTATAGATATTGACCCATTTGTATCAATACCAGATTACCCTCAAGAAAGAACTTCACCAGAACCTGAACCTGAGAAAGAAATCGTAACGACGGATAGCAGCGGTGGTTTAGTTTCTTGGTATTTCATTTTGATTATTTTGGTTGTTACTTGGATCGATAAGTTGATATTACTTAAAAATTAATAGCGAGAAATAAACCCCTATACAGCTTAAGTTTATGTCTTACCAGACAAGTTGCTCGTTTTAATTCTTAAAAATAATACGAATAGCAGAGAGATTAATTTTTTATATTTACTATAGTACTTATATGTTCATATAAACCTTAAATAAGTTAAACATATTGAGTTAGGTATAACTATGATAAAATATTGGTATGTTATTATTTTAGGAGGGCTTTTATTAAGTGGTTGCTCATCGCACTTATTCAGTTTGTCTGATAATGATCCAACATCAAAGTCTTTTGTATGTTGTCGATCGTTTGAATATATAAATTGGCAAGTGATAAATGGTGAAGAAAAGAAACTTTATATCAATGAAAAATCAAATATTGGCTACTTTTCTGGTGAAAAAAGTTTATATAAAGCTTATAAATTAGCTGATGGTATTGAGGATATTACATTCTCTATTGAAAGCAAAATTACAAGTAATAATGTATTTTCACCTAATGTTATGATCTTCGATGATAAACTTTCACTTTTTAAATCAGTTAATTTTTTTGATTTTGAAAATAATGGAAAAGACGAAAGCTATAGTATTAAAAAGATAAGGTTAAGTAGAAAAATACCTTATATGATTATATTCACACCTCAAAGTCATGAAGGTACTAAGATTATATTCGATACCCCTAGTGGACAAGAGCTTGTCAATTTGTATACCAAGGGGAGTTTATCTTTTGATGATGTGTCTATAACAAAGAGAATAACAGAAATGGTAGATGTTGAGCTAATACCATTAAATATCAAGAAAAATGTAATACCATCGCCATCACCAGTAGTTGCTGCAGCTCCTTTGGTTGTACCTTTGAAAAAAGTGCCTTCAACACCTTTAAAAGAAAATATAAATATTATTGATGATTCTCAAACTTATAAAGCATATCAAGAGATAGCAAAAAAAGCAGAATATCCATCTAAATTTCAAACAGTTGATAATAATAAAAATTCATGGTCAAACAATTCAACCGATGAGTTGCCTGTTAAATTAGTTGAGCAAGAAACTTCAACGAAAAGTGAACGTATGCTTGTAGAAACGGAAAGAATTTATAATCAATTAATCACTCAATCTTTAAATAAAGGGGATTTTGCTAAAGCACTAAAATTATTATTAGAGGCGAATCGTGTAGGATCGCCAACAGCCGAAACCGTTTTTTTAGAGCAGGTTAAAAAGAAGTTTGAAGGTAAAAATAATTCTAACTCCTTATTTTAAAGTGTTAAATCCACTATATATCCGCGTAAAAGTGGTAAACCAACATGCTGACGCAAAAATGTAGGCAATGACAGCGAAGTGTTGAGGGAACAAGCAAAAGAAGATGAAACAAGCAATTGTTTCTGTGCCTTCAGTTAATCCACTCATGTAATACAATGATTTATTACGATATACGGGGTTTTCAATACCTCGCTTACTGGCCATAACAGCAAAAGCAAGAAAACTGCTGCCCGTTCCAATAAAGGCATAGATTAAAAATGCGCCAGCAATGGCATTTTGCTCTGGATTGGCGAGTACAAAGCCGAAAGGTATTAAGGAATAGAATAAAAAATCCAAACTAATATCCAGAAAGCCACCCGCATCAGTAATACCTTGAATACGTGCAAGAGCCCCGTCAACACCATCACAAATACGATTGAGCAAGATAAAAAACAGGGCAATGAAATAGTGCTCTGTTATTAAAGCTGGAAACGCTAAGCAACCGATAAGAAAGCCTGTAAAGGTGACTTGATTTGCAGTAATACCATAGGGATGTAGACGGGCTGCAATAATATTCAGCGGGGCTTTAATAAGCTTAATACTTACATTATCGAGCATAATGGCTCTCCGTTTGCCAATTGATCACACGGCTATTGTTTGGGATGTCTTGTTTATCATGCGTCACCATTAAAGTGGGTATTTGTGCTTGCTGAATTTGGTTAAAAACCCAATCTCTAAATTGTGCACGGCGGCCACTGTCTAATTTACTGAACGGCTCATCCAATAAGATTAATTGAGGCTGGGCTAATAACAGTCGAGTAAGGCTAATTCGCGCACGTTGCCCACCTGAAATTTGATGAGGGTAAGCATTTGCTAACGCTGATAGCTGCAACTCTTCAAGGGCATTAAGAGCCAGCTTGTGGCGATCTTTACCTTTAATGCGATTGGGTAGTGCAAACGCAAGGTTTTCCCATACTAATAGATGAGGAAAGAGCAAATCATCTTGAAATAACATGCCTATCTGACGTAAGTGAGCAGGTACTTCGGTGATATCGTTATTATTTAATATAAGGTTACCTTGTACCTGAAATGCATCACTTAAATGGCCTGCTATGTAATTTAATAAGGTGGATTTTCCACAGCCACTCGCTCCCATTAAGGTCACGATTTCTCCTTTAGCGATTTGTAAGCAAAAAGAAGTCAGTAAAGCATCACCATTAGGCATTGATATTGTGACGTTGTTGATATGTAGACTCATGATTAGTTGACTCTATTTTTAAACGTTTATTGTTTTTCGTCGGTTTATTCGTCGAGCTAAAATAAAAAAGCCGAACGGGAGCAGCGCTTGGCATAAGGCGTAAATAGCGGTAACTCGCCTGTCCGATCCACTGGCAAGGGTTACGGCTTCTGTCGTTAGCGTACTTATTCGGCCGGCACCCAGCATTAATGTTGGGAGGTATTGTGCCAAACTGACGCTAATGCCAATAACCCATGCAAAAATAAATGCCGATGATAATTGCGGCAGCTTTATTTTAAGCCATACCTGAAAAGGTGTTTTCCCTAAACTTAATCCAATTTGAGTTAAACGTTGATCATAACTGCGATAAGGGCCATCAAGTGCGAGATAGACATAAGGGAAAACAAAAAAGAGATGTGCCCAACAGACCCATAGTAGATAAGTATTAAGTGAGGAAAATAAAGTTAGTACTTGCAAACCGAAGAGCAACGATAGCTGTGGGATCAGCATCGGAATAGCAATAATGTAGTGAGGAATATGCCATTTATGTTTTATACGATATTCGTGCGCGGCAATGGCAAAACATAATCCAAGCGATGCACTAATCAGTGCGATCACTACACTGATGTTGATTGTACTAAGAATATGACTCCATTCTAGTTGCCAAAAACGCAAGCTATAACGACTTGGAAGTACGTCAGGAAAGCGCCAACGCAGTGCGACTGACCATAGACTTAATATTGGGATAATCAACGCTGTTAATGCCAGCAATAGGGTAAAAAGTGATTTTCCTGGTAACGCAAAGCCATATCTGCCCGACCATTGCCACTGTTTAAAATGCTGGGTGAGTAGCCATTCTATCGCCACCGTAATACCTAATAATATTGTGCCGATAACAAATAGCATGATTGCCCCAGCGGCAGCTCGCGGCATGAGTTGTAGGTTTGGATCAATAAACCATTGCCAGACTAAAACAGCAAAGGTGGGGGGATTGGTTGGCCCTATAATTTGTGCAACATCGACGACAGAGACACCATAAGCCACGATAGCAAATAGAGGAAAACGCATCTTAGGTAACCACTGAGGGAAAATACACTTTAACCATGTTTGAGCACGGTTATAGCCCAGAGATGTTGATACTTTTTGGGTTTGCTCAATATTTAATTGTTGGAGAACCGGAATACTCATTAGCACTAAAAAAGGCGTTTCTTTTAAGGCGAGCATAACGATAAGCCCTAAGCCATAAGGATCATTAATCAGTAACGCGGTTTCACTGCCAGCATGAGTACTGAGATTGGTTGGGAGTACTGAATACAATAAACGAACGCCCATACCTGTTGGCGCAAATAAAAAGGCAAAGCCAATCGCGAAAGCAACATGGGGAATAGCGAGAAGAGGGCTTAATGCTGATTCAATTCGCTGCCACAGGCGGGTGCCCCAACAGGTTTGGATGATTGCAAAAGTAAATAAACCAGCAAGAAAACAGCTAGCTGCCGTTGTATAAAATGTTAAGGCAATGGAGTGTTCGACACCTTGCCATTGTAATACTTGGCTAAAGCCGTTGAATGAGAATTGAGTTAGCCCTAATGGTGGCATATACCCTAATGCAGTGATCACTACACCGAGTAGCCCTGGCAATGTCGGTAAAATACACACGGCAATTAAAAGAAAGTAAAACGCAGGTAACATACCGTGTTCTCATGGTTAAAAAAGGTTGCCGTCTTAAGGTATAAGAGACGTAAGACGATGCTGATAGTAATTATAATTATGCAATAAGCAATGCGATTTTAATTATTTAATCAATAAATTACCCGTGACGATAACTATGACCCGTTTTTGCAAACTTTTGTTTCATAACCAATGACTAAAATTATATTTCGTATAATTGCGTTTATATCCTTATTAGTCGGTTACTTGTGTATAACGACCAATTAATGATGTTGGTAGCAGTATTTGAACGTGCTGCTTTACTATTAATGGCACTTTTTTGATTAACACAAACCCCGCACTTTCAGTCGATTGTTAAAAAACAACATTGTCGACCTTTTAAACTATCATTATGTCTCTTTTACTGCTCCTTTTTGCAGTGTTAAATACCTATATGGGAGTGAAAGTTGATGGATGATTGCTGGTATTCACCGTTATTTGATTAATATTTATTGTCCAACATCTGTGGACGTTTGTACTTGGTATTCTGACAGATAAAATCGCACGTACTAAGGTAATAGCGATTGCGTTGACGATCTGTTTAGTGGCTGTATGTGCATTGTTATTTACCTAGGCTTCGGTGTTGGTAGCTTGATTGGTTCAATTGTCGCATCCGTTTTTGGTGGCTTTATTGCAACGTTCTACTTGATGTTCGCATTATTGATTGTCTCTTTTGTGATTGCATTAACCATCCAATTACCTAACGGTGAAAATGAAGCACAGTTAGTCGTCAATCACTAACTGGATAATTTGAGAAAAGAATATCTATAAATCCGAGCACTTATTATGAGTGTTCGGATTTTTTATTATCTGTATGAAGGTGAGAAAGGGCGCAGCATAGTTAATCTCTATATAAATAAATGATTACACTGGCTAGTTTGAATAAAGGCAGTTTAAAACACTATTTTTATATTGAAAGTTAGTTACCAGAATGAAAATAACATTAAAATATGGTGTCTTATTTTAGTTAAACTCTGTTTTAATACGCAAATAAACTGCTTATAAATTTAAAGGCAGTGAAGGTCACTCTAAGCAGTGTTTTAATTAGTTTATTGTTTGGTAAGAGATAGCCATGTCTGTGATTAAGTTTCCTTTAAAGTATAGAAATGCCGCAGCAGATACTTTTGCGATGGTTGTGTTTAGCTTTGCCGCTGGCATGATGATTGAGATCTTTATTTCAGGTATGTCGTTTGAGCAGTCGTTAGCATCACGAACATTATCTATCCCTGTTAATATTGCGATTGCTTGGCCTTATGGCATGTTTAGAGATTACATGATCCGAACAGGTATGCGCTTTTCAACAAAACGTTGGATGAAGGGCTTCTCTGATATGGTGGCTTATGTGTTATTTCAATCACCGATCTATGCTTGCATATTATTAGTTGTAGGGGCGAACTTTGATCAAATTGTCACTGCTGTAACCAGTAATATCGTGGTTTCTGGTGCGTTGGGGATTGTTTATGGTCAGTTTTTAGAAATGTGTCGCCGCATGTTCCGTGTACCGAATGCGGTATGATTAAAAATACGCGATAGTATAAAAAACAGGGGCGTAAAGTTTAACTTTACGCCCCTGTTGCTTTGATAGCGATAGATACCAATTCATGGCTGTTTTAAAACAATTGTTAAATTATTTATAACCGCCCTGAATTTCAGGTTGCTGCTGCTTTAATACGACTTTGTTACGCGTAATTGCCGCTGCTGGTAAATTGATAAAGCCGTTGTCAGTCAGTGTCTGTTGCGCTTCTGGTGTCATTACGTAATTGACAAAGGCTGCTTGCTGCGGCGATAGAGAGCTATTTGTTGGCTCTAAATTCAGATACATGTAATAAACGTTAGCAAGTGGATAGCGGCCTGATAAAATTGTTTCATGATCTAGACCAAAACGCTCACCATTTTTATCAATAATATCAATACGTTTAATATCTTTATCTTGGCTTTGATATACGGTGTAACCAATGGCGTTTTCTTTTGATTCAATAGTATCGATTAAATCTTTACGGCTGTTTAACGATTTAGTTGCCGTTTTTTGGCCATCGTAGCAGGTGATCATCTTGGTGAAATTACGGTGTGCTGATAAATCACCATTGACTGAATAAGCGTGTACTTGTGCCAGTTCAGTATTGTTGGCAAGTACAGGACTTACTGTCTGCCATTGAATTGATTTTAATGATGATTGGCAGCCAAAAATATCAGCCAGTGCATTGATTGAAATAGACTTAATTGGATTATCTTCATTAACCAAAATGGCGATGGCATCGGATGTAAAGTACAGCTCGGTTGGTTTATAACCGTATTTATCTTTAAAAACGGCGACTTCGCTATCTAACCAACGACGAGAGCTAATACCAATTTTTACCCCATCTTCAATCATGACTTTTTGAATATCATTGCTTTGTTCGGTGAGTAAATGATTGTTCAACGTAGCTGTTGAAATTAGCTCGTTGACAACGGTATTGAGTTCATTTTCAACCGCAATGGTTTTACTGCTATCGGCATAAGCAGAAGAAGCAAACAGCGCCAGTGGTAACATGTAAGTTAAAGTTGATTTATTCACGAGTATTCCCTCACTGTGCTGTTGATGCATGTTGCGCTGATTGCTCAGAGCTGTAAATTGTCCATTTTTTTACAGGCTCCATTTGGTTGCTGGTTATAACAGCAATGGTGCGTCGCTCACGTTTCTTTAGGTGCTTGGTTAATTCGGTCACCTGCGTAAACTCTTGCTCTGAGATGCGCTCAGGTGCAATACCATTTTCAATCAATGCATCTTTAATCACACCTGTACGACGTTGCGCTAATGCTTTGTTGTATTCGTTTGTACCTTCAGGGCTAGTATCACCCACAAGGATGACCTTTGCCTGTGGCTTTTGCTTTAATAAATCAAAAAGTTGAGTGAAGGTTTCATTTTGATCTAAGCGAATATGGTCGTCATCAAAGTTAAAGTAAACTGTCTGGATGTCGTATTTTGGCTTCACTTCCCAAGGTGCACAGCCAGTAATATCAACTTGCGTACCAGCAGGCGTATCGGCACACATATCCCGTTGATTGATCACGCCATCTTTATCATGATCGCGAAGATCATCAATCTGATGGCGAGTGACTTGAGTATCAGGCATATCTGCACAGCCAGTTAAAAGCAAAGGCAATAAAATGAGAGAAAGTAGTGATTTTTTCATGATTATTGCTCCTTCGCCTGCCATTGTTCTGGGTATTCAACACGTAACGCATAGGTCAATTTACCCATAGCATTAAGAATGCGATATGCCGCTAAGGTGTGGTCATATTCGGTATTAATGTAGTTCTTGCGGGCAAGGAACACTTCTACTTTTGCATCAAGTACGTCAAGTAAGCTACGACGGCCTAAACGAAATTGTTCTTCATAACCCATTTCAGCGGCTTTTGCTGCATCAACGTTCTGTTTTAACAATTTCTTCTGTTGCTCTAACATGTTGTAGGCATTCCACGCTAGGGTTGTTCCTTCAACCACTTCACGTTCTGCACGCAAACGGATAGTACGTGCTTCTTCATGACGCCATGCAGAGGCTTCTGTATCAGCATTGGTTTTTCCGCCGTTATAGATGTCGTAATTCATGGTTAGCATGACACGGGCATCTTGATCCGGACCCAGTGTGTTCCCCACGTTGTCGTTGGCATTTGCGTGTACTTCTAGCTTAAATTCAGGGAAGTAATTGCCTTTTTCACGGCGAATTTCTTCACGTGCCGCTTGAATATCAGCCATGGCGGCTTGAATTTCAGGATGCTGCTTAATACCTTGTTTAATAGCAATTTCTTTGCTGCTAGGCAGCAGGGCAGTATCGACCACAGGATCGACTAAACCCGTTGCCGGTTTTCCAACTAAACGCATAAATTGGGCATCGAGATCGTAGAGGTTATTTTCGGCGGCAATGAGTGATGAGCGCGCCGTCGCAACACGTGCTGCGATTTGGGCCAAGTCAGAATTACTGCTTAAACCTTTTGAGTTTTTATCCAGAATATCTTGGTAAATCGCTTCATGTTCACGAACGTTACGTTGGGTTAATTCATGAATGGTTTTGGCTTTCAGTACTTCCATGTATAAACGTGTGGTATCTAATGAGATATCTTCTGCATCAGATAACAAGGTTAACCGCTCAGATTCTGCTTCATAGCTCAGACGATCAGTATTGGCTGAGGTTTTAAAGCCATCAAAGATTAACTGCGAGGCTTTGAAACCAATTTCAGTTCGGTTCATGCCGCGATCGTCTTTTGGGATTTTATTGCCACTGTTGTAACGGGTTTCTTCATAACCCGCAGCAGCGTATAGATTTACTTGTGGCAAGTAATCAGCCTGTGCGCCATCGACTTCACGAAGTACTGATTGAAAACGGGCATATTGCCCCGCAATTTGTGGGCTGTAATCAATGGCTGAGGCAACAGACTCTTCTAAAGAGAGCGCGTGCGCAGCACTTGATGAAAATAGCGCAGCTGCTATTAATGATGATAAACGCATTCCTTTTCCTTTATCTCTTATTCTGTATGCCGTTTTGTGTAAAACGGCATGACTAATTAGCTAAATGTTATGGCTCTCTTAATGCACTTGCTTTGGCGCGTAATAACGGCTTTAACCAGTAGCTCAAAACGGTTTTTTCTCCCGTTAAGATATCCACCATAGCTTGCATGCCAGGAATGGCTTGCAAACGTGTTTCGGGATCATCATGGAGCTGAATATGGGCGCGGTAATAAGCGGTACCGTCTTCTGTTTGTAGGGCATCAGCACTGACATATGTCACCGTGCCTTTACGTCCACCGTAAACCACAAAATCATAGGCTGTAAATTTAATGGTGGCTTCTAATCCTGTTTGTACAAAAGCAATATCTTGCGGCGAAATTCGTGCTTCAACGATTAACTTACTGTCATTAGGCACTAACTCCATGATGGGTTCACCGGGTTTTACAACACCGCCTAATGAGCGCACTAAAATATCTTTAATAGTGCCATCCATTGGGGCGGTGATTTCAGTTCGTTTTAACTGATCGGCTAACCCTTCTTGACTATCTTCTAATTGGGCAAATTGATTGGTCAATTCATTGAGTTGTGCTTGGACTGAGGTTCTAAATTCCAACGCAAGATTGCGGCGCATCACAATAGCTTCACGTAATGCTGCTGACGTTTTTTGTTGTGCAACTTTTGAACTGGCAATTTCGCCGCGTAATTTGACCTGATCGCGACGTGTTTGGATCAATTCTACTTCCGCAACAGCGCCTCGTTTTACCGCCCCTTCGAGCATTTTGGCTTCTTTATTGACTAAACGAAGACTGCTATAAAGTGTGGATGTATTACTTTTCGCATCACGTAACGCTTCAGTTTGCTGTTCAATCGTAAGCTGTGCTTCTTCAAGTTGTGACTCAATTTGTCCAATACGTTCGTTGTAATTGGCTTTAGCATTAAGCTGGGCACGCTTACTTAAATCATCAAAAGCGATAGCTTGATGGGAAATAGTGATTTGTTTTTTCCAATCTTTTTCCTTGGTATTGACTTTTACTGTGTCTAATTCGGCTTTCAGGCGTTTGATTTGCGCTTGTAAAGTACGGTAATGCTCATCAGATTCTTGGAAAGCGGTACGGAAACGGGTGTCATCTAAAATAATTAAAGGCTGACCTTTCTTTACCTGTTCGCCTGCTTTAACTAAGACTTGTTCAATAATACCGCCTTCTAAACTCTGAATTTTTTGAATGGCGAGGGTCGGTACAACTTTGCCATCACCCACGACCACTTCTTCCAATTTGGAATAAGCAGCCCAAGTGATAATAGAGATAACTAGTAGTGAACAAAGCCAAACGATTTTACGAGAACGATAGGCGTGTTTTTGATTTGCCCATTTTAAATTACTGCTCATTACCGCCTCCTTGAACAATACTGACGGATCGAACACGGCTAACTGGACGTTGTGGTTTTTGTTTAGCAAGAATGGTTTTTGCATCACCATCTGCCACTATTTGCCCACGCTCTAGCACAATAATGCGATCACATTGTGCCAAAATAGACTGGCGGTGAGAGCTAATTACCATGGTGATATCACGCGGTAATTTATGCAGGGCTTGACGAAAACGTTCTTCTGCTTGTTGATCTAAAGCGCTAGTTGGCTCATCCATCAACAATAGGCTAGGTGAGCGATACAGTGCGCGAGCCAGTGCTACTGCTTGGCGTTGACCGCCTGATAAATTACGGCCATTTTCACCGACTTGGGTTTCTAATCCGTTGGCAAGGCGATCCATAAAGCTATTTAAGCCCGACGTGGTTATGGCATGACTTAGGCGCTTTTCATCGACTTCATCACAGCCAAATAGAATATTTTCATAAATAGTGCCGTAAATAAGAGCTGGCTGCTGTCCAACCCAACCGATGTTGTTACGAAGGGCGGCGGGTGGCCATAACTGAGCATCAATACCTTCAAAATACAATTGTCCTGAACTTGGACGATATTGATAAGAAAGTAGGGCTAATAGGGTCGATTTACCAGAGCCTGCGGCGCCAATAATACCAACACGCTCACCTTGGCGGATCGCTAATTTTATATTACTGAGGGCATTGAATTGCTGCTCAGGATAGGCAAAGTTCGCATCATCTAACTGAACATTACCGTTAAACTCACCGCGATCCATGACCTGATGCTCATTACTTTCCTGCGGTAATGCCATCACTTGATCCAGCCCTGTAATAGCAGAGCGGCTTTGCTGATAGCGCAGCATTAACATCGATAACTGGTTGATTGAACTCGCGGCTCGACCGCTCAGCATAACAATAGCAATCAAGCCACCCATGCTAAGCAAGCCTTCTGAAATACGATAAACACCAATGATAATTAAACCTATGGTTACGATTTGCTGACTACTCATTACCGAATGAGAAACAACATTGGTGTATTTTCGTGATTTTATATGCCAATCAGAGAGTGCAGAGACGGTTTGCTCCCAACGGCGTTGGATGATGCCTTCAGCATTGTTTTGTTTGATATCAGACAGATTATATAAGCTATCTAATAGTTGGGTTTGTTTCTGGGTCGATAAGCGAGCGGATTCATCCAATGTTTGACCAATTTTTCCTTTCATAACGGTGCTTAGGAGCAATAGCACCGCCATAACAGCGATAGGAACAAACATCATAGGTCCGCCAAGCCAACCAATTAATGCAAGGAAGAACAAGGTGAAAGGTAAATCCACCAAGGTAACTAAAGTGACTGACGTGAAAAACTCTCGCACACTGTCAAAATCTTGAATTTGACGCGCAAATGCAGCGGCTGATTGGGGGCGATGTTCAAGTTTCATCCCCAAGACTTTTTGCATTAAAATTGCCGATAGTTTGGTATCAATATGATGCCCAGCCATATCGGTGATAGCGCTTCGTGCTTCACGTAATAACCAATCAAATATCAACGCAATTGATACCCCAGCCGCCAACACCCATAAGGTATTAAAGGCTTGGTTGGGTACCACGCGATCGTAGACGTTCATGGTAAACAACGGCACGACAAGAGCGAGTAGGTTGATAAAAATAGAGGCAATAAGCAGATCACGATACCAAGGTTTTACCTCTGAAATCGCTGCAAGTAACCAATGTTTTTTCGGCTTAGGTTTAATATCATCCACGCGGGGGTCAGCAACTTGGATCGGCGAAACTTGCCAGACATCGCCGCTGAGCAGATGTGTTAGCTCATCGCTTGATTGCTGAGATACAACGGGAGTTGGGGTATGATCATCATTAGTTTTAAACTGGACGATTTTAAATACACCATCAACGTGCTCACTAATAATGATTGGCTCGCCAGCATCAGTTATCCCTACGGCTGGTAAGCTTGCTGTGATTAGCTTTTTTTTCGGGTGTAAGCCAACGTCCAACTGAGCTTGGTTGGCTGCACGTTCAAACAGAGAATCGTCAAGTTTACCCTCTATTAAGGGTAAACCTGAGGTGACTTTTAGACGATGACAGCGAATGCTGTAATGCTGGCATAGCCACAAAATAGAGGCGAGCCAGATGTCATTATCTAACGGCGGATTTTTACTACTCATACCATCCCTAGCCAGTAATTAGATTATTATCATCTATCATTTTTTGTAGAACCTCTGCTTCCGTTGCAGAGCTCGTATCTGCGCCATAAAGCGCATCTTTACTTACATTGTCTAAAGTTATCTCTTGTGTAACATCTGTACCATTGTCTTTAACATGTAATGTGACGGAACCGTTATTTTCAGTAATATCAATATAGTTATCGGCTGAAATACCATCAGTGACATTTGATAAAATAGCGCTTAAGTCAATGTTGTCGGTATTAATTGTGGTATCAAAATCTAAAATAGTATCTTGTGCTGGTGCAGAGATTGAACCAAGATCATCAGATTTAAAGACGAAACTGTCATTACCGTTATCACCTGACATTATATCGTTACCTTTACCGCCGATAATCAAATCGTCATTGGCTGTACCTACTAGGGTATTATCACCCGATACTGCGACTTTGAAATCGATGGTTTGCGCTGTGCCCGTTGCAGTTTGGTTGCCGATGCTGGCACTTGGCTCAATAGATAAAGTGAAATCTTGTGCGCTGTTGCCTGTCATGGTGAGGCTGGCAATATCAGCAAGTTCGACTTCCCAACCACCATTATTTTCTTTTCCAGCAGAGAAAGTGTAATCACTTGGGAAGCCTGTGATCATAATGCTGCCTTTTTCATTAGGTGCTGGATTTTGCATCATGAGATCAAGATTTAAGGCGATCGCTGAATCTGTTTCAGCAATAATACTGTTGTATTGCGCCGTTAATTCAGGCTCATCAGGTAGCGCATCAATGGTTAATTTGATCTCTTCGGTAGCGATAACACCTTCATGAGTGTACTCAGTGCCTAATACGATATTGGTATCAACAGTATTGGCAGCTAATGTGATCGTCATGTCGCCATAAGCATCACCAGGATAAAGTGTGAATTCATCCAATGTATTGGCATTAACGACGACGGTAGCAAACCAATTATTTCCTTTTTGCCCAAAGGTAACTTCTTGTCCGCCAATAACGATTTTATCTAACCCTTGTAACTGAGCAGGATCATTCGCACTGATCGTTACTGTGAGTCGTAATGCTTCATCACTGTTTGTTTCATAGCTTTCTAGATTCACTGGAATAGTGAAACTATCACCTTCAGTTCCAGCAAGACTTTCTGGGACATCAAAGAACTGAACATCATCGCCAATAGGTTTAACGCCTACGACTAAATCAGTGGTCGAGGTTTTAATATCATTGGTGCCAATTTCGTTGGTGATGGCTTCTAGTTTGAGTTTCATATCGCCACTAAAATCTAGCGGTGGACGTATATAAACCCCGTCCATTTGGCTGGCACTGATACTCCATGATTGACCACTGTTAGGTAACTGGACGAATGTATTTCCGCCATCGGGTGAATAGAACAATACAGCACCTTCAGGTAGCCCTGAAATATTCAGAGATAGTGTTTCTGAACCATCGTTATCAAATAAAATTGCGTCTATGCCTGTGATATTAATGTAGCTATCTTCGTCACCGAGAACTTCGATTTTATCGGGCATTTCAGCAAAATCAGTTACTGGTGCAACATTGATGACCACTGATGCCGTTTTGGTTTGGGTATCGGTTTGGGTTGGGCAATCAGCTTCATCAGTAATGTTGGCTGCAACATTAATGATTAACTCACCGCTGAAGTTAAGTGGTGGTGTTAAGGTTAATTCACCTAAACGGGTTGGGTCTTTAATTGTCCATGTGTTATCGCCGTTGTCTTGTAAAATGGCGGGATCGCCGTTGAGTTCTGCCCCGGCAGGTAAAGTAATTTTCAACCAGTTAATGGTTTCTTTACCTGTGGCTGATTCACCTTCACCGCTGATGGTTTGCCCCGCGAAAATATTATCACCTAAGATTAATTCTAAGTTGATAGCAGATTCGGTATCTTCCTGAATCGTGGTTTGTCCTGCATTGACAATGATATCATCGACAACAGGGATAACTTCAATCTTAATATTCTGCGTTGTTTTGGACGATTGACCGTTACAGGTGGACGTTTGAGTGATCTCAATCGGAATATTAATACAGCCAGCCCAATCTTCATCGAGTCCAACAAAGACCATATTTTCTAAGCCGCTTGGTGTAATGGTATAGCCAAGAATTTCACCAACAGCATTGTATTCAGGAATAACACCATCGCCTTCAATTTCAACACCTAGAGGTAGATCTTTGATATCAATGAAAAACGATATTTCTATTTCAGGGTTGTCGTCAATGTTGCCATCCAGCAACCCTGATAAATCAATATCTTCACCTTCTTTGGCAATAATGGCATCGTCACCTTGAATGCTATCTGGATCGTCAATTGGAAGACAAGAACCACCGCCGCTGTGACCTGTAATTTGGACTTGAAGAGGAGCTTCAATATAGCGTGAATGTTCGTCATCAATAACGTGGGCTACAACACGTAGATCGATAATGTCAGTATCAAAGCTAGAGCTAATGGTTGCACCTGCCAAGATATCTTTCATCGATTCTTTTACTGTGTCACTGGTTAATCCCGTTGCGGGAATAATCCAGTTACCACTGCCGTCAATGGACGCACCATTTGGGTGTTCAACGATTAAGTTAATACTATTTGGTACGACGATGATGATGTAATCAAGGTACTCTGAGCCATCGAGATCTTCATCAAAAAAGTGAACCGCGTTGGTTAAATCGATAGGGCTTCCATCGGTACTGGTGAGCACTTCTGATGTTGATTCTAAACGGGTATCGCCTTCAACAATACCATTCACATCAAGTTGAATGGTTGCATTAATGTCTTTTGTCGCCGTTTGTCCTGTAGGTGAGGTGTCAGTGACTTCATAGCTAATTGAAATATTGAATAAACCACTTAAATCTTCATCAGCAAGCACAGTAACACGACCGCTGTTAATGAAGTCAGTCCACGATTCGCCACTGGTTTTGTAGCCAGCAAGATCTAATCCACCAGTAGGTACAGATACGGCAATACCATCAATAAAGAGTGTTAAGCCTGAAGGTAATCCAGTGATCTTATAACCGGTTAAACTTTCACTGTGATCGATATCTTGATTAATCATGGGCTCACTTAAGAAGCTTGCTGATTTATCCTCAAGCGTTGTTGTTTCAAGGATAGCGCCATCTTTTTCATCAACGACAGGAAGCACATCAATTTCTACTTGGTAATTGAATTCGCCGCTGTCACCATCAGGCTCAGTTGAAATCACGTTAACATCAAAATTAAGTTGCCCACTGAAGTCTTTCGGTGTTTTTAAGAAGGTGGTTTTAAGCTGATCGTTGCTGATCTGGTAGATCACGCCATTCGATGCATTTTCACCTACGATTTCTAGTGTGATCGGATCACCGTTACTATCAACAAACATTACCCCGTCAGGAAGGTTGGTGATCATAATAGTGATCTGTTCCGATTTATCATCATCACTGGTGGTGATCATGAAATCTAAAGGCAATGGACTATCTTCGTTAAAGCCGGATGTACCTTTGATTGTGCCTTTAAAGCCCGTGGAATTTCCAGTGCTTGGGCTTTCTGTAACGTACTCCCAATGACCATTACCGCCATCTACAACATCAGGGCGATCAATCACACCTTTTAAATCAATAGTAATGGTTTTGGTATCACTAACCGCAGTGATATTAATGGGATCAAGTCCATCAACGGAGGTTTCGGTCGATACCGCCGTGACTTCAATGGTCAGCGTTTCTGTCCATGAGCTGATATCTTCTTTTGGATAAAGTAGGGCTGTACCGTTTTCAATATCTTCAGCGCTGACAATATAAAGACCTGATCCTACTGGTTGCTCAATAGCACCACCGCCTTGAATAGACCAACCATCTTGCACTTTGATTTGATAGCTTAAACTTTCAGAACCATCGGTATCGGTAAGCTTACCGACTAATACTTGGCTTAAGTTAATCGGTTGATCTTCAATACCTTTAATGTTCTTCACCGATAGCGTCGGTGTATCAGCGTCAGGCTTGATATTAATGATCACTTGGTGTGGTATTTCTTCGGTTTTATGTTCATTTTTATCAATGAACTGGTTACCTTTTTCTGTCGCAATGGCGGTTACGGTAAATTCAAATTTACCTGCAAGGTTTTTATCTGAAACGATAGTGATTTTATTCAGTTGATTTTGATTTAATACATCACCGTCTTTAACGACATTGCCATTGAGTTTTAATGTAATGCCATCTGGAATACCTGAAATTCGATATGTTAATTTTTCGGAATCATCGGTATCGGTAAGATTGGCAGCAAGGTCTAGTTTAATGCTGCCGTTATCATCCTCAACGCCCGTGTATTCAGTTTCAGGGGCGTCCCATACAGGCGCATCAGCATTTGGATATACTTTTATAGGTAACTTCTTATCTAAGGATGTAATGCCTGAATCTTTTGAAATGGTTGCTGTGACTTCAAGGTTCACCATACGTTGCTGATTAATTGCAACATCAGGGGCTGGTTGATAGGTGAGTTCACCGTTAGGAGAGTAGAAATTACCGTTTTTAATAAAATCGGTAATCGTGATGACGCCGCCGACTGCCGTGAGTAACGTGCCATTCAAATAAAGTTGTCCACCTGCCAATGAGCTTTCACTAATAGTGATACTGGTAAGGGTTTCATTTTGGTCATTATCGCCTGGGAAGACTTTGATTGTTAACGGGGCTGTCAACGTGTCTTCCAATACTTCCATCAGTTCAACGTTGATATGACCTGGGTTATCACCCAATGCCATTGTTGCGGTTCGATTCGCGGTATCACCATCGCCATCTTTAACTGTATATTTTAGTGTATCGAGGATCCGTCCACTAAATTCAGACGTTGAGACAGTTGTTATTTCAACCGTACCGTCAGCATTAACGACCATGGTACCGTACTTTTTCGACGGCGAGATCGTAGTATTGATTAAATCAATCGGATTACCATCAATAGAGTAAGTTGTTCCGTTGTAAATGAAGCTAACAATTTCACCGCCGTCAGCCCCAGTGATCTCATCGGTTAATAGTTGTAAGGTTTGGCTTTGTCCTTCAACTAAAGACAATGTACTGGCAGTACCGGCTTTTGGAACATCATCTAAGACATTCACATCAAAGATAGTGGCAGGCGAGGTGTCGCCATCGCTGTCAGTCAGAATGGCACCAAACTCAAGGTTAAGCGTATCTTGTGATGTGGCATCTGGATGATCAATAGAGGCAAAGAGATCAAACTCCACCGTACCATCAAGGTTAACTTTAATTTGGAATATTTCTTTACCCGCGGCTGTTGCGATATACCAACCATCAGCATTAGGTGCGCCAAGCGTGATGTTATCGCCTGCGCTGGTGTAGTTTTTACCATTAAATAAGGCGGTGTCTAAGGTCACGGATACCACACTATCACTGCCTGTATTAAAGCTCAGTGTTGGTGTTGCTACATCAGAGGCATCACTGTCTACACCATCATCTAATAAATCATTTTCTTGGACATTTAAGCTGCCATTAACGATGATTTCTGGCTTCAAACCATCCCAAATTGTGACCGTTACGTTGGATGTTCCAACACTGCCATCACTATCAGTAGCTTGAACGGGAAGGGTGATATCAAGCTTGGTATCTTTACCATTGAGGTGATCGATAAAGTCATTCAGCACAATGGTAATGGTTGCATCTGCACTGCCACCTGCAGCAATAGTGCCAATGTCGGAAAGGTTGATGGAAAAGATCACCGTACCGTTAGCTAAAACCGCATCATAGGTATTGTTACCATCAAACTGCCACGTCAGTGCTTCACCGTTATGAGTGATCGCATCACCATCACTGGTTTGAACTGCGCCTGTTAGAGCCAGTTGTAAATCAACAATCGGATCTTGCCCTGCGGTAACAGAAATTGTTGAGCTTGCTGTTTCTGTCGTGCCTGCTGGTGGCGCATCGGGTGCTACAGCAATTGGGTTTTCGGTAATTTCTAATGTGGTATTAGTAATGACTGGCGTGTCACCATCGGCAATCGTTACAGTGATATTGGCTTGGTTAACGTCGCCATCGTTATCGCGAATAAAGACTGGAATGGTAATGGTTTCAATGCCATTTGGATCTGTTTGGTCGATAGATTTATACAGGTTGAAAGTGTACTCAACCGTCGAGTTACCTTCAGCATCAGGTTTTTGTGTAATGGCAACATCAAAGACTTTTACACCATTGACCCAAGCTTCAATCATCTGACCGGTGCCGTTAATGGTGTAAGTAATGATATCGCCGCCGCTGGTTAATCCTGATGGTAGCTGTGTTTGATCAAAATATAACGGGCTGAGAGGTGAAAGGCCATTTAAGCCATCACTGCCAACAACAACATCGATAGTGCCTGTTTTGGATATCGGTTGGCTTGAAGAAAGGCTAGCTTCATCAAAGTCGAGTGCTTGGTTGACGATTAATTCAGGATCTGCACCATCTTCTATATACCAATCAAATTGTCCTGTTGGGGTTTTTGTACCATCCAAATCGGTGGCATCAATCAGTAGTGGTAATTTGATCACATCACTGGCATTGGTGTGATTTAAAGGACGATATTGAACAAAAGTGACAGTACCTGTTACGTCATCACCATTAGCGACACCAGTTAGAGTTAAGGTGAAGATGGTTTCTCCGCCAGAAGTTGCTGTAATGGTTTTTCCATCATTACTTAATGTGTATTCAAGGTATTTAACGGAAGTACCTGACGTTAGATTTAAAGCACTTAAAGTAGCAATAGTTTGGGCGTTAAAAGTGATGCTATTAGGATCGGGGTTATCTGATCCTGCTTTAATGGTAAAGTCACCCGTAAAGGTATCTGTAGGATTAGAAATCAGTCCTTCAACGTTACTATCATTGTTATTGATGATGGTATTTGCTTCGCCATCTTTAATTGTGATGGTGAGATCCGCACTTCCGTTGTCATTATCTTTATCGCCAGCGATATAGTTAACTACGAGGTCAATATCACCCGCACTATGGTCGAGATTACGATTGGCGGTAAAAATCCAATGACCATTTTCTTTCATGGTCAGTTGACCTTCAGGAAGATCAAACGTTACAGAAGAACCTGTTAGATCTTTGGTTTCACCGTTAATCGTGACACGAACAACAGAGAGGGGGGAATCAAGATCACTATCATTGTTGAGCACATTGCCAGAGGTAATATTGCCTTCAATCACATTGCTATAGTCATCAAGAATCGTAGGTTCTGAATCTCGGATATAAATTAACGCGGGCGCAACAACCGTTTCTGTTGTGCCATCGCTATCGGTTTGGACACCATCAATCAAGATCGCTGATTGAGTGCTATTGAAACCAAATTTAGTATCAATAGGTTCAAATAACGTAATTTTAATGTCTTGAGAGACGGTTTGAATCGTTGCCGTTAAAACGGTGACGCCATTGCTTACCGCAGTGAGTGTGAGCCCATCCGGTGAGATGGTAACCGTAATCGGGTTACCGTTAGAGGTTAACTTTTCTAGTAATGCTTGATTGGCATTAAAAGTAAACTCAGCAAACTCGATATTGATAGAAGCCGTTGCAGTTTCTGAACCTTGATAATCTAATGTCGTCTCATAAAAAACTGAAGAATCAGGATGTCTTAATGTCGGCATATCATCAGTCGCAGTATTACCTGCTATATCGGTAACGGTTGCTGACATTTCCCATGTTTTTTGTACATTGAGTTGGCTAAGATCGAAATCTTCAATACGCCAATTTCCCGCACTATCTACAGTGGTGGTTAAGATAACGGTTTCAGTGCCATCACTGAAAGTGACTTCGATCTTATCACCCGCCTCAGTGCCCGTTGTTGTACCTTCTAAAAACTCGACATAACCAAGCTTGAGTGCGGTGATATTCAATCCGCCCAAATCGTAATTGCTGGTATCAATATCGATAGTTGGTGGCGTGGTATCTTTAATGATTGTATTGCTCGATACCGCTGGGTTACCTGCGATATCCATGGTTTCTGCGGTGATAGTGATTTCGCCATCATTAAAATTACTTAGATCGACATTAGCAATATTCCAGCTGCTATTGGTTACAGTGGTGGTAAACGTTAAATTATTACTGCCTTGTCCTGAAACGGTAATGGTAACGGTTTGACCATTTTCTACGTGATTAACACTACCAAAAAGGTGGGTATTTTTTACTGTTACGTTATTGAGATAATCATTAGCAACGCCATCGTTATCGCTATCAAAGGCTGCGGTGATATCTGCAAGGGTATCTTTGATAATAGTGCTGGTGGCAGAGGCTGGATTACCTGCAATATCGACCGTGTCTGCAACTACTGTGAGTTCACCTTCGGCGAGGGAAGATAGATCTGTATCGTTAATGTTCCAAGTACCATCAGTGTTAGTTGTTTCAAAGGTGATGGTTTTACCTTGGCTATCGGTGACGGTAATCGTAACGGGTTGGTTATTTTCTACAAAGGTGATATCGCCTAATAAATCACTAACAACGATTTCAAATTGGTTGAGATAATTATCACCCTTGCCATCAAATTCAGCGGTAACTTCAGCTAAGGTGTCTTTGATGGTGTTATCTGTGGCGTCAACAAAATTGCCATAGTAATCAGTGACAGAAGCATAAACATCAAGTGGACCTTCAGCGAGTTCACTTAAGTCTTGATCGTTAATAAACCATTTTTGATCTTTAACGACCGCATTTGTTGTGAACACTTTGCCATTAATATCCGTGATAGTCACAACCACAATACGGCCATTTTCAACATCAATAGCGTCACCAAAGAGATCGACCGTCGGCACTTCAAAGCGGTTCTCATAACCATCACCACCGTCAACAATTGTGACTGTTAAAGCGGCAGAGTTACGAAGTGACAAAATGGTATCGCCAATTTCATCTCGTTCGTTTCTCTCTTGGGAAGTTGTTGGACGGGTAGTAAATCCCGCTTCAGGCAAGGTTTCAGCAAGCGTAGGTTTAATACGGGTAATAAAAGAAATACCATCACTTGAACTGATATTAGATTCTGAGGCGTTTTGTGTGTGACGAGGTGCCGTATCAGATTGCGTCAAGTTAACAACATCGTCTTCATTATTTTGAGTTTTTATGATGTCGTTAACTTGTGCTTGCTCTGCAATGAAAGGTACTGAATTATCAATGATCTCCGATGGCGGAACTTGTACCCATTCACCTTCCGTTGTTATTTTCCAGATAACGTTTTCAACAACTACATACATTACTGGCTTCATCCTTGGCCCCTGCGTTTTATTATTTATTGTGGAAAAGTGTGTCGAGTGTTTGTTTCATCCAATGCACAATCTCGCCACGTTAATCAATATTAGAGAGCAAAAGGATTGAAAAACATTATTTTTACAAAACCTACGGTGCAGACATTATTTTTTGTGATGCTGGTTACATATTTGTTAATAGAGATGGGTGCGTTGTGACCAATAAAATTTATTAATAATCAGTGGGGTTTAGATATTTATATCTATAGGAGCTAAAAGATATATTGCAAAAGTTGCGTACTACTATTGGGTGAATAGTAGTACGCAAGATGAGCTAGTATCAAAGTCTTAAATTGATAGAGTTAGACGCCTAAATAGAGTAATTATCCAGCGAGTAAATTATTATCATCTATCATTTTTTGTAATAGTTCAGCATCTGTTGTTGTACTTGCATCGTTACTATAAAGTGCATCTTTGTCTACGTTTTCTAACGTGATCTCTTGGCTAATATCTTCGCCATTTTCTTTAATATGTAATGTTACTGAACCGTTATTCTCCGTGATATCAATAAAGTTATCAGCAGATATTCCATCTGTAACGTTATTTAAAATAGCGCGTAAATCAATGTTGTCACTATTGGCTGTGACATCGAAATCTACAATGGTATCTTGTGCCGGACTAGAGCTAGTTCCTTGATCTTCGGCTTTGAATACAAAGCGATCATTACCGCTACCGCCCGTCATGTTATCGTTATTGGCAGTACCAATGATCACATCATCATTTGCAGTGCCGATAAGCGAATTATCATTTTTATCCGTGATACTAACGTCGATGGTTTGCGTGACACCTGCAGCCGTTTGTCCATCCAGAGTTGAAATTGGCTCAATAGAAAGAGAGAAATCTTGCTCACTATTAGCAGTCATCGTCAGATCGGCAATTTCGTCAAATGCGACTTCCCAACCATTTCCTTTCGCTTGGCCTGCTGAGAATGCGAAATCACTAGGGTAACCTGTGATAATAATACTCCCTTGCTCATTAGGCGCAGGATTAAACATTGATAGCTCAAGATTTAGCGCAATCGTCGTTTCGGTTTTAGCTATAACGCTGTTGTACTGAAGATTAAGCTCTGGCGCATCAGGCATAGGTGCAAGAGTTAAACTGATATTCTTCTCAACAGTTTGACCATAATGCGTAATTTCTGAGCCTAAAATAGTATCGGTATCAATACTGCTGGCTTTGAGTGTGATAGTAATGTCGCCAAAAGCATCACCGCTAAATAGGGTTAATTGGTCTAAGGTAGTGCTATTTACTATTGCAGTCGCAAGCCATATATCACCACTTTTAATGATACTTATCTCTTGATCACCGATTTGAATTTTATCTAGGCCTGCTAACTGAGTTTGCTCAACTGCACTAAAGATCACTTCTAAAAATAATGTTTCATTACTATTAGTTTCGGTACTTTCAATATCGACTGGAATCGTGAAGCTTTCACCTTCATCGCCCGATAGGCTCTCTGGTACACCAATAAATTGAATATCATCACCAATAGGATTGACGCCAATAATAACTTCAGAGGTCGATGTTATTATTTCCGTTGTACCAATTTCATTCGTGATCGCATCCAACTTCAATGTGATATCACCACTGAAATCTGTGGGTGGACGAATATAGATACTATCGGCTTGCGCAATATCAAAGCTCCATGATTTTCCAGTATTAGGCAATTGGATAAAGGTCGTGCCACCGTCTGGTGAATAGAACATCACGGCACCATTAGGAACGCCGGATAGATTCAGTGAAATGGTTTCAGAGCCGTCATCATCGTATAAGATTGCGCCTAATCCAACGATATGAATGTAGCCATCTTCATCACCTTGCTCGGTGATGGTATTCGGCATGGTGGCGATATCAGTCACAGGCTCAACGTTAATAATCACAGAAGAGGTTTTGGTCTGAGTATCCGTTTGCGATGATGAATCGGATTTATCGGTGATGTTGGTATCAACAGTAATGGTTAAATCGCCGCTGTAGTTATGAGGCGGCTTTAAAAGCAATTCGTCTAAACGACTTGGATCCAGTACTTGCCAACTACCATCGGGGTTCTGGGCTACTATCGCAGGATCGCCAATCAATTCACCACCAGGTGCTAAGGTGATTGTCATCCAGTTGATGGTTTCTTTACCAGTCGCAGAAGTACCTTCACCCGTGATGGTTTGTCCGTTACTTACACTATCGCCTAACAGCACCGTTAAGTTAATTGCGGTTGCGGTATCTTCTATAATACTGGTGGTATCTGTTGTTGTAATGATGTTATCAACAACCGGAACAACGTCAATTTTGATATGTTGTGTGGTGGTGGATTTTGTACCATTACAGGTAGAGGTTTGAGTGATCGTGATCGGAATATCTAAAGATCCAGCCCAAGCTTCATCTAATCCAATGAATGTCATATTGGAAAGACCATTTTCTGTGATGGTGTAACCAATAATTTCACCCGCATCGTTATATTCGGTAATGATACCGCTAAAGTCGGGAGTATTTTTGTTACTTATAATTTCAACATTGTCAGGTAAGTCATTAACGTCAATAAAAAAGGAGAGGGCGATTTCTGGGTTATTATCAATATCGCCATTTAGTAGACCTGATGAATTAATATCTTCGCCTTCTTTAGCAATAATCATATCACCTTGAATTTTATCTGGCGCTTCGGTCGGAGGACATGAACCTCCACCTCCTGTTTTACCTGTGATCTGGATCTGAACGGGTGCTTCTAAAAAGCGAGAATCGTTGCCGTCAACCACACGAGCTTTAACCACAAGATCAATCACCTCTGTATTAAAGCTAGCGCTTACGGTTGCTCCAGCTAACAGATCTTGCATTGCTTCTTTAATACTATCGCTGGTGAGACCTGTAGCTGGAATAATCCAATTACCACTACCGTCAATATGGGCACCGTTAGGGTGATCGATGATGAGATTAATTCCAACAGGTACTTCGATCACGATGTAATCTAGATATTCTGAGCCATCAAGATCTTCATCGATAAAGTGAACCGCATTGGTTAAATCAATAGGGCTACCATCGTTACTACTTAGCAGATCTTCTGTAGATTCTAAGCGTGTATCGGTTTCAACGACCCCAGCAACATCAACTTGGATAGTTGCATTGATGTTTTCACTCGCGGTTTGTCCAGAAGTTGACGTGTCAGTGACTTCATAGCTGATGGATATATCAAAAATGCCACTGAGATCTTCATCTGCAAGAATGGTCACGCGACCACTGTTAATAAATTCAGCCCATGATTGGTTGCCTTTATAGTTAGCAAGATCGAGCCCATTAGCAGGAATAACAACTTCTACACCATCAATAAACAGGGTTAACCCATCTGGTAAATCGGTGATTTTATAACCTGTCAGCGTTTCACTGTTGTCGCTATCTTTTCTGATGGTCGGCTCAACTAAAAATGAGATAGGTTGATCTTCAAAACCAGTGGATTGCAAACCATCTGTCTCATTGTTTTTATTTTTCTCATCAACAAGGGGTAATACTTCAATATCCACCTTGTAGTTAAATTCACCACTCGCACCGTCGGGCTCGGTAGAAATTACAATAACATCAAATGTTAAGTTGCCACTCATGTCTTCAGGGGTGGATAAATACGTCGATGTTAATTGATCGGATGTGATCCGATAGATCAGCCCAGTTGAAGCATCCTTACCGACAATTTCAAGGTTTAAAGGCTTGCCATGAAAATCGATAAACTTCACACCGTCAGGCAAGTTGGTGATTAATATCGTTATCTCTTCTGATTTATCGTTATCACTGGTGGTAATTAAAAAATCGAGCGGTAATGGCTTATCTTCATCAAAACCATTAATGCCTTTGAGCGTGCCCTTAAAGCCAGTGGTGTTATCTGTGCTACTAGCAATGTATTGCCAATGCCCATTACCGCCGTCTGTAATGTCTGGGCGGTCAATGGTGCCTTTTAAGTTAATGGAAATAGTCTTTGTCGCACCCTCTGTACTGGTAGCAGAGGTGAGTCCGTTAATAGCGGCTTCAGTAGATATAGCCGTTACTTCAATAGTGAGTTTTTCAGTGTGTGAACTGATATCAGCTTTTGGATGAAGCTGTGCTTGACCATTTTCAATATATTCTGCACTCACAATATAGATGCCAGATCCGGCAGGCTCTTCTACCGCATCGCCACCTTGAATTGACCAACCA
This sequence comes from Photobacterium sp. GB-36, assembly GCF_003026135.1. Classification (NCBI taxonomy): domain Bacteria; kingdom Pseudomonadati; phylum Pseudomonadota; class Gammaproteobacteria; order Vibrionales; family Vibrionaceae; genus Photobacterium; species Photobacterium sp. GB-36. The sequence goes on along the minus strand of NZ_PYNY01000001.1, from coordinate 396,505 downwards.
TCTTGCACTTTAATTCGGTAACTTAGGCTTTCAGAACCATCGTTATCAGTTAATTTACCAATAATGGCCTTACTGAGATCAATAGGCTGATCTTCATGGCCTTTAAGGTTTTTAACCGAGAGTTTTGGCGCATCCGCTTCAGGAATAATATTTACTGTGACAAGACGTTGCGATTCTTCTGTTCGATCGGTACTTTTATCAAGGAACTGATTGCCTTTTTCTGTGCTGAGCGCAGTAATGGTGAAGGTAAATGTGCCTGCTGAGTGTTTATCAGAAAATATCTTCACATCATTAATTTGATCAGCGTTAATGATTTTGCCGTCGCTAATGATGGTGTTACCTAGTTTGAGTGTAATGCCGTCTGGGATCCCTGAAATTCGGTATTTAAGGGTTTCTGAACCATCGGTGTCTTGTAGATCCGCCGCAACATTGAGTTGAATGCCATTACTATCATCTTCGACTGCGGTGTACTCGTAATCTTTAGCCTCGTCCCAAATCGCGGCATCAGCATCAGGTAGCACCTTGATAGTGAGATCTTTGGTCAGTGTTTTATCTTGGTTATTGGTTGATATCGTCGCTGTTATTTTAAGCACAACTGTATCTTGTTGATTAACCGCAGTATTTGATGCTGGCTGGTAAGTGAGGGCGCCATTTGGCTTATAAAAATCACCTTCACTAATAAAGTCGCTAAGGGTAATTACGCCATTTGTTGCCGTTAGCAAATTGCCATCTAAATACAGCTGTCCACCCGCTAATGAGCTTTCACTGATTGTGATAGTGCTAAGTGATTCATTCTGGTCAATATCACCAAGGAATACTTGAATCGTGAGTGGGTTACTCATACTGTCTTCAAGTGTCTGCTCTGCATTCACCTCAATACGACCAGGATCATCTGCAAATGATAGTTTCTTGGTTCTTACCGCAGTGTCACCATCGCTGTCTTTAACGGTGTAGCTGAACTCATCACTAATCTCGCCACTACTTTCCTTAGTGGCAATCGTCTTAATGATGACAGTGCCATCTGCATTAACAGCGATAGTGCCATATTTAGTGTGTGGGTCCGTTTGAGTATTTATTAAATCAATTGGATTACCGTCTGCTGGATACTCTTTGCCACGATACTTGATACTGACGACCTCACCACCATCAGCACCAGTAACGCCTCTAGATAATAGGCGTAGTGTCTTATCAACACCTTCAAAAACAGCAAGTTGTTCATCAGGACCTGCAACAGGGATATCGTCAGTAACTGTCACTTCAAAAGGAGTGGTGGCTGACACATCACCATCTACGTCTGTGGCAATGGCGCCAAACTCTAAATTAAGCACACCTTGACTTGATGATGACGGACGGTCAATCGCTTCGAAAAGCTCAAATTGCACGGTACCATCTAGATTGACTTTAATACGGAAAATATCATTACCGTTTGCTGTTGCGTTATACCAACCGTTCGCATCTGCTGCGCTAAGTGTGATGTTTTCACCACCACTGGTATAGTTTTGACTATTAAACTGCGCAGTATCTAGCTGCACTGAAGCAAGCTCATCACTGCTTTGGTTAAAGCTGAGTGTTGGTGCTGACGTGGTTGATGCATCAACGGCTAAATTATCATCCAGTAAGTCATTTTCGTGCACGTTAAGGTTACTGTTGACGGTAATGCTCGGCACTAAGCCATCTAAAATACTCACCGTTACGTTTGATGTGCTCGAGCTGCCATCACTGTCTTTCGCTTCAACGGGCAGTAATAAATTAAGTTCGGTATCGTTGCCATTGGTATGGTCGATAGACTCATTAAGCGTCACTGTGATTGTTGCATTTGCTGCACTACCCGATGGAACTGCACCAATATCTGATAAATGAACAGAAAAGATCACTGTGCCATCAGGTAATGATGCGTTATAGGTGTTACTGCCATCAAATTGCCAAGTTAATGCTTGTCCTTGGTAGGTGATGTTATTGCCATCACTACTTTTTACCGTACCCGATAAAACAAGATTTAAATCGACGATAGGATCTTGTCCTGCGGTTACTGTGATTGTCGCGTCTGCTTGGTTTGAACTACCTGCTGGTGAAGAAGCACTCATCGGCGTTTCTGATATTTCTATTGACGTTTTATTAATAACAGGGGCAATACCATCAACAATGACAACATCGATAGCCGTTTGGTTAATATCTCCGTCGTTGTCTTTAATAAAGACCGGAATAGAAATAGTTAATTCATCGTTTACGCTGGTTTGATCCAGTGCCTGATGCAGGGTAAAAACATAGTCAACGGTTGAGTTTGCTTCTGCATCTGGGCGAGAAGATAAGCTTATTTCAAAGACTTTACCTGAGCTTGTTCTTGCTTCAATAGTTTGATTATCATTAGAGATCACATAAGAAATCGCTTTTCCACCACTGGTTAAACCGGTTGGTAGTTGGCTTAAATCAAAATACAGCGGACTTTGCTCTGTGGTGCCATTTAAACCATCACTACCAATGGTGACGGTGATCGTGCCTGTTTGTTGCAATGGTTGATTAGGTTGATTAGGTTGATTTGACGGATTAGATAGATCCGTTTCTTTAAACTCTAATTGCCCAGATGCGGCTAATACTGGATTCGCGCCATCTTCGATAACCCAATCAAATTTCCCTGTTGGAGTAGCAGTACCATCACTGTCAACGGCATCAATAAACAGAGGTAGGGTGATAGCATCAGCTAAACCTTGTTGATTGAGAGGGAAGTGTTGTACCAAGGTGACAGTACCCGTCGCGTTATCGCCTGAGGCGGTTGCCGATAAACTCAAGGTAAAAATAGTATCGCCACCCGCTTTGGCGGTGATTGTTTTACCATCCATGCTGACGGTGTAACTAAGCGATGATGTTGAGATACCAGAATACAAATTTAGTGCTTCAAGTGCCGTTATTGTCTGGGAATTAAATGTTAGGCTACTTGGATCAGGATTATCTGCTCCAGCTTGTACAGTAAACTCACCCTTGTAGGTAGCGCTTCCAGCTGAAATCACACTTTCAACCGTCTTTGCATTATCATCGAGTATGACATTGGCAAGACCATCTTTAACTGAAATTGTAAGGCTTGCATTGTTCTCGTATTGATCTTTATCTGAAGCGACGTAATCAATGAAAAGGTTGATATCACCTTGGCTATGATTAAGATTGCGATTGGCGGTAAATGTCCATTCGCCATCACTATTGATGGTGAACTTTCCTTCAGGAAGATCAAAGGAAACCGATGTGTTATTCAGTGCCTTTGTCTCTCCATTAATAGTGATACTTTTAACGAAAAGAGAAGCATCGACATCCACATCATTGGTTAGCACATTACCTGTAACAACGTTGCCTTCAATAACGTCACTCGTATCATCGACAATCTCAGGTGCGGCATCTTGAATATTGATCTCGATTGGCATGATGACAGTTTCACTCGTACCATCATTATCCGTTTGAATACCGTCAATGAAGATCACTGTTTCAGTATTAGGGTTGCCGGGGGAGTGATCAATGGCAGCACTTAATGTTGTTTTTACTGTTTGAGTGCTAGGGTCAATAACCGCAGTGAGTACGGTTGTGGTGGCTGTTTGTACGGTTAGCGTTAAGCCGTCAGCAGAAATAGTAACGGTAACGTCTTTACCATTAGAAGTTAACTGTTCTAAAGCACTCTGCGCTGCGCCGAAAGTAAATTCGGCGAATTCAATATTAATCGTTGAGCTTGATTCAATTGAAGATTCCGTTTCAAGCGCTTTTTCAGAGAAAGTCATATCGCTAGAGTTAGCGAATGTGGGCATATCGTCACTGGCAGTATTACCTGCAGCGTCTGTAACTGTGGCGATCATCTGCCAAGTTTGCTGTGGATCTAATTGATATAATTCAATGTTATCTATACGCCAATTGCCTGAGTTATCTACTGATGTTGTCAGAGATACAGTATCTACTCCGTCACTAAAGGTAACGGTTATCTTATCGCCAGCTTGGGTACCTGTTGTTGAACCTTGCAAGTAAGGTACTTGACCATTTTTTAATGCCGAGACATTTAAGCCTCCTTGCTGGTAACTGCTTGTATCAATATCAATAGTAAGTACTGACGTATCTTTGATGATGGTATTGCTTGTTTCTTTAGTATTACCTGCGATATCAATCACTTCTGTGGTAACGGTTAACTCGCCTTCAGAAAAAGCTGATAAATCAACATCATCAATTTGCCATGCACCATTGATAACCGAAGTGGACAGGGTGAGAGTTTTACTATTGTTATCCGTTACTTTTACTGTGACTGGTTGATTATCTTCAACAAAATCAACGTCACCAAACAGAGTGGTTTTAGCATCGATTTCAGCTTTATTTAAAAAGCTATCGCCATTAGCTTCAAAGTTCGACGTGATTTCAGCAAGGGTATCTTTGGTAATGGTATCAGTGGCCGAGGTTGTATTACCTGCAATATCGGTCGCTGTGGTCGTAACGGTGAGTTGACCTTCAGCGAGTGTCGTGAGATCGGCGTCATTTACTGTCCACTTTCCGTTATTTACCGTCGTGGTATAAATTTTTTCAGTACCATTGCTATCTGTGATGGTAATAGAAACGGTTTGTCCGTCTTCTATATTTTCAACAGCGCCAAATAAATTGGTTATGGGGGTTTCAACGGCGTTGAGATACGTATCGCCTTTACCATCAACGCTGGTCGTAATATTTGCCGCAGTATCTTTGATGATAGTGTTGGTAGCAGAGGCTGGGTTGCCCGCAATATCAGTAGTTTCAGCGAGAACGGTTATTTCACCGTCTGTTAAATTGGTTAAGTCGGCATTGTTAACTGTCCATTTACCTGCGCTGATAGTGCTTGCAAAGGTTTTCTCTAAGCCTTGGCTGTCAGTGACGGTAATAGTCACGGTTTGTCCATCTTCAATATTGGCGATAGTGCCAAACAGCTCAGTCGTTGAGATTTCGGCTTGATTAAGGAAGCGATCACCGTTGCCTTCAAAATCCGCCGTAATAGTCGCTAAGGTATCTTTGATGATGGTGTCTGTGGCTGATACTTGGTTACCTGCAAGATCAACAGTAGCAGCGATGACAGTGAGCTCACCTTCGCTAAGTCCTGTTAAGTCAGCATTATCAACTGTCCAATTACCATTAATGACGGTGGTGGTATAGATTTTTTCTAATCCGTTACTATCGGTGATGGTAATGGTAATGAACTGTCCATCTTCGACATTTTCGATCTTACCCAATAAATTGGTAACTGGAATTTCAACGCGGTTGAGGTACTCATCGCCTTTACCATCAAAATCGGCGCTAATACCAGTGAATGTGTCTTTGGTAATAGTGTTGGAAGCAGACGATGTGTTACCAGCAAGATCAACTGTTTCAGCATTGACTGTCAGTTCACCTTCAGCGAAATCGGTTAAGTCGGCATCTTCTATTGTCCATTTGCCATCAATCACAGTGGTTTCGAACGACTTTTCTAGGCCGTTACTATCGGTGACTTTAATTGCAACGGTTTGACCATCTTCAACATTGGATACCGAGCCAAAAAGATCGGTCACAGAGATTTCATCACGATTAAGATACTCATCCCCCTTACCATCAAAGTTAGCCGTAATGGTAGAAAGGGTATCTTTGATAATGGTGTTGGTAGTCGACGCTGGGTTGCCTGCAACATCAATAACTTCAGCAGTAACGGTTAACTCGCCCTCTGCAAGTGCAGATAAATCAACATCATCAATTTGCCATGCACCGCTTATGACTGTAGTGGTCAGGGTGATAGTTTTACTATTGCTATCTGTTACTTTGACTGTGACTGGTTGATTGTCTTCAACAAAATCAACGTCACCAAACAGGGTGGTTTTAGCGTCGATTTCGGCTTTATTTAAAAAGCTATCGCCATTAGCTTCAAAGTTCGCTGTAATTTCAGCAAGGGTATCTTTGATAATGGTGTTAGTGGCCGATGTTGTATTACCTGCAATATCGGTGGCTGTGGTCGTAACGGTGAGTTGACCTTCAGCAAGCGATGTTAGATCTGCGTCATTTACTGTCCATTTACCATTATTAACAGTGGCGGTGTAAATTTTCTCGGCACCGCTGCTATCTGCGATAGCAATAGTCACTGTTTGTCCGTCTTCTATATTTTCAACAGCGCCAAATAAATCGGTTATGGGTGTTTCAACGGCGTTGAGGTACGCATCGCCTTTACCATCAACGCTGGTCGTAATATTTGCCGCAGTATCTTTGATAATAGTGTTGGTAGCAGAGGCTGGGTTACCCGCAATATCGGTAGTTTCAGCGAGAACGGTTAGTTCACCGTCTGCTAAATCGGTTAAGTCGGCCTTACTAACTGTCCATTTCCCTGTGCTAACAGTGCTTTCAAAGGTTTTCTCTAAGCCTTGGCTGTCAGTGACGGTAATAGTAACGGTTTGTCCATCTTCAATATTAGCGATACTACCAAACAGCTCAGTCGTTGAGACTTCGGCTTGATTGAGGAAGCGATCACCGTTGCCGTCAAAATCAGCCGTAATAGTGGCTAAGGTATCTTTAATAATAGTGCTGGTGGCGGAAGCTGGATTACCCGCTATATCGACAGTTTCAGCCAGAACAGTGAGTTCACCTTCAGCAAGAGAAGAAAGATCAGCATTATTTATTTGCCAAGCAGCAGCATCATTGACGGTTTCAAAACGTAGCGTTTTACCTTGGCTGTCGGTGATGGTGATTGATATTGGTTGATCACTTTCAACAAAATTTATCTCACCTAATAAATCACTATTTGTAATTTCAGATAGGTTTAAGTAATTATCACCTTTACCGTCAATTTTTGCGTTTATTTCAGCAAAGGTATCTTTGATTGTTGTGTCTTTGGCATCAACAACATTGCCGTAGAAGTCAGTAACAGAGGCATAAATAGAAAGCTCACCTTCAGCAAGAGAGCTCAAGTCTTGATGATTAACTATCCATTTTTGATTTTGTACGACTGCACTGGCAGTGAATACTTTGCCGTTAATATCTGTCACAGTAACGATAACTATTCTGCCATCTTCAATATCAATAGCGTCGCCCAGTAGTACCGCAGAAGGTGTTTCAAATCGGCTTTTATAACCATCGTTACCATCAATAATGGAGGCTGATAACGTCGCAGAAGCTTTAAGAGATGGGATAGCATCTGCAACAGATTCATTTTCTGTTTTTTGAATGGATGCTATTGAACGAGTACTAAATCCCGCTTTGGGTAAGGTTTCAGCTAATGTGGCTTTTATCTGAGAAATAAAAGAAGCGCTGTTGCTTGATAATGGCTCTTGGCCAATATTGGTATCAAGAAAAAACTGGGTACGATGCGAAGAGCTCTCGATAACAGGGGCATCATCTTGGTGGGTTTGTGTTTTTAAAATGTCATTGATGTAGGCTCTTTCTTTGATGAAAGGAATCGACTGATCGATAATTTCTGAAGCTGGAATTTGAACCCATTCGCCTGACTCTGTAATTTTCCAGATAATACCTTCAATAACAACATACATCATTGGCTTCATCCTTGACCCCTGTCTTTTTATTCTTCTTGTAAAATCGGTATTTCGATGAAATTTTGTATCATAAAGCTATTGATACAAATATCCATATTAGAGTTAAAAACTTTTTAAAAACATTAAATTAACATAATAGTTTTATCAGTAACTGTTTTTTGTGATCTTAGTTCATGATTTTTCGCTAAAAGGTAATGTGATTGTTATTATGTTGTTCTGTTTTAACAGATATATTAAGAGGGTTCTAAAAGGGAAGTGAAACGAGAGTGGTTCTTAATATACGTACTGCTATCGGTTTAATAGCAGTACGTGAAGATATGATTAAATGTTATTTGCCACTGGCGGGATGAAATTGCTGGCCTTTCATTGTTACTTCTAACTGCGGCGATGCTATATCAATATGATTTTTAATGAATTTGTTCTTAATTCGGCAGTGGAGATCATGGGTTAAGCTTAAGCGATGCCCCGTTTCTGCGGCATAAGCACGCAATTCAAATTGTTGGCAATTAGCGGTTAAACCTAAGAAGAATACTTCAGGTGCTGGATTATCGAGTACCAGTTCACATTCCTCTGCCGCCTCAAATAATAATTGTGTTACTAGCTCAGGATCGGCTTTAAATTTCACATTGATTGAAAGATTGACTCGAGTAATTGCATCGGACAACGACCAGTTAATAAATTGCTCAGTAACAAACGCTTTATTAGGCACGATCACTTCTTTTCTATCCCAGTCTACAATCGTCGTTGCGCGGGTTTTTATTTTCGCGACTACACCCGTGAGCTCACGGATCGTTACCGTATCACCAATACGAATTGGTTTTTCAAACAAGATAATTAAGCCAGAAATAAAGTTGGCAAATATTTCCTGCATACCAAAACCAATACCAACACCAAGGGCTGCGACTAGCCATTGCATCTTGCTCCAGTCAAAACCAATTAATGCCGAGCCAACAATAATCCCGATGAAAATAGCTAAATAGCGAGTAACAGAAGTTATCGCATAACCCGTACCTGGGCTTAAATCAAGATGCTGCAGAATAAGCAGTTCCATAGCACCGGGTAAATCGCGTGCCAAAATAACCGTTAAACCAAAAGCAAATACCGCCAGTAAAACACTTTGTAATGTAATGGTATGTAGCTCTTCAATACCGTTGATGGTATTGGTTACATCCCATAACGTAACACCTTCTAATAGTGACGTTGCTTGATAAAAATCGGAAAACAACCAACTTAAAATAAACAGATAAATCAGTGATAATAGCGAGCGTAATAAACGTAATGATTGAGCACTGATTTTATCTAAGTCTACTTTCGGCTCTTCAATGTCAATGCTGAGATCGTTACTAACGTGGTGTTCGTCTTTCTCTTCCAACATTTCTGCTTGACGCTGAGCAATGATTTCTTGGCGTTTTGCTTTTGCGCGTTCAAATGCTAATCGACGTTTTTGTATTAACATCAATCTTTTTATTAAGAAGTACACCAGTAAGACGACAACACCAATCACGGCACCTTGCTGAATACGTAGCATGATGGTTTGTGATGTGGCTAAGTATCCATTGAGTGCCGCATAGTTGAGTACCTGTGGGGTAATGATGAGTACCCACCAAAAGATATGGTGTCCAATATGGGCTTTTCCTTCAGGCAAATCACCATAGGTCATTGGCATCTTGAGTTTCCACAATCGCCAATGGAAAAAACTGATAGCGATATTAGAAATAATAAAAGCTAATCGTCCAAGGGTAGCCGTTGTATCGAGTTCACTTGTTAGCATAGTGAATTGCTGCAAGATAAGTGCTGGAATAAACACCATCATTAAGCGTCGATAATTATCTAATGCTTTATTCGTAATTTCTTCAGACCAACCAAAGTGACTGATGAAAAGTCCATCTTTGCGGCATAACTCTCGAATGAAAAAGAACACAACCAGTGCATAAGGTAGCGATAGGGCTTGGCCTAAATGGAAAATAAAGGGTAACTGCCAAGCAAGGCTTAAAGTATAACCAACAACAAATATGATCAGAGGGATTGGCCATGCCAGAAGGAAGGCTATCGCAACATTGGTGTAGCTATAACGGAATTTATCTTCAGTGACACGGTTAATTCGTTTGCTGGTTTTTTCTAAATAAAGTACCCAATGCTTTTTGGCAAAATATAGAAATGCAAGCAGTGAAGCAATGACAAATATACTAGCAAACAATGAGTAAGGGCTAATAAAGTGCGGGACTTTAACAAGACCTATCCATTGTGTTGGAGAAAAGAACCATTTGATTTTTTCACCCATTTGCTTGATGACATCAAAGCTGAGTGGGTTAGTATTGGGTGCCCAAAAAAGTAATTTTGCTGATTCATTTTTAATCTTGATCAGCATGCTATTTAGGCGATCGAAAATAACTTTAAGCTTGGCTTGTTGGTAAATTAACGTTTCAGACGCTTTATTAATATCACTATATAGTTTGAGATTATCTTGTATCAGCGCGTGTAAACGATCAATTTGTTGCGGTGATAGATTACTGGTACTGATCTTTTCTTTGTTATTTTTAAGTAAATCAGACTGTTGTTGATAATCATAAAGGCGAATTTGATTACGGGCGACATCACGATTAAGTTTATCAATCGGTGGATTTGACGGTAAACTTTGTAATCGGTTACGAAGGTTCTCACTAATAATTGGGCTTATTTTAAGCCAATCAGCCATGACTCTTAATGCATCTGCTGTTTGTGTGGTTTCAGTAATTTGCTCATTGGTTGTACTAATAGACTGCTGTGTTTGTTCAATATTAGACGTCAGCGCTGCTAGCTCAGAAGACAAATGCTTGTTTAATGTTAACTGCTGTTTAATCACTTCTGGCTGGTTTTGAATATCAGCTTGTAGCTCTTCATTTTGCTCATCATTTTCAGAAACGTTAGAGCGTAAAACACGATTAAGTGTATTTTGTAAGTTATTACGATATGCCTGATGTGCTTCAATTTGTAAGTTTTCATATTGCAGATTTAATTTTGCTAACGCACGACGATTACCTGCACTTAGCTGTTCAGCTTCCAGCATAAATAAATGACTAGTTGTATATTGCTCGGCAATTTGAAGCAGCATGATAGCTTCTGTGTTATTGCCCCGTTGCGCTTGAGTTAGCTCTTTAGTGATACTTTGTTTTTGTGTTCTTAACTTATTGGTTTGGTATGAGAAATCGTCAATACCATGCTCAATTTCAATTAAAATATTGCGGTATGATTGGCGTGCTATCTCTAGTTGGACCAGCTTGGTATCTTGCTCTGCAATTTCTAATGTTAGCTGATCGTGATCCCAGTCGTTAGATGCTGGAAATTCGGTCGCGCTAAAATTCGCTATTTGATCTTGAACTCTTGCCTTATCTTCTGGATAGGAGTTCATTAGCTTTTCATAACTACGTGTTGCTTGATTAAAGTTTTTAGTTTTCTCAAGCTGGTTTTCCGCTGTTTGATAAGCAGAAAGCTGTTTGATTATTTCAGGCGTTTTTTGTTGAGCTTCAAGCTGACTGATCTTGTTGGCAATAAAATGTTCGTTTGATGCGTTCTCTTCAGCAGATAGTGGGGTGGAAATGAGAAAGAATAAGAAGAGATAAAAAAATGAGAAATATCGCATAAAAAACCTGTAATTGAGTACTACGGATGCATAAACAGCAAGGTATATCAGCGTTATGTTACAGTAATTGAAATTGATGAAAAACAATAGATTGGTATGAGAATAGACCTAATTGATATAGAAGTCGGCGAATGAATAAGAGAATGGGAAAATACCTTGACCGATATCGCATAAGTGATTACATTAGCCGCCGTTGAAACGCATAGCGGTTCAGCAACAATGTGGTGAGGTGTCCGAGTGGCTGAAGGAGCACGCCTGGAAAGTGTGTATACGGCAACGTATCGAGGGTTCGAATCCCTCCCTCACCGCCATCTCTTATTTAATAAGAGATTACAATTTTAGGAGAGATGGCTGAGTGGTTGAAAGCACCGGTCTTGAAAACCGGCATACGTTTATAGCGTATCTAGGGTTCAAATCCCTATCTCTCCGCCATATTTAGAAAAAGCCGCTGGTTAATCCTCAGCGGCTTTTTTGCATCTGAAAGAATGAATATATTTTTCTAGACTTATACCCATATTAGAAGGATTCAAATCCTCTAATACCTATAACTTCTCCATCATATTAAAGAAGGCTGCTGAGTTTGACTCAGCAGCCTTTTTAAGTTGGGTCATTTGTATTGTTAAAGCAGGGCAAATTCTCTAAGGAGAATTTAGTACATTTCTTGTTTTCTACATCTTTAAAAAACACTTTGAAACAAAAAATAGCAATCAACCTAATGATAACTATGAGTTAAATAGAATATTATCGCGTAATTTATGAGTGTTTTTTTGCCTATAGCGTAAGAATACTGATTTGTAATTTGATAAAGGATACATTGTGAAGTTCATAAGAACGCTATTAAAAGTAACTCTTGTAATTATTTTAATCTCAATATTAAGTGGCGTGAGTTACTACTTTTACAATGAGAATGAGCAGCGAAAGAAAGATGAGGTTGAGTTAAGTTATGCTACCGATAAAGACTGGGTATGGCATGACTTATATGAACGTATTCAGATTCGTGAGGTAGACGGTAAGAGTATTCTTAGAAAGGTCAATATGAATAAGGGATACGTAATTCATGTTTATAAGAACAAAGATTATAGTCTCAGTGCGTTTGCATTGTTTGTTACGTCATGTAATGCGAATAAGGAAATTGAAACATCCGCTAAATTTTCAGATGGCACACCGAAAAAATTAAAATGTAATGAGAAGGGGGACGGGTTACTGTATTCGGTAAAATGGAATAACAGTGACACAGACTTTACTTGGGAAGAGAATTTAGGTGGTTTTTCACTGAGAGAAAATTTCACATACTGGGATTTCAGCAAACTAGATCAAGAAGTAACTTTGGCGAAAGCTGAGTAAACAGCTAGAAATAAAATAAACAGGACGTTTACTTGTAGAGCATTTTTCATAGAAAAGAAGTGATTCTGTAGTTTTAATCATTTTGGCTAGTAAATGTTTATAGTCGAATTTATCGTTACTTTTTCTAATATTTACTTGTAAAAATAGAGCGAGTTTCTAAATAATTTCTGCTCATATTTGAGTTTGCTTATAGAGTCCTATGGCGTTGGTTTTGTGTCACCCAACAATATTAAAGAAAGCCGCTAAGTTAACCCTCAGCGGCTTTTTTGCGTTTAGCGTAAATGATGACTTATAAACGCGAATTTAGCCAATTAGCTGTTATTTCTAGTAGCTCTTTACTTTGATGTGCCTGTGGATCAAAGACATTAAAGATATGATCACCATCTTTTATGACGACAGCTGTAGCGTCTTTACTGCCTGATGCGGTGATCAGTGTATTCGCATTTTCCCACGGTAAAACGGTATCGTTAGTACCTGAAATCGCTAATAGGGAACCTGTAAATTGCTTCATCAATGTGAGTGATTGCTGGGCTTTTAATTGTTCAAACCATGTTAGGTTTACTTTAAATGGTGAACGCCAATCATATTTAATTAATGCGTAGCCGTTCTGTTTTGCCTCGTCATAGTATTGTTCAAAAAAGGCTTTCATTGGTGCAATGCCATTACCAACAGCAGGAGACCAGACAGCAAGTGATTTAATGTTGGGCTCTTCGATGACCAATAATTGTGAGATTAATGCGCCTTGGCTAAAGCCGATAACCCCAATACGATGCTTATCTATTTTTGGGTTAGCTTGAAGGTAGTTAAAAGCGGTCTGTCCATCGAGAACAGCAGAAGATAAAGAGTATGCTAAGTCAGATGTTTTACTGTCACCACTGCCTGCAAAATCGAGACGAATAGATGCAATACCTAATGCTTCTAATTTTTCACTGAGAGATTTATATAAATTACCCACTTCATCTTTTTGTGTCCCTGTTCCATGGAGCATGATCACTGCAGGTATCTGTTCATCTATTTTCTTATCAGGTACCGAGAAGATAGCTGGAATATCATAGCTGCCATTATGTAGAGAGATTTGCTGAGCGTCGGCAAGGGCCATATTAGAAAAACTTAATAGTAACGAAGGGATGATATATTTTTTAAACATGATTAAAGATTAAAAATGAATGATATATTGGTTATTCTAAATTGATTTAGTTTATCTATCTGACAATAAAGTTAAAAATCAGATGTCTATTACAAATCATGAGTCATAAAAAGCAGAAAGGTCTAGCGCCATCACTAGACCTTTATTGGGTTGAACCCAGTATTGGGCTTATCCCATAAACTTCGTCATAAAGTTGCTGATATTTGAAAGGCTAGCCGCAGCCATTACCACCACAATCAATACACCTGTAACGGTTAGATACATTGGATGCTTGTAATCACCGACGATGTCTTTGCGGCGAGTAGCGGCAAGTACCATGGCTAATACCACTGGCAGAATAATACTGTTAATAAGACCGGCTAACATCAGCAGTAGAATAGGCATGTTCATGGTCACGGTGCCAAGGCTGGTGATGATAATAAAACCCACACACCATGCTTTTTCATTGCGCGCAACCATAGGGAATAGGGTTTTAATTAGCGAGATTGCCATGTAAGAGTTACCAACCACCGAGGTAATTGAAGCAACAAATAACACCAAACCAAAGATAAAATAACCTATGTCACCTGCACCTTGACGGAACGCATCGGCGGCTGGGTTTGAGGTCTCTAATACCGCACCTGTTGCAATCACGCCAAATACTGCTAAGAACAGCAGAATACGAATAACAACAGCGATGGAAATGCCAGCCCATGCTGCTTTTTCAATTACGCTTACGTTTTCTTTACCTTGCAAGCCAACATCAACTAAGCGCTGCGCCCCTGTGTAGTAACCACCGACAGCACCACCAACAATGGTTAACGTTGGCAGTAATAGGTTACTCATATCTGTTGGTATCACTGCCGCTTTTAGTGTTTCACCCATAGGTGGAAGGCTAGTCATTGCCACATAAGCAATCAGCACAATCATAAACAAGCCAAGGTAGCGCGCCATTTGATCCATGCGTTTTGAGGCATTATGAACGACAAACAGTAAACAACCGACAACACCTGTGAACAATGCGCCCCATGTCGTATCGACACCTGTCAGAACATTGATACCTAATGCTGCACCACTGACGTTACCGAAGTTAAACGCCACTGCACCAAGCGCAAGTAGAATACCAACAACATAGCCCATCCCCGGGGTAACACGATTCGCAATGTCTTGGATACGTAAGCCAGATACACCCACAATGCGCCACAAGTTCATCACAATACCGAAGGTGATAAACATGGATGCAAAAACAGGAAATGCCATGTCGATTTTATAGATGTTAGTAAAAACAGCAGTTTGGGTTAAAAATCCCGGACCAACAGAGGTCGTAGCCATTAGGAAAGCTACACTTAAAATTGCTTTGTTTTGCCAAGAAGTGTCTTGAGTACTGGTAGGTGCTGCAGAAGTCATCGTTGTCATGTTGATCTCTAAAATGTTGTCTCTCTCTTTATATAGAAAAAAGAAAGACAACTGACCGAGATCAGCTGACTCAAAGAAAAGAAAAAAAACGTAAAAACAGATAGTTACGAAATGTAATCGTTTGCTTCGACGCGGATATTAGTGACATGAGGTAAAGCTGTCAACGAAAAATTAGAATAAAAATTAGATTTTACTTATTTGTGCGATATTTATTTTCGTAAGGAATGTTTAGTTAGAACTTTTCACTAAGTCAGTTAGATTTTGTCGAAATATTGGAAGCGATAAAGAGAAAGTCGCTGAATGATGATCAGCGACGTTGAGTTTGAAGCGTTAAGATTTTAATGCCAGTACAGTACCGAAGGTAACCAGTCCTACGCCACAGAGTTGGTTTAGTCGTTTCTTCATATTCAATAAACGTGTTTGCAGTGCTTTTGATGTAAATAGGATCGCAACAAGGCTAAACCATAAACAGTGCATCGCAATCATGTAACCACCATATAACAAGGCAATGTGGTTATCGCTTGCGTCTGTCGATACTACTTGGCTAAACACGCTTAAGAAAAACAGCATGGTTTTAGGATTTAACGCGTTACAAAGAAAGCCTTGTGCTAGAAAGTGTTGGCTACTTTTACTCGGCTTAGTTGCACCTTGTAGATCGGTTTTGTTGTCAGAAAAAAAGACTCCTTTTATCCCTAAATAAATTAGATAGGCAGCACCTGCATAGCGAATGGCATTAAATAGCATTTCATTTTGTGAGATAAGGTAACTGATCCCCAATAATGAGTAAGAAATGTGTATGGTGATCGCAAGGCTAATACCGATTGCAGTCCAGATCCCCGCGGAACGTCCGTGATTGAGGCTGTTTTTTAACACTAATACGAAGTCAGCACCGAGACTTATTACAATCAATAATCCCAAGATCGCTAAGCTGATCAGTTCCATTTGTCTCTCCAGCAAGTTTTTTATGGCGATATTGTATGCGTGCGATGGCTATGTTTTAATCGAAAAGAAGTGAAATAACATGTGAGAAAAATTCACAGATGAGACATCTTAAAGCTTTTCATGTATTCGATGTAGCAGCGTCGTGTTCTAGTTTTAGTGAAGCGGCACAGCAATTGAACATTACGCATGGTGCAGTGAGCAAACAGATCAAGACGCTAGAAACGTATTTAGGCGTTGCGCTTTTTTATAAAAAAGGGCGTAACGTCTTTTTAACGCAGGAAGGTGAAAAGTTAAAAGTGTCTACCCGTCAAGTATTTAACGTATTGGAAAACACTGTCAATGCGTTGCGACAGTCAAGGCTTCATACGTTAGAGGTGTCATGTGAGCCAACATTAACCATGCGTTGGTTAATGCCTCGATTAAGTGGCTTTTATGAATCGTCAGGTATTGATGTGCGTTTATCGACAGCTGGTGGTGCTGTGCAATTAGGGATAAATGGCTTATCGCTTGCGATACGTCGTGATGATTTTGAGTGTCATCGTGATTACTACAAAACGTCATTAGTTGAAGAATGGGTGGGGCCCGTTTTCTCGCCCGATTATTGGGAAAAAGTGAAGCACGATCTAGGCAGTATCACGACGATTCATAGTGCAACTCGAGCTAGCGCATGGCAAAACTGGCAGCAAAGGAGCGATACAGCAACTGATTTTACTCACCACTCCCAGCAGACATTTGGTCATTTTTATTTTTGTATTCAAGCGGCTATTGATGGATTAGGAGCTGCAATGGGGTCATATCCTTTTGTTATGGATGATATCAAACGAGGTGTGTTGGTCGCGCCATTTGGTTTTGTGCCGTCGGGGTGTGATTATATTCTGATGAGTGATAAAGCACATTTAGTCGGTGAAGAAAAACAGTTTGCTGATTGGTTAGTGGATAATTTATCGCAGGCTATACCGAAGTGATAAAATGAATAAAGCCGCAATTTAAAACGGCTTTTAGCTATGGCAACGATTTTGTTAGGCTTCACGAGCGATTAGAGTCGATTTCTGATCACCAAGCTGATAGTTATTAATCGCGATAACACGTTTTGTCATACGTGGATGGCTTGATGTAATTTCTTGTAAAAAGCCAAACACGGCAGGCACACCCAGCTCTTGTTGTACAAAACTGTCGTTATTGGTCGCAGTCACCAGTTCGCGGCTTCCAGATGCCAGCGTGATGAGGGCATTAATGCTGGCGGATTTATTATTAATTATTTCAGCAGCAATGCGATCACAGGTCAATTCACACGCACGACTATAAGCTGAACCTAAGAAAGGGATAAACATTGCTGGTTTCATTAATAAGTTAATCCAGAAATTTACGTGACCTGCAGCATGGTGAGCAAGTTCATGAGCAATGACAAAACGCAGTTGATCTTGTTTTTTCTCTTCCCATAATAAATCAACTAAATCGCTAAACAGTAGCGTGTATTTACGAGATAGAAATTTCACCGCTAATGCATTGGTTAAACCATGAGAATTTACAATAAACATTTCAGGCTTTTCTTTCATATCTAGCGCAGTGGCTATTTCGTCAGCCATATTATTTAAGTTTGCATATTGGTTTTTATTAACGTGAACGGCATTACCAAAAATACTAGCTTGAAAGAATTTACTTGATAGCCAAATAAAGAATGCGACTGGAATAAGAAAAATAAGAATACTAAAAAATGTGCCTAGTAATAATCCAACCCAAATTAATCCACCAATAATAATGCATAACATTTTATAAAGATGTTCTTTAGGATGACGTAACGAAGAAACGTTCATTAAATAATTCCTTTTGTCAGTTAATTAAAATGATCAATAGGAAAAATAGTGCAATTAAGAGTAATGACAGGCAAATGTAAGAGTATAAAAGTGCGATGCACATAATGAAAAAATAATGGTATTTCTTTTTGGTATTTCTTTTTGGTATTTCTTGTTGTAACTAGGTGGCTTAATTGTTCTTTTTGTTACTAAGTTAATCTTTTTAAGGCTATATCATGATTGATTCGACTTTTCATCGGGATATGTCACATTAATTATAAAGTCTTGCCATTTATTTTTTATTTTGTTTCTTTATTGAAAATATAAATTTCATCTAATAGATAATAAAAATCAAATAATGAGACCTTTATCAATTTAAAAATTTATCTTTATTATGACGTGATCTTGTTTGTTTTAGATCAAATAAATAAATCATTAAGTAGGTAAAACAATAGTAAAAAGATATTTGATTATTCTTGTGTTATTTACGAAAGCATTTTTTAACAGAGTGTTTTGGTAATTAATATTATTTAAATTAAGGTAAATATTATGAGCAGTGCATTCTATATTCCTACTGTTAACTTTATGGGCGCAGGCTGTTTAACTCAAGCGGCTGATGCGATTAAATCTCACGGCTTTAAAAAAGCACTCATTGTTACCGATAAAGTATTGAACCAAATTGGTGTGGTTACTCAAGTGGCTGTATTGCTCACTGAGCGTGATATTGACTCTGTGGTTTACGACGGCACCCAACCAAACCCAACCATTAAAAACGTTGATGAAGGTTTAGCGTTACTAAAAGAAAACCAATGTGATTTTGTAATTTCATTGGGCGGTGGTTCGCCTCATGACTGCGCGAAAGGTATTGCGCTATTGGCTGCCAACGGTGGTCAAATCGGTGACTACGAAGGTGTTGATCGTTCTGCAAAAGCACAGTTACCTGTGGTTGCGATTAACACCACAGCGGGTACTGCATCGGAGATGACCCGTTTCTGTATCATTACTGATGAAGAGCGTCATATTAAGATGGCGATTGTCGACAAGAACACCACGCCGTTAATGTCAGTCAATGATCCTCAACTTATGTTAGCGAAACCTGCATCACTAACCGCTGCAACAGGGATGGATGCATTAACTCACGCTATCGAAGCGTATGTTTCAACAGCCGCGACACCAATTACTGATGCTGTGGCGATTAAAGCGATTGAGTTAATTCAACAAAACCTACGTACCGCAGTGAAAGAAGGTCAAAACCTTAATGCTCGTGAGCAAATGGCGTATGCGCAGTTCATGGCTGGTATGGCATTTAACAATGCATCACTCGGTTATGTACATGCGATGGCGCACCAGTTAGGCGGTTACTACAATCTTCCTCATGGTGTATGTAATGCGATATTACTACCGCATGTTCAGCGTTATAACGCACAAGTATCATCTGAGCGTTTACGTGATGTTGCTAAGGCTATGGGTGTTGATGTCGAAGGTATGACTGCAGAGCAGGGGGCTAATGCGGCACTTGAAGCGATTGTGGCGCTATCTAAAGATGTTGGCATTCCACTCGGTTTAAAAGAACTGGGTGTGAAAGAAGAAGATATCGCATTATTGGCTGATAATGCATTGAAAGATGCTTGTGGTTTTACTAACCCTAAACAGGCAACCCATGAAGAAATATCTCAGATCTTTATGGCAGCAATGTAAGCTAAAGTAATGAGATAGTAAAAAGGCAATCAGATGATTGCCTTTTTTAATGGTTAACTTTTATACAAGCTTAATTGCGTTAAAGCAGTGGGCTAAACATATAGAAAAAGCGCTCGATAAATTTATTCTTCATGGAACGTTTACTCCATTGTTCACGATCGATTTCGTCGGAATCAGCAATATAACGTTGTTGTAATTGGCTGAGCTCTTGGGTGAAAACGATATTATCGACCGCCATTGTCACTTCAAAATTAAGCCATAAGCTTCGCATATCAAGATTTACAGTGCCAATTAAGCAATGGCTATCATCAATAACTACTGATTTTGTGTGTAACAACCCGCCGTGGAAACGATGGATATGTACTCCAGATTCAAGTAAATCACTAAAGAATGATCGGCTTGCCCATTCCACCATTATCGAATCATTTTTACGCGGAATAACAATATGTACTGCAATACCACGATCAGCTGCTCCTTTCATGGCATGCAGTAAATGTTCACTCGGCACGAAGTAAGGGGTTGTGATAACGACAGATTTTTGTGCTTGGTAAATACTTAGTAGCAACGCTTGGTGAATAATATCATCGGGCATACCTGGCCCTGATGGTATGACTTGTACTGTGTCTTTGTGCGCAGTATCAAAGGTACAGGAAGGCAGTGGGGGTAAAAAGCGTTTCCCTGTTTCTACCTCCCAGTCCCATGCTTGAATACAATTTAAAACCGAGACGGTAGGGCCTGAAATTCGCACCATGACATCGACCCATTGACCCACGCCCGCATCGACTTTAAAGAATGCAGGATCGACTAAGTTCATAGAGCCAGTATAAGCAATATGATCATCTACCACGACAATTTTACGGTGTAGACGTAAATCAAGACGACGGAAGAACATCCTAAACGGTGATACTGCTAGGGCCTCAACTAATTCGATGCCAGCACCACGCATTAACTTAGGCCAATGTGAACGAAAGAAGCGCATACTGCCCGCAGAATCAAGTAACAAGCGGATTCTAACACCACGTTTAGCCGCTTGAATTAAAGCAACGCCCACTTCATCAGCAAGCCCACCAGGATTCCAGATATAAAATTCAAGGTGGATTGAGTGTTGTGCATTATTTATGTCCTTAACCAATGAACGTAAAATTTCTTGTGGCGATGATTGCAAGGAAAGATCATTACCAATAAGCCCAGGTATACCTAAGCGATTTTCACATAAATCACTGATCGGCTTAGCAACAAGGCTCATTTCCTGAGGTTGATGTCCTGGACAATCATTGAGTTGTTTAAACCAATTAGCAAAAGGCAAAAACATTTCACGTGCACGCTCAGCTCGCTTTTTACCAAGATTTAATTCACCAAATAATAAATATGCAATTACCCCACCGATAGGTACGATGTAAATGATCATCATCCACGCTAGTGATACTCCAACTACACGACGTTTAAATACGACGCGAACAGTAACCGATGCGATGAGTAACCAATAGGCGAAAACGCCAATCCACGTTAAGACTTGATAAAATTGTTCCATCAAATGACTTCATTGCTTTAATAATACGTTATAGATATATAGTGCATTGAAAAGTGAAAAAAACCTAGTATTTAGGGTGTTTATTAACAAAAATTGGGTGAGATATCAGTTTTTAACTGTTTAATTAAATATATAAATTGGACCAAATATTAATTATTGAAAATTATGAAGAGAAGCATTTATTAGATAGAGATATACCATTTTTCTCCGGTGTTAATTTCACCCCCTGACTTTTCCTTTGATATTGTGCTGGTATACTCGCTCGCTCTTTTGTTGTAAGGCTGCCCTATGTTTACTCTTATTTACCAACACCCTGATTTTTTAGTTATTAATAAGCATCCAGGTATCAGTGTTCATAAAGATGACAATGATCAGCCGTTACTCGCAGCTGTTGCTGAACACACCGGCGATGAAAAGCTGTATTTGATCCATCGTCTAGACAAAATGACATCAGGTTTACTGCTGCTTGGACGTAATAAAGAAGCGGCATCGATCCTATCTTCAAATTTTGCTGAGCGGGTGGTCGAAAAGTTTTATGTAGCAATAGGCACCAAAAAGCCAAAGAAAAAACAAGGTGTGGTGATTGGTGATATGACTCGCTCACGTCGCAGTAGCTGGAAATTAGAAAGTACGAAGGAAAATCCAGCCATTACTCAGTTTTTCTCAACAGCTGCAGGTGAAGGACGACGTTTATTTCTCTGTAAGCCGCATACAGGAAAAACGCATCAGATCCGTGTTGCATTACGTAGTGTGGGTTCTGGTATTACTGGCGATGATATTTATGGCACTGAAACGTCAGATCGTGGTTATTTACATGCTTATGCACTGTCTTTTCCTTATAAGGGCGAAACACAGCGTTTTATTTGTCCACCAACAGACGGTAAATTGTGGCAAGTCGCTGAGACACAACAGGCGTTAAGCGATTGGAATCAGCCATGGCAATTAGAGTGGCCAACATTAGCTTATAAAAAGGCGAGTGTATAAATCTTTGTATGGATGCTGTGTTTTTCTGCAGTTTATTTAGAACTGTAGAAATCCTCAGCAACTAGCATCAGCACATATTCTTGGTGCTATAACTATCAATAAGCTTAACGTATAATGGCTGTCTAGGATCACCTAGCAAGAGAAAAAACATGCGTATTGTCCGCTCACGAGCTCATAGAAAACAACGTCGTAATCAACGCCAACTTCGACATTGTCGGTATCGGGCTCAGCAGTTTTTTCAATTAAAGTATGCTACGTTTTATTTCCCTTACCTCCCTGAATTAAAACAGACTAACGATGGTATTTTTCAATTATCATCGCATTTAATTTACCGTAATTATCCTGCATTTATACCGCATTGTTTACCTAAAAAAATCACTACTTCAGTGTTGCCAACGGCTCTATTATTAGCGGCTTGAGTAATATAAGACATGGAAACTGGTATTCTTGTGGCCAGTGGTTAAAATAGCGCCCTTAATTCACTATATAGTTTGAAATTATGGAAATAAGTGCATTACCCACTTTAGAAGCTCATCTACTCACAGCCTTGTCTTCACCGCCAAATGAAGTTCGCCGACTCTTTCATGGCCGTGGACGTTGCTGGCAAGGGTTAGAGCAAATAACGGTTGATTGGCTACAAGGTCAAGTACTTGTTTCCTTGTTTAAAGAGCCATCTCCTGAGTTCTTAGCTGAACTTACCACTTTGCTGAATAAACTGACTAAAACAGCAGAATGGCAAAACAGTGGTGCGACATCGCTATTGCTTCAACATCGTGATCGCGAAGGATCTCCGATGGACGTGATGTGGGGTGATACGTCTGAATATCAAGATGTGATTGAAAGTGGCTTAGTGTACAAGCTGGATCTTGGACGTAAGCAAAATAACGGCTTATTTCTTGATATGCGCTTTGGTCGTGATTGGGTTCGTGAGCAAGCAGCGGGTAAACGCGTGTTAAATTTATTCGCTTATACCTGTGGTTTCTCGGTTGCTGCAATTGCTGGTGGCGCAGAGCATGTTGTGAACCTTGATATGGCAAAAGCGGCATTAAGCCGTGGTCGTGATAATCACCATTTAAATAAACATGATTTAAAGAAAGTTAGTTTCTTAGGCCATGAATTATTTAAATCATGGGGTAAGGTACGCAAATATGGCCCATACGATCTCATTATTATTGATCCACCATCATTTCAAAAAGGTAGCTTTGCGCTCACGAAAGATTATCAAAAGATCTTACGTCGCTTACCTGAATTGTTAACCGAAAACGGTACAGTGTTAGCGTGTGTGAATGATCCTAGTATTACTTCAACTTTCTTAATTGAAGGTATGGCAGCAGAAGCACCAGAGCTCGTGTTTGAAAAACGTCTTGATAATCCACCCGAGTTTAAAGATATTGAGCCAGAAGGTGGTTTAAAGGCATTGGTATTCCAACGCAACTAATTGAAAAATAGAAAATAGCGATAACCATTATCTTATCCCTTATGTTTTAAATATAAGGGATTTTTTATATCTAATTGCTACGTTGCTAGTGATAAAAATGGATAAAGTGCCACATAGCCATATATTCAACCTTACTAACTTGTTCATAATTAAGGTAATGTTGCAATTTTTCAGCTGCTGACAAATACTGAAAAGACAGCATATAAAAATAAAAACGTAGGATTGTTAGTTCGTCTAGGGTAGCCACATAACAAAACATCGATTAAGGATGAGTCATTATGTTTAAGTCTTTTTTTCTCGAACGACGCTGGTTTTTATGGTCGATTTTGGGAAGCGCATTAATACTTTATGGTACTTGGTATAGTGTACAAATTACAGTTGAAGTCAATGAATGGTATGGATCTTTTTACAATTTACTTCAAAAGGCAATGACAACGCCAAACTCAGTGAAGTTTGAAGAAATACTTGCGGGAACCTTAGAATTTTTCAACATAGTGTCTTTGTATATCATTATTGCCGCTTTCTTAGAGTTTTTTACTAAGCACTTCGTGTTCAGATGGCGAACAGCAATGAATGATTATTACACCTCTCATTGGGATAAGATCCGTCATATAGAAGGGGCATCACAGCGTGTACAAGAAGATACAATGAGGTTGGCAGCGATCCTTGAAACATTAGGGGTTAGTTTTTTACGTTCAGTCATGTTGCTTATTGCTTTTTTACCTCTATTGTGGACGTTAAGTGAGAATATCAAAGAACTACCTTGGATAGGGCCCGTTGAGCATTCCCTGGTTTATTTAGCCATCATTATTTCTGTTTTTGGAACAGGGCTTCTCGCTATTGTAGGAGTTAAACTTCCGGGGCTTGAGTTTAATAATCAAAAAGTTGAAGCCGCGTATCGTAAAGAGCTTGTACATGGTGAGGATCATCTGGAGCGAGCGCAGCCTGAAACACTTAAAGAACTGTATTCAAACGTTAGGAAAAATTACTTCACATTGTTCAAGCATTATCTGTATTTTGATATTGCTAAGTTTTCTTATCTTCAATATACAATGATTATACCTCTCATTGCGATGGGACCTGCTATTGTTTCCGGTGCACTGACTTTCGGGCTCTTTACACAAATTTCTAATGCTTTTAGTAAAGTAGAAGAATCATTCCAATATTTGGTGCATTCTTGGAAGACTATTGTTGAATTGATGTCGATTTATAAGCGTTTGAAAGCATTTGAAATACAAATAAACGAGGCCATTGCGGCTTCAGAAGTAACGATAGACGAGCAAATTTAAATATACCTATTAATATTGAAAAGCCCGTGCCAAATGATTATTGGTACGGGCTTTTTATCGCTATGGAAATGAATATTAATTCAGTTCTTCACAAGAGTCTTTAGATACTGCTTGCTGCGCCATTGTACGACCACTGATATCTTTTATCGTAATTAGGTAATTTACGCCGCTATCAAATAAAGGTTGTATTTCTTTGTTATTACAGTAGTTTCTTGCAGCCGTTTTGGCAGCATTGGATGGCGAAACACGACTTTTTCCACCATAAAGAACATTAATTTTAACGGTATTTCCTGACGCGTAGGCTTGGGTTATTTGATAGGCATCAATTTTTGGATAAGGTGCTTTACTATCAATTGCTGCCGCGCGGCTTTTTGCTAATGTTTCTGCAATTTGTTGCTTTTCATGAGAAGCACAGCCACTAAGCAGTAATAAACCTAATGATGCGGTGATTAGCGCTTTGCTTATAGTTAATTTCACAATCTAGCCCTTAAATAAATTATGGAAGCACTTTTTTGAATGGCTTCACAATCACATTAGCGTATACGCCTGCATCAATATAAGGGTCAGCGTCAGCCCATTGTTGTGCTTGTTCTAAAGAAGCAAATTCTGCAATAACAGTAGAGCCTGTAAATCCGGCATCACCTGGGTTCTCACTATCAATAGCAGGCATAGGCCCTGCAACTAACAATCGACCTTGTTCTTGTAAATCTTGTAAACGTGCAAGGTGTTTTTCACGAACGCTCATACGTCGCTCTAAGCTATTTTCAACATCTTGAGAAAAAATGACGTACCACATTATTGTTCTCCCTAATAAAGTACAGAAGTGACAGCACTATGGTGTTGCTGGCTATCTTGTTGTTCTATTTCTCCATAGTAACCAATAAAAAAAGCACTAACTAGGCGTATTTTTTATATTTGTCGAATGTGGTTAATAACGTCATTTTTTGAAAAAAAGAAAAGCCCCAGAAAACTAGGGCTTTGATGTTAGTTTAGAAACTCTTGGCATGTTTTAAAATGATAAATTCTGTCTAATGGCTGCCACTTATCTTTAGCTGATTGATTTTTATCGGCACCTTGAAACTTTGCTACGTAAGCCTCCCACTCGGCTTGGCGAGGAAGTGTTGCTAACTTCGCCATTGCGATATCATGATTAAAGTCGTCGCTAGTTATCATTGTCATAATGATAGTGTCGTCATGTAAATATAACTCCATATCTAACACTTCAATTTCAGCTAAGGCTGCCACGGTTTCTGGCCACATATTTTCGGGCTGGTGTGCTTTTATATATTCACTGGCATTAAAGTGTTTATTAATCTTAAGTACTTTGGTAAAAATTTTCATTTATCGCACCATCGCTTTTTTAAAGGCAAAGAAGCAGATCACACAGTAGCCAAAGGCTGGGGCTAATTCAGCCATCGAGAAGTCAGAAACATTGTCAGCAATGAACCCCATAAGTGGCACCATAGCGACAGAGCCTACAATCATCATTACCATAAAAGAAGAAGCGATTTTTGTGTCTCTTCCTAAATCTGCAATACCTAGAGAGAAAATAGTTGGGTACATAATAGCCATGAACATTGCTGCGGCTACTAACGAGTACACTCCAATATATCCAGGTGCAAATGATGCTGATAATGCGGCAATGCAAGATAAGATGGCTAAATACCCTAATACTAAATGAGGAGAAAAGCGTTTAATTAGCTGTGTACCAAGAATACGTCCAACAAGAGCACCAACAAGTACGTAGATTAAATAGCTTGACGCTTTATCTGGTGTTAGTTCTAGTTTCATTGCACTGTATCGAATTGCGAAGGCATAAATACCATTTTGACAGCCGTTCATTAAAAACATCGCAATGAGCGCCCACTTGAAATGAGGCTTTTTCATGACACGCTTAAATGTTTTGAAATAGCCGTCAGAAGATTCACCTGCACTACCTACATCACTTGCTTTAGGAAATGGTGTGAAAATGACTAAAGCAACGATAAGACATAGCCCTATTGCAATAACGAAATAAGGTGCTGTCGCTGTTTGTACTAAACTGTGATGGTAAGCTTCTATTTGTTCTTGAGACATTGCAGCTAATTGAGTATCACTTTTGTATGTAACGCCTTTTAATATATAGTGAGAGCCAATAATTGCCGTTAAAAAGCTTGCTGCTACATTAAAGATTTGTGCAAAGTTTATTCTAAAAGCAGCTTCATCTTTAGATCCTAGCATTGTTGCAAGCGGGTTTGCTGATGATTCTAAAAATCCACAACCGCCAGCGATGACAAACAGGCCAACTAAGAAATAGCCAAAACTAAATATTGATGCAGATGTCGAGCACAGAAAAGTGCCTGTCGCCATGCACACGACACCAATAAGAATTGACACTTTAAAACCAAATTTATTACTGACAATACCTGCAATGATCGGAACGAAAAAATAGCCAAAATAAAAAGCACTATCAATAAATCCCGTTTGAAGATTGCTTAATTGGAAACCGATCTGAAACTGAGGAAGAATTACATTCTGAAGTGCATTAGGGATACCCCAAGCAAAAAACATAACACAAAGGGTGGCAAACGCGAGAGTATATTTCTTAGTGGTTGAAATGTTATTAACATTCGACTCTTTTATATTTACATGCATTTAAGTATGCCTCATTCCATTATTGTAAAAAATCATCATTAAGTAGGGTTGATGAAATATTACCTAAAAAAGTCACTTAATTAATTTATGGTTTTTTAATTGCTATCATGGTCTTTATATTCTGTATTTATTCGGTTTTTTATTTTTAAAGTTTAAAAATAAAGGTTAATTAAATAACCTTTATTTTTGTTAATTATAAACTATAGAATAATGACGCATTTTCATTAAATAATTTGCATTGGATGTTATGATTGTTTTCATAAATAGCTTTTTCACATAACCCTATGATTTTATTTACTTTTGATGCAACTTGGCATACAGGCCAATCTGTGCCAAACATAACACGACTTGGGCCAAATATATCAATCACATACTTTATATATTCTATGAGTTCTTCTTCTTTCCAGTTATACCAGTCGGCTTCGGTAACAAAGCCTGATATTTTACAGTAGACATGTGGGTAATCATTTGCAATTTTCTTTAGATGAATAGCCCATGTATCCCATTCTTTTTTCTTTATATTTGGTTTGGCAATATGATCAATAACCAATTTCATCTTAGGTAATTGTTCTATTAATCTTATTGTGTTTTCTAAGTGTTCACTTTTTATTAATAGGTCATAAGTGTAATTATATTCATTTAATAAACGTAAACCATTAATAAATTGCAGGTCGAGCATAAAGTCTATGTCTAGTTCATCATGTATAACATGACGAAAACCTTTTAATTTAGTAGACGTTTTATATTCTTTTAATTGATGCTCGAGATTCTTTGATTTTAAATCAATCCAGCCAACAATACCTAAAATATGTTCATTATGATCTGCTAAATCTAATAACCATTTTGTTTCCTGATCCGATTGTCTAGCTTGAACAACAACACTGCCATGAATATTATTGTCTTTCATTTCTTCTTTATAATGACTTGGAAGAAAATCTTGTTGCAAAACTTTCATGGAATCATCAATCCAATCATACTCACTTTGGTTGTAGTGCCAATAATGTTGGTGAGCATCAATTATTTTCATGGATAATTTCCTTATTACAAGTGAGTTAAGGTATCAATTTCGTTCCAAAATTCGTGAGGAATAGTGGCAGTAATACCTTTTAAATTTGACTCTAAATGATGCTCTTTCATGGCGTTAAGCATCACACTTGTAATTGCTTTATGTCTAAACGGAAATTGGATAGCTGCGGCAATTGGGTCGACATTATGTTTTTCACATACTTGATAGATCCGTTGTACTTTTGCAATGATTTCATCAGATGCTGGTGCATAATCATAGTAAGAGCCAGTCTTAGGACCTGATGCTAAAATACCTGAGTTAAATACGCCGGCAAGAATAATTGAAATATTCTTTTTGGCACATTCATCGAGAAAACCATCATCTGCGGTTTGGTTTAATAATGTGTAGCGACCTGCGAGCATGAAACAATCAAAATCAGTATGCGGCATTGCTTCTTTTAGAACGTCATGTTCATTACAACCAATCCCAATTGCTGTTACTAATCCTTGGCTACGTAACTCATCCATAGCCTTATAACCGCCATCCATTGCAATCTTGAATTGTTTATTATGCTGATCACCATGCGTATAACTACCGATATCGTGCATTAATAAAATATCAATTCGATTTGTACCTAAACGCTGGCAACTATCTTCAAATGAGCGCATCACGCCACTGTAGGAGTAATCATAATGACGGTTAAATGGCGCTTCATTAGGGAAATCATTTGGCATTTGCACTCCTTGCTCATGGCGAGGGTGTAAAATACGACCAACTTTTGTTGATAGGATATAATCGTCGCGATTATATTTATGAAGGCTTAACCCGAGACGACGCTCTGCAAGGCCCGCTCCATAGTGAGGAGCAACGTCGAAATAACGACAGCCAACATCCCAAATTTTATCTAAAGCAGCGCACGATTGGCGAGTTGATATTTCACGATATAAATTGCCAAAACCACTAGCTCCAAAACCAATTTTAGTTAAATCTAAATTTGTTTTGCCCAATTTTTTTGTTTCCATCATCTATCCTTAAATTATGCGATTAATTGGTTCATAGCTTTTTTAATACCATGTTGCTTAATATTGCTTATATGGGATGAAACGGTTTCTGTAAGCTTTGGTACACTGTTTAAATCTTCTCCCCAGTGTTCAGTCATACCAAGAACATTCATTGTTAATTGTTGATTATTGGATTCAAAAAGAGGTTGCCACTCTTTGAAATTATTAAGTATTTTTAAATCATCATTTAGTTCATAGGTTTCATTTTCACGAGTTCCTTGATAGAAACAAATAAGTGCAGCTAATGAAAAGGAAATGTATGCAGGCGCTTGATGATAAGTTTTACTATATGAGAGCAACTGTGGTAGAACTCGAGCCTTAAATTTGGCAAATGAGTTCAAAGAAATACTCAATAAGTTATGTTGGATGTATGGATTTTTGAAGCGGCTAATCACTGAGCTATAGAAATCAAGTAGTTCTTCTTGCGGCATTTTAATCATTGGTATGACTTCATGGCGAATAAGATTATCAACAAATGATTGAATATATTCATCTTCAATAGATTCTCTAACAGTATCGAATCCTGATAAGTACGCGACAGGAACCATTGAGGTGTGTGCACCATTTAAAATAGCAACTTTTCGCTCTTTATAGCTTTTTATATCGTCAACAACGTTAATGTTCAGTGGATATTGATTTAGCTTTAATTTATCTTTGAGCCAATCTGGCCCTTGAATAACAAATAAATAAAAATGCTCTGCTGTAACGAGAAAATTATCTTGATATCCTAAAGCTGATTCTATTTGTTGTATTTCATCTTTAGGGTAGCCTGTTACAATTCTATCAACAAGGGTAGAGCAAAATGTATTTGCCTCATTGATCCATTTTTGGAATTGATGCCCTAAATCCCATAGGTAGATATATTGTTCAATGCACTTTTTTAACTCTTCTCCGTTATAGTCAATGAGTTCGCAAGGAAGAAATATAAGCCCTTTATTGATATCACCATTAAATGTAGTAAAACGATGAAGAAGAAATTGTGTAAGTTTACCTGGAAAAGTTGAAGCTGGTTGGTCATGAAGTTTATCAGTATCATTAAATTTGATACCAGCTTCTGTTGTATTTGAAATAACCCATTCTAAATCTGGGTTTTCTGCTTCTAGTAGATACTGGTCAAACTCTTGATAAGCCAGTACTTCTTTATTAACTGATTGTATTACTCTTGCTGTTGATTCCTTTTCTCCTTTTTCATTAAGCCCTCTAATTAGAGTTGTATATAATCCATCTTGATTGTCTAATTTTGTATGCAGGCTATTAATTGGTCTTATTATTGTAATGCCGGTATTAAAATCGGTATGCTCATTAAGTAAATCAAATTGCCAGTCAATAAACGCTCTTAAAAAATTACCTTCACCAAATTGTATTGCTTTTGTCGGGTAGTTTTTTCGTGGGTATGACGCATTATTTAATATCATAAATTTACTCTTATCTTTAAATTATTATTAGCTGTCAGGCGAGGTAAACTATGTGATGAATATACCCATGAAAAAATGACTTTTTATCTGTGTGGTTATTTAATGTGTTAGTGTTCATTATTTTTGGTTTTTTATCGGTATTTAATGTAAGGATCAAAGTAATATCGATGATAATTACAATAAGTATTGATCTATATAAGAAGCATAAATAAGATATGATTGTCAGGTGGGGGCTTTAATAAGAGGCCATTACAGTGAATACAGTCTACAAAATTAGTGATAAAGACAATGTTGTTATTGCATTAAAGAATTTTAAATATGGTGAATTATTTACTATTGGAAATAATACTATAGAAGTAAAAGAGCCTATTGATAAAGGTAATAAAATTGCTTTAACTGATATTAAAAATAGTGAATTAATTATAAAATATGGATTTTCAATAGGTCATGCTATTGAAGATATAAAGCAAGGTTTTTTAGTTCACACCCACAATATAAAAACGAATTTATCTGATACGATTGATTATACATACACACCTAAAATAGAGAAAGAACGTGTTTCTCTTTCTGAAAGAGAAATTAATGTTTATCAAAGAAATAATGGTGATGTCGCAATAAGAAATGAAATATGGGTAATACCAACGGTTGGTTGTGTAAACGGTATTTCAGAGCAGATTGTTAATGAATTTAAAAAGAGACATACACTAGATGATATTGATGGTGTTTTTGTTTTCAAGCATCAATTTGGTTGCTCTCAACTTGGTGGTGATCATGAAAATACTAAACTGATTTTAGGTGATCTCGTTAAACATCCAAATGCTGGCGGGTGTTTAGTGGTTGGGTTAGGCTGTGAAAATAATCAAATTTCCGCATTCAAAGAAAGTTTAAATGATTATGATGAAAACAGAGTCATGTTTATGAACTCTCAAGATGTAGAAGATGAGATAGAAAACGGTGTTAAAAAATTAGAGACTATTTATCAATTAGTTAGAGCTGATAAAAGACAGAGGTTGCCAATCGGCAAGTTAAAAATTGGTTTAGAATGTGGTGGTTCAGATGGTTTTTCTGGTTTGACGGCGAATCCATTACTCGGTAAGTTTTCTGATTACATCATTAACTATGGTGGTACATCTGTTTTGACTGAAGTACCTGAAATGTTTGGCGCTGAGCATCTTTTATTCGAACGATGTAACGATAAGAAGACGTTTGATAAAGCGGTGAATATGGTGAATGATTTTAAACAGTACTTTATCGATCATAATCAGCCAATCTATGAAAACCCATCTCCTGGTAATAAAAAGGGTGGGATCTCAACACTAGAAGATAAGTCACTGGGTTGTACTCAAAAATCAGGTTCATCGAGTGTTATTGATGTTTTAAGTTACGGCGAAAAAATAAAGAAAAACGGTTTATTGTTATTAAATGCACCAGGCAATGATCCTATTGCAACAACAGCTTTATGCGCGAGTGGGTGTCATATTGTGTTATTTACAACTGGTAGAGGGACACCTTATGGTGGGGTTGTACCTACAATAAAAGTGTCTTCGAATAATACATTAGCCGAGAAGAAGAAAAATTGGATTGACTTTAATGCTGGCAAACTTTTGACTGGTACTTCTATGAAAGATTTGTTAGAAGAATTTGTTGATCGTATTGTCGCTGTTGCTAATGGTGAATTGACCTGTAATGAAAAAAATAATATGCGTGAAATTGCTATTTTTAAATCAGGTGTAACACTTTAAATAACGAGCAGCACCAAATGGTGCTGCTTTTTTATTGTTCAATTAGATTATTCTCAAAAGACTTTTTAGCTGTCTTTAAGTGAAGTTCTAATTCATCTTTTGCTTCTAAGTAATTACCAGATAACATTTTACACAATATCGATATATGTTCCGAAATGGCTATTTGATTTCTATTTCTTAAATCGTGGTCATCCCATTGATACTGCAAATGAAATATCATGGATATAGTCTCAAAATATTCATCCATAAAAACATTATCACTGGCAGATAGAATAAGTTTATGAAATTCTCTATCTATATTTGAAAACTCTCTATAGTCATTTATTATTTTTTTATCAAAGTTTTTATGTTGCTCTAATAAGTACTTTGCTTGTGTCCAGCGAATATCATTTTTAGGAAGTTGCATGAAACTTTTTATTGAATGGTTCTCAATTAACAATCTTAAATCATATAGTTTGTTTACATAATTAACATCAATTGGAGTCATTTCCCATAGCCCATGCTCTTGAAGTTTTAGTATCTTAAATCGAGAAAGGATAATTAATTGCTCATGAACTTCTTTGACACTTATTCCAATTTCAGAGGCAAGTTCTCTTTCGGTGAAGAGGTCACCTGGCTGTATTTTTTTACTATTAACAGCATAATTAAGATATTTTTCAACAAGCTCTTTGGGTTGTTTTATTCTTGTTTTTTTTACTTTCTTATATTTATCATTACTATCCGGTTTTCTTGATAAAACAATGCCATTGTTAGTTTCTATAAGTAATTTTTTGTCTATAAATTCATTTATTATATTTCTAATTGTCGTTCTACTTACACTATAAAGTTCTGCAAGAATTGTTTGTGATGGTAATGGGGACTCTATATTTCCCTGACTTAAATCATCTATTATTTGATTAGCTATGAGCTTTCGCAAATTTTTACTTCGTGACATGCTTTATCCTCCTGCTATATATAAAAAACCATTTAACGACTAAAAAAAAGGATTACAGTCACACTAATTATTTATTTTAAAAATATGTGAAGTGTAAAGGTCGATAATGTTCTCAATTTAATGAGGAGCACCTGTTATGAAAACTTTAGTTGTTGAAAAACCTTATACCTTTAAATATGAAGAAACTAATATTCAAAAGCCGGGGTTAAATACCGTTACCTTGCGTGTGTTAGCAGTCGGTATTTGTGGTACAGATATTCATGCTTATACAGGGAATCAGCCTTTTTTTACATATCCTAGAGTTTTAGGTCACGAAGTTTGTGGTGAAATTACTGAAGTAGGTGAAAATGTAACACAATGGAAGCAAGGTGACCGTGTTGCCTTAATTCCATATGTATCATGCCAAGTTTGTCCATCATGCCAAAGTGGTCGTCCTAATTGTTGTGAAAATATTTCGGTTATCGGCGTTCATGAAAATGGTGGTTTTTGTGAGTATTTAAATGTCCCAGCATCACAATTACTTTCAGTCTCTGATGTTGAACCATCCACAGCAGCCCTCATAGAACCATTTGCTATCAGTGCCCATGCTGTCAGACGTGCAAATGTGCAAAAAGGTCAAGATATCCTTGTGGTTGGGGCTGGGCCAATTGGACTTGGGGCTGCAGCTATTGCCAAAAGTGATGGTGCAAATGTTATCGTCGCTGATACTTCTGAAGAACGTCGTAAGCACATTGAAAAGGTTGTCGGCGTAAAAGCTATTACACCTGATGAAGAGGCGGTTAGAGAGTGTTTTTCAGGGGCTCTGGCACTGACTGTCATTGATGCTACTGGTAATGCTAATGCGATGAATAACGCTGTAAACCTGATTCGTAATGGTGGCACGATTGTGTATGTTGGTTTGCATAAAGGTAACCTAGAAATTAGTGATCCAGACTTCCATAAAAAAGAGACCACATTAATGGGAAGTCGTAACGCGACACTTGAAGATTTTGAAAAAGTGGCTCGTTTAATGGCGAGTAAAGACATCTCAGCAGAAATGATGTTGACTCACAGTTTTATGTTTTCTGAGTTGGCTGAAATTTATCAAGAGCAAGTTATTGATAACAAGCAATTATTGAAAGCTGTTATTTTAATGTCAGAGTAATTCGAGGTAATGATAATGGCAGATATCACCATTAGCGTTATTGGAGAATGTATGGTTGAGCTACAAAAGTCGGGGGAGTTATATAAACCTAACTTTGGTGGCGATACTTTAAATACAGCCTTGTATCTCGCTCGTTTAGTTAATGGAAAAAATATCAGTATTAATTATGTTACTGGTATTGGTGAAGATATTTTTAGTCAGAAAATGGTGAAAGCTTGGCAAACTGAAAACATTAACACTGATTTAGTACATACCTCAGCAACTAAAAATGCTGGTTTATATGTAATTGATACTGATTCTGATGGCGAGCGTAGTTTCCATTATTGGCGAAGTGATTCTGCCGCGCGATATTGGTTACTAGATGTCAGTGTGCCAGATTTAGTCAGTAAGCTC
Source organism: Photobacterium sp. GB-36 (assembly GCF_003026135.1). Taxonomy (NCBI): domain Bacteria; kingdom Pseudomonadati; phylum Pseudomonadota; class Gammaproteobacteria; order Vibrionales; family Vibrionaceae; genus Photobacterium; species Photobacterium sp. GB-36. Next base: position 361,500 of record NZ_PYNY01000001.1, on the reverse strand, counting down.
AGTCAAAGCCAGTGGATTTATTTAAGTGGTATCAGCTTAGCAATATTGCCGAAACAAGCGCTTGAAATTTTGTTTGATGTTTTACATCAATGCCATCGACAAGGAACTAAGATTGCTTTTGATAACAACTATCGAGCAAATCTGTGGTCTTCGAGAGAGGAAGCTCAGTCTGCTTATCGCTGTATACTAAAGATGACAGATCTTGCTTTTTTAACTTTCGATGATGAGCAAGCATTGTTTGGTGATGCAAGCGAATCACAATCAGTAGAACGAGCGCAATCAATGGGGATTGATGAGATCGTTATAAAGCGAGGCAGTCACGCTTGTTTTGTTGTTAAAGATGACCACCTTCATGAGGTACCTGCTAGACATATCTCAAATATCATTGATACAACGGCAGCTGGTGACTCGTTTAGTGCGGGTTATATGGCAAGTCGATTTATAGAATGTGATGCACTAAAAGCTGCTGCAATGGGGCACCTACTCGCAGGTACTGTTATTCAATATCCCGGTGCCATCATTCCGTTAGATGTAATGCCACAACTTAATAATTAGGAACAAATATGAATTTACTTGAAAAACTAAAAACGATGAAAGTTGTGCCTGTTATTGCAATGGAAAATGCAAGTAATGCAGCAAAGCTTGCAAAAGTTCTGGTAGATAATGGCCTCCCATGTGCTGAGGTTACCTTTCGAACACCCGCCGCAAAAGAAGCAATTATTAATATGCGTAGGGCATATCCAGATATGTTATTGGGAGCGGGAACAGTTTTAACAACAAAACATGTCGATGATGCGATTGAAGCTGGCGTAGATTTTATCGTTAGCCCTGGATTCAATCCAAATATTGTTAAATACAGTCAACAACGCAAGGTTGAAATCATTCCTGGTGTTAATAACCCAAGCTTGGTGGAACAAGCTTTGGAGATGGGAATTGAGACACTGAAGTTCTTTCCTGCGGAGCCATCTGGTGGTGTTGCGATGCTAAAATCGCTAAGCGCAGTGTATCCAGTTAACTTCATGCCCACTGGTGGCGTTAATGAAGCTAATATAAATCATTATCTCACATTACCTTCGGTACTTGCTTGTGGTGGAACTTGGATGGTTCCTAATGCTTTGATTGAAAATGAGCAGTGGGAAGATATAGCTGTTTTAGTAAAGACTGTTGTAGAACAACTTCGTAAAACAGTTGTTTAACAATGAAAAAGTCAGGTTCATTGAACCTGACTTTGCTTATTACGAGTTTTTTTTAATTGGGCGAGGGCGACCTTCACTGTTAATAGCAACATAATTAAATGTTGCTTCGCATACACGGTATCGATCACCGACAGCCTCAACATCGACAGGTTTTACCCAAACTTCAAGACCTACGCTCATAGATGTATTACCAATGCGTTTACACTCACCGTAACAACAAACCACGTCACCAACACTTACAGGGGCTTTAAACTCTATTTTATCAACAGAGACAGTCACAACACGCCCACCAGAAATTTCTTTAGCAAGGATTGCGCCTGCTAGGTCCAATTGGGACATGATCCAACCACCAAATATATCACCATTGGCGTTGGTGTCGGCTGGCATGGCAAGCGTGCGAAGCAGAAGCTGTCCGCGAGGGATATTATTTTTAGTGTTCATGATTTACAACTTTACTGGTTATTGTCACTTTTCGGTAAGTGGCGATAAATGTAGCCACCGGTGAGGAAGGTAAAGAGCAGCGTTAATGCTAATAGCCCAAATACCTTAAAGTCTACCCATATATCTAGCGGGAAATTGAATGCAATATAGATGTTTACTATAGCGCAGACAACAAAAAACACACTCCAAGCAAGGTTAATACGTAACCAAATTGATTCAGGTAAGGTAATTTCTTTCCCAAGCATACTTTTGATCAGTGGTTTACCCATAAATTGACTGATAAGTAATGCTAGAGCAAAAATGGCGTATATGATGGTGACTTTCCACTTTATGAAGTTTTCGTCATGGAGGAAAATGGTCAAGCCACCAAAAATAGCCACCAATACGAAAGTAACCAGTTGCATTTTTTCGACTTTTTTATAGATAAACCAAGTCAACGCTACCTGAACCGCTGTTGCTGCAATTAAAGCGCCTGTGGCGATAAAAATGCCACTCGTTTTGAATAAAATAAAGAAAATGATAAGGGGGATAAAATCTAATAATTGTTTCATTACAACAACTCATTTCTAATAATTAATAAGAGTATACCCTTTTAGTATGGTGAATGAAAAAGAGCGAAGAAAAAGCGACGCCTATTTTTGTTAGATGGGCGTTGCTAAGAAAAGGATAGTAGTGCTTTATTACTTAGTAGGTTCTTGATCGATAAGCCTATCAACAATCACCGCACAAGCAGCATCACCAGTGATATTAAGTGCTGTTCTTATCATGTCAAAGATCCGATCAAGTGCAAATAACAGTGGTAGACCTTCAATGGGGATGCCAGCTGAAAGCAAAACGGCAACCACAAGGAAAGATGGGCCAGGGACACCTGCTTGTCCAACTGCGCCTAAAGTGGATGTCAAAATGATGGCGACATAGGCGCCTATGGTTAAATCAACTTGGAATATTTGAGCAAAGAAAGTTGCAACTAAACCATAGTAAATGGCATTACCACTCATATTAATTGTCGCCCCTAATGGCAGAACGAATGATGCGGTAGCGTTACTGACCTTTAATTCTTGTTCACACGTTTCCATGTTAACCGGTAATGTTGCCATAGAAGAAGCGGTTGAAAGGGCTACAATCTGTGGCTTTTTCATGGCGGATAAAAATCTGAGTGCAGAGGTTTTACTCAATATTTTTACTAGCAGGGGATAGAACACAAAACCGAAGATAGCAATGGCGGCAACATAAACAATAAACAGTTTAAAGACCACCATCAATGCATCAAAACCAAAGGTGCCGACCGCATCTGCCATTAAACCAAATACGCCCAGCGGTGCTATTTTCATCACAACGTTAATCATCCATACCATAGCATCAACGATGGCATTAATACCGTTGATTAAAGGTTCTCGTCGCTCTTTTTCTAGTTTAGAAACAGCGATACCAAAAAATAGACAAAACACTAAGATCTGTAAAATATTAGCTTCGGTTAAAGACTGGAATACGTTAGTCGGGATCATCCCTAATACGGTATTCCAAAACGTTGGCAGCTCGCCTTTGTCGGCATAGGTTTTAGCAAAGAGACCTGACACCGCATTAAGATCAATCCCGATACCGGGTTTGAAAATATGCCCCATTCCCAAAGCAAGTATGACTGCGATAGCGGAGGTAAATATAAAAAAGAGCAGAGTGGTTATGCCTACTTTACCAGCAGATTGACTGTTACCTAATCCTGCGGCACCTGAAATGATAGCAACAGCGACCAATGGAATAACTAACATTTTGATTAGGTGGATAAAAATACTGCCCAACGGCGCAAACATTGAAGCCGAATGCCCCATCATCGCGCCAACAAATGCGCCAACGAACATGGCAATAACAACTTGTACGCCAATATTTTTCATTAAACTTCCATTATTTTGCACAGTATCGACCTCTAAAGTATTGATGCAAAAGTGTAGTAAGCATAGTTGTGTTTATTTGGTTTTAATCGTTACGCGAATGTGTATTGGGTGTGTCTTTACATGCAATGATCATTGTTCGCAATCACGAGGATTGAGGTTTTCTGTTGATCGTTGAAAAAGAGTGGTAGCAATATGCATATATTAGAGTAATTGCTTATCGTTTGATGGCTTTTTATTGCATGGTTAAGTTAAAATGAACCCTTTCTTTATAGTGTTTCTTATTTCTTAATCTGGAGGCATCAATGAAATACTTATCAATCAAGGCGTTTATTCAACACTATGGAAAAATGGGTCTGATACTCTGTTTGGGACAAGCATTTCTGTTATTGGTTATTATCGTTTTCAATACGATAACAATTATTAATCATTTACCAAGCGTGTGTTATTTAAATAAAGTGTCTCATGTGACATCAATTTCTTACACATTGATATGCCTTGTTTTCTTGTACTACACGATTACAAGTTTCTTTAATCGCATTCGTTTGTTGTTCAACATTTGCCTTGTCGTTAACTTTTTTCTTTTCCTTGCTTTTGTTTTTAAGCTTAGTGTGAGTTGTGTATAAGTCGTCAATAACGCGCTATTAACGGTATTGAGAATTCTCTTATATTGTCATCAAGTATGTCTTCAACGTTACTGTCTTTATTATTGGTGATAGATTTAAAGCACTCTTTTTCGTTAACGATAGCTATATAAAAAAGCCCATACATAAACAGCATCAGTAAGCTGAAATGTATGGGCTTATTACATTCGTTAGAATGCGTTATTTACTTGCTGCTTTCATTGATGAAATGAATGCAGATAATTTTTCTAACATTACAGTGTTGTTTTCAAGATTTTGCTCGATAATTTTCACGACTGCTGAGCCTGAGATTGCGCCTGCAGCACCTGCAGTGATCGCCTCTTTAACTTGCTCTGGCGAAGAAATACCAAATCCTAAAATAGCTGGCGGCGCGTTATGTGCTTTAAGGCTAGATAACAAGTGATCTATTGGCATTCCTGCTTTAGTTTCAGCACCCGTTACACCTGCGCGTGATAACAAGTAAGTGTAACCACCACCGAGTTCAGAGACCGCTTGTAGTGTTGCATCATCAGCATTAGGTGGCGCAATAAAAATAGGGTGAACACCGTATTTATTTGCCGCATCACGAAACTCTTGTGATGCATTAACGGGAACATCTGCAATTAATACTGAATCAACTCCAGCTTTTGCACATTGCTGATAAAAGTTATCGATGCCAGCGGCAAACACAAGGTTGGCGTACATCAATAACCCGACTGGCACGTCAGGGTATTTTTGACGAATTTGTGTTAGTAACTCAAAACACAAGGTTGGTGTGGTGCCTGATTCTAATGCGCGGATGGTTGCGCCTTGGATTGTAGGGCCATCAGCGAGAGGATCTGAAAATGGAATACCTAATTCTAAAGCATCAGCGCCAGATTCAACCAATGTATCAATGATCTTCATTGATTGCTCTGGAGTCGGATCGCCAATGGTAACAAAAGGCACAAAAGCGCCTTCATTGCGCTCAGCTAATGTGCTGAATAATTGTTGATAACGATCCATTATAATGCTCCTTTTTCCTGCAAAATATCGTGAACAGTAAAGATATCCTTGTCACCACGACCTGATAAGTTAACTACTAGCAATTGTTCTTTTTCTGGTTCTGCATGAATAAGTTTCATGGCATAAGCTAATGCATGAGCAGACTCAAGCGCAGGAATGATCCCTTCTTTACGTGCGAGCAATTGGAATGCATCTAGTGCTTCATCATCAGTCACTGAGCCGTATTCAGCACGACCTGTTGCATTTAAGTGAGCATGTTGTGGACCGACAGATGGGAAATCAAGACCTGCTGATACAGAGTAAGACTCTTCAACTTGACCGTGTTTATCTTGCATCAGTGGTGCTTTCATACCAAAGAAAATACCTAATGTACCGTGTTTAAGAGGTGCACCATGCATATCGGTATCTAAACCTTTACCGGCAGGCTCTACACCAATCAGTTTCACATCTGTTTCTTCAATGAAATCTGAAAACATACCAATTGCGTTGGAACCGCCACCGACACAAGCAATAACTGCATCAGGTAGGCGACCTTCTTTCTCTACGATCTGGGCTTTAGTTTCTTCACCAATAATATGCTGGAATTCTCGTACAATCGTTGGGAATGGGTGAGGACCCGCCGCTGTGCCTAGCAAGTAGTGTGCTTTGTCATAACTGGCAGACCAATCACGCATTGCTTCATTACAAGCATCTTTTAAGGTTGCAGAGCCTGAGTGGACAGGAATAACTTCTGCGCCCATCAACTTCATGCGAAATACGTTAGGGCTTTGACGTTCAACATCTTTAGCACCCATGTAAACACGACATTTAAGACCGAGTAGTGCACAAGCAAGCGCAGTTGCAACACCGTGTTGACCGGCACCAGTTTCCGCTATGATCTCATTTTTACCCATGCGCTTAGCGAGTAATGCTTGACCTAAAACTTGGTTTGTTTTGTGCGCACCACCGTGTAATAAATCTTCACGTTTCAGGTATAGCTTTGTTTTCGTCCCTTTCGTCAAGTTCTGACATAGCGTTAGGGCGGTTGGACGACCAGCGTATTCTTTAAGTAGTGTAATAAATTCTTGTTGAAAACTCGGATCTTGCTGCGCTTCAATAAACGCATCTTCCAATTGGTCTAATGCAGGCACTAAAATTTGTGGTACATACTGACCACCAAATTCGCCAAAAAAGGCATCTAATTTACTCATAATTATTTATCGTCCTTAATATTTTTGATTGCCGCGAATGCCGCACTCAATTTATTCGAGTCTTTTTTGCCTGGCGCACTTTCCACACCAGAATTTAAATCAAGGCCATCAAATCCTAATGCTGCCGCTTGTTGTGCGTTGTCTGCATTTAAGCCACCAGCCAATAATATACCTTTGCGATCGCCGCTTTGGATCAACGACCAGTCGAAGCTTGTCCCTGTACCACCACTTTGATTACCTACTTTACTATCAACAAGGTGTTTATCAACTTGGTATGCTGATAAATCAGGTAAAGCATCTGATACCCCGTGCGCTTTCCAAATTTTACATTGAGCAGGAAGTTGTGCTTTTAGCTCATTAATGTATTGCTGCGTTTCTGTGCCATGTAGCTGCACAACACTGAGTGCAAGTTGTTTTGCCGTATCGACAATTGTTTCAAGCTCTGCATTTTGGAATACACCAACATAATCGAGTGGGGCGCCTGTCATCACATGGCGTGCTTGCTCGATATCAACACAGCGAGGGGAGTTAGAAACAAAAATTAAACCACCGTAAACGGCACCATTTTGGTAAGCGATGGTGGCGTCTTTCGCTTCGGTTAATCCGCAGACCTTGTTATCACCAAGTAACACACGGCGTACCGCAAGATCGAGGTTATCTTCTGCCATTAACGAGCTGCCAATTAAAAAGCCATTGGCATATTGAGATAACTGGCGAATTTCTTGATTGCTGTAAATGCCAGACTCTGAAATCACAATCGTGTCTGATGATAATTTTGGTGCAAGCTGTTTAGTGCGGTCTAAATCAATACTTAAATCGCGTAAATTACGGTTGTTAATACCGACAACTTTCGCTTTTAAGTTAATCGCACGTTCAAGCTCTTCTTCGTTACTCACTTCGGTCAAAATGCCAAGATTTAATTGATTGGCAACAGCAGCAAGGGTTTGGTATTCCTCGTCATTTAGGACTGACAACATAAGCAAAATAGCATCAGCTTGATAGTGACGAGCTAAATAGACTTGATAGGTATCAACCATGAAGTCTTTACATAGTACGGGCTGGCGTACTTGACCACGGACTTGAGGGAGAAACTCAAAGTTACCTTGGAAGTATTTTTCATCGGTTAGAACTGAAATCGCACTAGCGTAGTTGTTGTACACGCTCGCAATGTAATCAAGATTAAAATCGTCTCGGATCAAGCCTTTTGATGGTGAGGCTTTTTTACATTCAAGAATGAATGCAGGGCGCTCTACACCATTATCAGTATTGGATGATAACGCTTGGTAGAAGTCGCGATCACTTGGGACGAGATCATGAATAAATGAATCAAGTGGCTGTGATGCTTTACGTGCTTCTACCCAAATTTTTTTGTCAGCAACAATTTTTGCTAATACTGTTTCCATGATTATCCTCGTGCTGCCAATTTTTCTACTAATTCAAAAGCTTTGCCTGATTGCATGACTTCAATAGCTTGTTGCGTATTTTGTTTAAGATCTTCTTGACCGAATAAACGTAATAGCAGGGCTACGTTGACTGCTACTGCACCAACTTGGGCAGGTGTACCTTTACCGGTTAAAATGTTAGTGATAATGGCGCGGTTCTCTTCAGGTTCGCCGCCTTTAATCGCCTCTAACGGGTAGGTATCCAAACCGAAATCAGCAGGAGTGAGAGTGTATTCGGTGATTTCGCCATTAATGATTTCCGCAACATGGGTTTCACCATGAATTGCCACTTCATCTAAACCACTACCGTGAACCACAGCCGCACGCTTCATGCCCATGGTAGCCATGGTTTCTGCAATCGGACGAACGAGGCTATTGTCGTAAACACCCATAAGTTCAATGTTAGGTTTTGCTGGGTTAATTAAAGGCCCAAGTACATTGAAGATGGTGCGAGTCTTTAATGTTTGACGTACAGGCATAGCGTGGCGTACACCACCGTGATATTCAGGCGCAAATAGGAAACACACGCCAAGTTCATCTAATGCGCCACGCGCGTTTTCTGGTGTCATCGCAAGGTTGATACCAAATTTATCAAGCAGATCTGAAGAGCCAGATTTGCTTGAAACGCCACGGTTACCGTGTTTCGCCACTTTAATACCACACGCTGCAGCTACAAATGCCGCAGTGGTTGAAATATTGATGGTATTGGCACCATCACCACCTGTTCCTACGATATCGGCAAAGTCATAATCTGGGCTTGGGAAGGCGTTGGCATTAGCGACTAAAGCACTTGCGGCTCCAGCAATTTCTTGGGGGGTTTCACCTTTAATTTTCAACGAGGTTAAAACGGCCGAAAGAATGATGGGATCGACCTCACCCTTGATAATGGCATCAAATAGGGTGTGACTCTCTTGTTGGCTCAGAGATTTTTGATCGTAGAGTTTATTGGCAATATCGTAAATTTTGTTATCCATAATCATCGTCCTTAATGCTTTGAATTATTCTTTTCCGTTCGAGGTTGTTACCCAATTTAAGGTCTGTGTTAAAAGCTCCGCCCCTTGTGTCGTTAGGATTGACTCCGGATGGAATTGAAAGCCACATACCTTATCTTCTTCGTTCAGTACAGCCATGACTAAGCCATTAACATCGGCGATAGTCTCTAGGCTATCAGGCACTTCTGTTGCGACTAAAGAATGGTAACGTGCAATAGAGAGAGGATTCGGTAAATTGCCAAACACTGCATGTTGGTTGTGGCTCATCATTGCAGCTTTACCATGGACAATTTCACCTGCGCCTGAAACTTTACCGCCGTAAGCTTCAACAATCGCTTGTTGTCCTAGGCAAATACCAATCATTGGTACTTTACCTTTCACGCGTTGGATCAGTTCGGGCATACATCCCGCATCAGCTGGCACACCAGGACCGGGGGATAACACTAAAACGGGATTGCTTTTAGCACTAAGTGACTTTTCTACTTGCTCTGCCGTTAAGTTATTACGGTAAATGGTGACTGGATGACCGAGAGAGCGAAACTGATCAACAAGGTTGTAAGTAAACGAATCAAAGTTGTCGAGTAGCACAATATGGGCTGGGGTTGCGTTTGTCATTGTGGTTCTCCTTAACCTTGATGTGCTGTGCGAATAGCGTTAATGACTGCTTGCGCTTTGCCACGCGTTTCATCGGCTTCTGCTTGTGGAATGGAGTCGTAAACCACGCCAGCACCAGCTTGAACACTCGCAATACCATTCTCAACATAGGCTGAGCGGATCACGATACAAGTATCCATATCACCGTGACCAGTAAGATAACCGACAGCACCGCCATAACTACCACGACGGCGTTGTTCAACATCACGGATAAGCTGCATAGCTCGGATTTTCGGTGCCCCTGTCAATGTGCCCATGTTCATACAGGCTTGGTACGCATGAAGGGCATCAAGATCGCCACGCAATTGACCAACCACTCGAGAAACTAAGTGCATGACATGGCTGTAACGATCAACTTTGAGTAAATCTGCTACATAGCGGCTTCCTGCTTCACTGATCCTTGCGACATCATTACGTGCTAAATCCACTAACATCATGTGTTCAGCATTCTCTTTTTTATCGCAACGTAGCTCTAATTCAATACGACCATCTAAATCAAGGTTAATTGATCCGTCGCTGTTTTTGCCTCGTGGTCGAGTACCAGCAATCGGGTATATCTCTACTTGGTTTGAATCTGAACAATATTTCAGTGCACTTTCAGGAGAGGCGCCAAACAGGGTAAATTCTGAGTCTTGTAAAAAGAACATATAAGGGCTTGGATTACCAATTTTCAATGCTTTATATGCCGCGAGCGTTGAAGGGCATGGCAAAGTAAATTGGCGTGATGGCACGACTTGGAACACGTCGCCATTGATAACGTATTGTTTAAGATCGTTAACCGTTTGGCAGAAATCTTCATCGCTAATAGACGCCTCTGGCTCACATTTGTCTAATACTTGTGCGGGTGGCACAGGCTGAGGGTTTAAACAGATCTCTTTAATCGTTTGCAGGCGACGACTCAAATCATGATAGCTATTGGTGTAGTGCTCGCCACCAAATAAAGTTGCTTGCAGCGTGCCTTTACGACGTTGGTGATCGATAATCAACAAGGTTTCGGCAATATAGAAAATATAGTCAGGACAGTTATTGTCTTGCTTCACTTCTGGTAGCGGCTCAAAATCAGCGACTAAGTCATAGGCAAATAGACCACCTAAGAATAAAGCTTCTTTTGGGTGGTGCTTGGTATCAAAGGCATGTTGGATCAAACGTAGAGCATCGAATGATGAAGTTTGGCGTAAGCGGCTATCCTCATCAATATCATGAGCGTGGGATGGAAATACCAAGGTTAATGTTTTTCCATTGAGTACTGCATGAATATCGTTAGGCAGTTGGCTTTGTAAATGCGTAATGACATTCACACCATTACTGGTTAGTGCTTCCAACGTGACTTCTTTACCGCGGCAAACAATACGTACTGCTGCATCAACAAGCATTAAGCTCTTTAAATCTTGCTTAGAATCAACTTCTGCTGATTCTAATAAAAGGTTGTGCGGGCGATCGCCACAAACTGAAAAGTACAGTTCAGTGGGATCGGCAACATAAGGTACATCAAGGCTGAGAAGATTGATCTCATTAGCCGCTAATGTATTTTGCCCTAGTGGATGATTTCCTATTGAGTGAGTATTCACAGCGTTCTCCCTGCCGCTTCCACAAACGGTTTTAATTCCTGCATTAATTGTTCAAACATTGGTGCGGTTAATGCTTGATGACCATCAGATAAGGCTTCACATGGATTTAAATGTGATTCGACAATGATGCCATCGGCGCCAACAGCAGCTGCTGCGCGTGAGAGTGGGATCACTAACTCACGAATACCTGTTCCATGGCTTGGGTCGACCAGCACGGGCAAATGGGTATGTTGCTTTAAATAAGCGACAGCATTGAGATCCAATGTATTTCTGGTTGCTGTCTCAAACGTTCTAATACCACGTTCACACAAAATGATATTTGGGTTACCTGCATCATATATATATTCAGCAGCGAGCAGCAATTCCTCGATAGTGGCTGAAAGTCCGCGTTTGAGCAAGATCGGTTTTTTACTTTCACCGATAATTTTTAACAAGCCATAGTTTTGCATATTTCTCGCACCAATTTGAAAACAATCAATATATTGAGTCATTTTTTCAACTTGGCTCACATCCATGACTTCAGATACGGTAGGTATACCGAGCATGTCATTGGCTTTTTTTAACAATTTTAACCCTTCAATACCTAATCCTTGGAAATCATAAGGGCTGGTGCGAGGTTTATATGCTCCACCTCGCAGTGCCATAGCACCATGAGACTTCACCATTTCAGCCACAGACAATAATTGTTGCTCTGATTCGACAGAGCAAGGGCCTGCAATAACAGCAAAACGATCGCCACCGACCGCAGCAGAGCCAAAACGTACCACTGTGTTGTGGGCTTGGACTTCTCGGCTAACTAATTTGTATTTAGTTAAAATGGGTTTTACCGTTTCAACTAAAGGGTTCGCTTCGATATTTAAGCGTTGTAAAACACGTTCATCACCTAATGCACCTAAAACAATGCGTTCACTGCCAGGCATATATAGCGGTTTTAATCCGACACTGTCGATTAGAGCTAGTAGGCTTTTGGCATCAGCTTCTGTTGCTTGCGGTTTTAAGACAATAATCATGAGGTCATCCTTGTTAATGGTCGCAGTGAAGGCTAGGTGCAGTGCCCGTTTTATTTGGTTAAATTCGGCGTTATAAAAAAGCCCGCATTGATGGCGGGCTCGTTGCTATTTTGCTGAGTTACAGCAATTCACACCGCCCGTAAGTAGGAGTGCCACCACCAATTATTGAAGAAAACGCATTGTTGATTTTGAATTTGCTGTAACATGTAAGAGTCCTATTAGGTATTAGTTACATTTTTTCTATCAGCTAAATGTACGTGATGCCTTTCAAGTAAGTATTGGATACTTGGTATCTGCGTACTAGTAAACTAGTTCACGATTATAAAGTCAAGAATAAAACTTATGTTGTTTGATTTACATAGCCATACTACAGCGTCTGACGGTCGCTTAACGCCGCAAGAATTAGTTCGACGAGCCGTAGATATGCGGGTCGACATCCTGGCAATTACTGATCACGATACGGTTGCTGGCCTACATGAAGCGCATACTGTGATAGAGCAAGAAGCTTTGCCTATTACGTTAATCAACGGTATTGAAATCTCTACCGTGTGGCAAAACTTTGATATTCATATTGTTGGGCTTAATATAGACCCACAAAATCCAACGTTAGTGACGTTTATTGAACAGCAAGTAGAGCGTCGACTTGAACGTGCTAAAGAAATTGGTGCGCGACTTGAAAAAAACAGAATGCCAGGGGCATTTGAAGGCGCGGCTAAACTTGCGGGTGATGCATCGATCACTCGTGCACATTTCGCCCGTTGGATTGTTGAACAAGGTTATGCGAAAACCATGCAGGCGGTGTTTAAGAAATTCTTAACACGCGGAAATCCGGGTTACGTACCACCAAACTGGTGCACTATCGCCGATGCTATTGATGTGATTCATGCCGCTGGTGGTAAAGCGGTTATTGCCCATCCAGGCCGTTATAATATGACGGCAAAATGGCTTAAGCGATTAATCCAGCATTTCATTGAAGCTGGTGGTGACGGTATGGAAGTATCACAGCCTCAGCAAGGGCCGCAAGAACGACGTACCTTAGGGGATTACGCCATACAATTTAATTTACTTGCTTCACAAGGGTCCGATTTTCATTACCAATCACCTTGGACGGAATTAGGACGTAATTTGTGGCTCCCTAAAGATGTTCCAGCGATTTGGCATGATTGGGAAGTTGAGAAAAAGCGAGTAGAGGTAGAAATTCAGGCTGAGCCTGCTGCCTCAAAGGAGGAATAATGAGTCAATTTTTTTATGTTCACCCAGAAACACCCCAAACGCGTTTGATTAAACAAGCGGTAGAAATTATTAAAAATGGCGGCGTTGTCGTTTATCCAACAGATTCTGGTTATGCCCTTGGTTGTCAGTTAGAAAACAAACAAGCATTAGAGCGTATTTGTCAGATCCGTCGTTTAAACGAAAAGCACAACTTCACTTTGTTATGCCGCGATTTATCTGAGCTATCTTTGTACACCCGTGTTGATAATATCGCTTTCCGTCTTTTACGTAATAACACCCCTGGCGCATACACCTTTATATTTAAAGGAACAAAAGAAGTACCTCGCCGTTTAATGAATGCTAAGCGTAAAACGATTGGTATTCGTGTACCTGATAATGCGATAGCACTGGCGTTACTTGAAGCGCTAGGTGAGCCACTGATGTCAACCAGTCTTATTTTACCGGGTAATGAAACAACAGAAGCGGATCCCGATGAAATTCGCGATAAGTTAGAACATGCTGTTGATTTGATTATGCATGGTGGTTACTTAGGTGAGCAGCCAACAACAGTGATTGATTTCAGTGAAGGTGAAATTAATATTGTGCGAGTTGGTGCAGGTGATGTGACACCGTTTGAATGATCTAGAACGTTTTAAACCTAGGTAAATCTAATAAAAGCAAATAGTTAGTTTCTAGCTGTTTGCTTTTTTGTTTTTATTCCTATTTTATTGGTTTGATTTTCCTGTAACTAACCTCGCAATCGACTATCTTTTTATAGCTAACTTTGCCGTTTTTTGGCATAATGCGCGCCCACATTCTGATAAAAAGTGAGTTGCTAATGCCTCACACAGAATCCAAATTAATGCTATTCGCATAAATGGTTTTGGTTAAGTAACAGTCTGATTTTAAATTGGAAAATATTATCCGGAATCTTTTGATGAGTATTTCGACGCCTGTGAAGGCGACAAAGGTTTGTCTATAATGAGTGAAAAATTACAGAAGGTATTGGCACGAGCTGGCCAAGGATCACGTCGTGAAATCGAATTAATGATCCAAAACGGTCGAGTCAGTGTTGATGGTGTCGTTGCTAAACTTGGCGATCGTCTTGAAGATTTATCAGTAAGTGTTCGTATTGATGGTCATAACATTGAGCTGATCTCTTCTGATGAAGAAATTTGCCGTATTCTTGCTTACAACAAGCCAGAAGGTGAGCTATGTACTCGTCACGACCCTGAAGGCCGCCGTACTGTATTTGATCGTCTTCCTCGCTTAAACACAGGTCGCTGGGTATCAGTAGGCCGTCTTGATGCGAACACCTCAGGTTTATTGTTGTTCACAACAGACGGTGAACTTGCTAACCGCTTAATGCACCCAAGCCGCACGGTTGAACGTGAATACATGGTTCGTGTATTTGGTGAAGTGACTGAGCAAATGGTAAAGAACGTTGTTAAAGGTGTTGAACTAGAAGATGGTTTAGCACGTTTTGAAGATGTTGTTTACGCTGGTGGTGAAGGTATGAACCATACCTTCTACGTAGTGATCACTGAAGGTCGTAACCGTGAGGTTCGTCGTTTATGGGATTCTCAAGGTGTTACTGTTAGCCGTCTTAAGCGTGTTCGTTACGGTGATGTTTACCTAACGAAAGATATGCCTCGTGGTGGTTGGAGTGAGCTTGAACTAAAAGAAGTGAATGAACTTCGTGCAACAGTTGAGCTTCCGCCTGAGACTGAAACAGCATTAACTGTTGAAGGTCAAAAGCGTAAAAAAGGCATTCGTCAGATCCGTCGTGCTGTTCGTCGTCACGAAGAGCGTGTAGAAACGGGCGGTGCTCGCGGTCGTCGTGGTCGTGGTAACGATCGTCGTAACCCTGGCTCTAGTCGTAATGCTGAAGTTGAAGCTCAATCAAACGAGCATCGTGGTAATGGTCGTTCACAACCAGCAAAAGGTCGTGATAATCGTGACAGTCGCGATAACGGTAAGCCACAATCAGCAGGTCGCCCACAAACATCAGGTAAGCGTAAGCCTTCAGGAAATGCAGCAAATCGCCGTAATCCTTTAGCCAATAAGCCTGCTAAGCCACGTACTCGTAAGTAATTGGTTTAGACTAAATGAATAATTAAAAGCCGACCTAGTGTCGGTTTTTTTGTATCCGGTAAATGACGTGGTATAACTCAAAGAGCAACGGAGTAAAAAGTGTGAATATTGCTGTGGTGCACTTTTCTGTGAAGGGATGCTAAACATATAACGAATAGCCAGTGAGTATAGCAATGTTAGATGCATTGAAAGAGCAACAACGGGGACGATTGATCACGGTCTTTGGCGTGATGGTATTAAGTTTTGATACGCTACTTGTGCGTTTAATTGATAGTAATGAATGGACATTAATTTTCTGGCGTGGCTTCTTACCTGCTGCCATGTTGTTTATTGTGCAGTGGTTTTCAGATAAAAAACTGATCACGCAACATTTACTGCGTCCATCGCTTTTAACTTTAATTACTGCTGGACTATTTAGCGCATCGACCATTTGTTTTGTGTTGTCACTGAATAATACCCAAGTGGCCAGTACGTTAGTTATTACCAATACAGCACCTTTATTTACGGCTGTGATTGGTTTCTTCTTCTTAAAAGAGAAGTTAGATAAGGCAACGATCTTTGCGATCATTATTGCTGTGGGTGGGATAGGGTTAGTGTTCGGCTATCATCCCACCGTTGACGAGTTGAGAGGCGATTCGCTTGCTTTGGTTTCTGCTGTTGCGATAGCTGTCTATCTTGTAGCACTTCGTAAGACCCAAGGGCAATTAGGCTCGATTTATATAATTCTGGCTGGTGTATTTACATCGATTATTTCGCTTTCTGTTGGCGCTAAACCGTTCGCACTGGATATGCAACATGCTATTTATATGTTCTTACTCGGTGGTGTTGTGATCCCATTGTCTTTCTATTTGATTGCACATGGGCCACGTTATTTACCCGCAGCTGAAACCAGTTTGATCTTGTTACTGGAAGTGCTTTTTGGTCCGTTGTTGGTATGGTTGATCATTGGTGAAACACCGACAGACAATGTGTTATTAGGCTCAGCGGTTGTGGTACTGACCTTGTCTTGTTTATTTGCTTGGCAGTGGCGAAAACAACTTAAAATACAAAGTCACTAACACTAGATTTAGCTGTAAAAAAGCCGACAATTGCGTCGGCTTTTTTGTTTATATCATCAATGAGCAGATTTATTCTTCTTCACAATGACTGTAAGACGATGTTCGCTTAGGCTGAGCATCGATACATTTACCAGAAACATGGTGGCTTTCTGGGCCCATTAGATATACATATAGCGGTATGATATCTTTTGGTGTTTTAAGCTGCTTTGCATCTTCTGCTGGGAAGGCTTTGGCTCGCATTCCTGTTCTTGTTCCGCCAGGATTAATCGCATTTACCTTTACATTGGTGTTGCTTAATTCATCAGCAAGGACTTGCATCATGCCCTCGGTTGCAAATTTTGAAATAGCATAACTTCCCCAAAATGCACGACCACTATGACCAACGGTTGATGTTGTGAAAATAATTCTGCCATCGGACGATTTCTTGATAAGCGGAATAACAGCTTGAGTTAATAAAAACTGGGCTTTCACATTGACTTGCATGACATCATCAAAGGTCGATTCTTCAATTTGTTCTAGTGGGCTAAGTACGCCCAAGATCCCTGCGTTATGTAATACACCATCTAGGCGACCAAATTGTTGCTCGATGGTATCCACCATATCGAGATAGTGTTGTTTAGTCGCACCCATTAAATCTAAAGGGATAATCGCTGGCTTTGTGTAGCCCAGAGTTTCAATTTCATCATAAACAGCTTCAAGTTTTGCGACTGTTCTACCGAGTAAAATAACCGTTGCACCATGGGCTGCATATTGAATAGCGGCTTCGCGTCCAATGCCATCACCGGCACCTGTTACTAAAATGACACGATCTTTAAGAGAATCAGCAGCATTATGGTATTCCACGTTAGCATCCTTCTAATGTTGATTTTTCTTATTTTTTGGCTGATTATTCGCCGAAGAACCCCACCAAGTATTGAGCTTGGTAACAATATAGATTACTACTAAACAAAACATATCAGAATTTACTCGCTGATTAAATTTCCTTTCATCTTAAGACGTGATCTATAAACCGATTCATTACATTTTTCTGAAAGAGAAGATAGCGATAAACGTGATAACACAGTTACAATAACGGTTGGCACTTTTTACTGCCAACAAAGAGGATTGGATATTGGAATTTTTATTTGATTATGGACTATTTTTCGCCAAAATCGCGACAGTGGTTGTAGCGATTGTTGGTGTATTGGTACTAGTAAAAGCATTGAATGGTCGTCATGGTTCGCAGAAAGGTGAACTGGAAGTGAGCGATCTGACAGAACAATACAAAGACACTGTAAACCAACTTGAATCTCACTTATTTGATAAAGCGTTATTAAAAGCTCGCGATAAAGCGGATAAGAAATCAGAGAAAGAAAAAGATAAAGCACGCCAACAAGAAGTGAAACAAGCGGCTAAAAATGGCAGCTTAGAAACATCACGTGATCCTCGTTTATTTGTTATTGATTTCCACGGTAGTATTGATGCGCGTGAAGTATCGTCATTACGTGAAGAGATCACGGCAATTCTGGCGGTTGCTATCGAAGGTGATGAAGTGCTATTACGCTTAGAAACGGGCGGCGGTATGGTACATGGTTATGGTTTAGCATCATCTCAACTTGATCGTTTAAAAGCGGCAGGTATTAAGCTGACTATTGCAGTTGATAAAGTAGCAGCAAGTGGTGGTTATATGATGGCATGTGTTGCTGATAAAATTGTTTCAGCACCGTTTGCAATTGTTGGCTCAATTGGCGTGATCGCTCAATTACCTAACTTTAATAAGGTATTGAAAAAGAACGATATTGACTACGAGCAAATCACAGCTGGTGAGTTTAAACGTACATTAACTATGTTTGGTGAGAATACTGATAAAGCACGTGAGAAATTCCAGATGGAAATCGAAGAAACTCATGGCTTATTTAAGAATTTTATTGCCGCT
Source organism: Photobacterium sp. GB-36 (assembly GCF_003026135.1). Lineage (NCBI taxonomy): Bacteria > Pseudomonadati > Pseudomonadota > Gammaproteobacteria > Vibrionales > Vibrionaceae > Photobacterium > Photobacterium sp. GB-36. Next base: position 343,214 of record NZ_PYNY01000001.1, on the reverse strand, counting down.
CACCGCCCAGATCTCGATCTTGAAAAAGTGGCAACGGGCGAGCATTGGTTCGGCCAACAAGCATTTGAATTAGGCTTGGTTGATCAGATCTCAACCAGTGATGATTTGATCACTGAAGCATGTAAAGACCGTGAAGTACTTAAAGTAAAATACGTACGTCGTAAGAAGCTTACCGAGAAACTAGCAGGCGCATCAAGCGAAGCTGCGGATAGTTTACTGATGAAGTGGGTTGCGCGTGGTCAGCGTCCATTTATGTAAGTATTTATACTCGTAGATTAAAAACCCGCTTGATGCGGGTTTTTTTATTCTCATCCGTTTTAGCTTGCTAGCGTAAACTGAGGAGAGAGTTTGTGTGCGAGCATTTTGAACATATTGAAAACAACAGTGGTGTTTGGTGTTGGTAATCCTTCATCATCAAGGAAATATTCACCTTTGAAAATTAATACACCATCGCGCTCTTCTACAGAAGTTGCACGCATCCCGTCAATATAAGACTCTTGATCTTGAATGATTTGGTTAGCAATCATTAGTAAATCAGTTGATGAAATTGGTTTTTTATCACTCATAGTAAAGTCTCAAACAATCGAATAGCCTGCATAGTCTATTTAACTTAATTGAATAAAACAAATAAACAAAAGTGTAGAGTGTTTATTATTTAATCAATATTAAGGTTTGTTTTGTTTTAATGTCTTTAATTGTGTGACCAAAGACATAAAAATTTTTTTTACGCTAGTCAGTGATATTAGATAAATGGTAATGATCTGCGTAAATTCATACCCAATTTATTTTGTGGTAGCGAATTGCTTTTGTAAAACAACATTATTATTCGACTATATCGTTTTAAATCAAACTGTTATTTGATAGTTTGTTACATTGCATTTACGTTACACATTTTGTTAACAATTGAGGAAGGTGCAACCAAACAGACAGATTTCGTTAAAAAGCAGTTGACCTTCTTGTATTCTAGCCCAATATGTAAATAGAATTTTACGTAGCGGCAATGAAATTTTTCATTGCAAAAATGTTTGATTACGAAAAAGATCATAGGCAATCATATTAATTCACTGCTCCTATCTTTTTATGATTAGTGACTTAATGAGATTGGTTGAATGTTGCTGAATTACTCCGTAATACAGTAGCAATTTTTTATTTTTATATTTAGCGAGCACGAGGACGTAATAGAGTCATTATGGGTAAATCTCTCGTTATCGTGGAGTCCCCCGCCAAGGCTAAAACGATTAATAAGTACTTGGGTAAGGATTTCATTGTTAAGTCAAGTGTTGGTCACGTTCGTGATTTACCAACAGGTGCACGTAGTAATGGCAAGAAAGCCGCGGCAACATCGACCAAAGGGTTGAGTGTTGAAGAAAAAGCACGCATCAAGCAAGAGAAAGACCGTAAAGCGCTGATCAGTAAAATGGGGGTTGATCCTTATGATGATTGGAACGCGCATTACGAAGTGCTTCCGGGTAAAGAAAAAGTCGTTAGTGAATTACAAAAACTAGCAGCAGATGCTGACTATGTTTATCTCGCAACCGATTTGGACCGCGAAGGAGAAGCCATTGCGTGGCACCTTCGTGAGATCATCGGTGGCGATGATGCACGCTATAAGCGCGTTGTGTTCAACGAAATTACGAAGAATGCAATTCAGCAGGCCTTTGAAGAGCCTGGTGAACTTAATATTGATGGTGTAAACGCACAGCAAGCACGTCGTTTCTTAGACCGTGTTGTTGGCTTTATGGTTTCACCATTATTGTGGAAAAAAGTCGCTCGTGGTTTATCTGCAGGTCGTGTTCAGTCTGTAGCGGTGAAATTAATCGTTGAACGTGAACGCGAAATTAATGCTTTTGATCCTGAAGAGTTTTGGGATATCCACGCTGACACACTAACAGTTGGTAAAGATGCGTTACGTTTAATGGTGGCTCAACAGGCGGGTAAAACATTCCGTCCTGTTAATGAAAAAGACACCATGGCTGCAAAAGCGTTACTTGAAAAAGCAGCGTACGAAGTGATTGATCGTGAAGATCGTCCAACTAGCAGTAAACCATCAGCGCCATACATTACCTCAACACTGCAACAAGCGGCGAGTACGCGCTTAGGTTATGGTGTTAAGCGTACAATGGGCTTAGCGCAACGTTTATACGAAGCGGGCCACATTACCTACATGCGTACCGACTCAACCAACCTTTCTAAAGAAGCGGTTGAATCAGCACGTGAGTTTATTGGTAGTGAGTATGGCGATGAATATTTGCCAAAAGCGGCCAATGTTTATGGCAGTAAGAAAAATGCCCAAGAAGCGCACGAAGCGATTCGTCCTTCTCATGTAGAAATGAAAGCTGAAAACCTTGAAGGTATGGAAGCTGATGCGGTTAAGTTATACGACTTAATTTGGCGTCAATTCGTATCATGTCAGATGGTGCCAGCGAAATACGATTCGAGCACGATTACGGTAAAAGCGGGTGACTTTAGCTTAAAAGCGAAAGGTCGTACGTTACGTTTTGCAGGTTGGACACTAGTACAGCGTCCATCGGGTAAAAATGAAGACACTACGCTGCCTATGGTTAACGTGGGCGACGTATTGAAACTAGAACAACTCGAGCCTAAGCAACACTTTACTAAGCCGCCAGCGCGCTTTACAGAAGCAGCATTGGTTAAAGAGCTAGAAAAGCGTGGCATTGGTCGACCATCAACTTACGCATCTATTATTTCAACGATTCAAGATCGTGGTTATGTGCGTGTTGATCAGCGTCGTTTTTATGCTGAGAAGATGGGTGAGATTGTTTCTGATCGCTTAGATGGTAGTTTCCCTGATTTGATGGATTTCGATTTTACTGCCCGTATGGAAGGTAATCTCGATAAAATCGCTGAAGGTGAGAAAAACTGGAAGAAAGTGCTTGATGAGTTCTTTTCTGATTTCACCACTGAGCTTGAAAAAGCTGAGCTTGATGAATCAGAAGGCGGCATGAAGCCTAATAATATCGTATTAACCGATATTGAATGTCCAACGTGTTCTCGCCCAATGGGTATTCGTACCGCATCAACGGGTGTATTCCTTGGTTGTTCAGGTTATGCGCTACCACCTAAAGAGCGTTGTAAAACAACGATCAATTTAGGTAACGAAGACGGCATTGTTAACGTTCTTGAAGAAGACGTTGAAACAGCGGCATTACGTGCCAAAAAACGTTGTCCGATTTGTAGTACCGCAATGGACGCCTACCTGATCGACAAAGATCGTAAACTACACGTTTGTGGTAATAACCCAAGCTGTGAAGGTTACATTGTTGAAAAAGGTGAGTTCAAGCTTAAAGGCTATGAAGGTCCTGTTATCGAATGTGACAAGTGTGGTTCTGATATGGAACTGAAAAACGGTCGCTTCGGTAAATACATGGGCTGTACTAACGAAAGCTGTAAGAATACGCGTAAGATCATGAAAAATGGTGAAGTTGCGCCACCGAAAGAAGATCCAGTACATCTTCCAGAAATACCTTGCACGCAAGATACTGATGCTTACTTTGTACTTCGTGACGGTGCGTCTGGTTTGTTTATGGCAGCAAGTACGTTCCCTAAATCACGTGAAACACGTGCGCCGTTAGTGGAAGAGCTAGTACGCTTTAAAGATCGTCTATCGCCTAAGTTTACTTACCTAACTGAAGCGCCAGTGGCCGATCCAGATGGTCTACCAACTGTGGTTCGTTTTGCTCGTAAGAGTAAAGAAAACTACGTGCGTTCTGAGATTGACGGTAAGCCTTCAGGTTGGACTGCACTTTACGTCGATGGTAAGTGGGAAATCACGGACAAGCGTAAAAAGCCAAAGAAAGAGAAAGCAGAAAAAGAGACAAAGTAATCTTTATTTCTCGCTAATAAAAACGCCATCAGTGAAAGCTGATGGCGTTTTTGTTTTTAGCGAACAAAACATCAAATAGTGGTGATGAGTGTAAATATAAGCTTATTCAGGTACGCCACTATGGAAACGGAAAGTGTTATCAGGCGCTTGAATGAGCTCTGCTTCTTTTGCGCCAATCGCATTGACACGCTCACTTATATCCTGACCCGCAATTTTTTCAGCAAGCGTTAAATAATCTTGATAATGGCGAGCTTCTGAGCGTAATAGCGAGATATAAAACTTTTTGAGTTCAGGATCTAAATAAGGCGCTAATTTGGCAAAACGTTCACAAGAGCGCGCTTCAATGTAAGCACCAACGATGAGCTTATCGATTAATGTTGCTGGTTCATGGGTACGTACTGCTTTCATTAAACCTTTGGCGTAACGCCCCGCATGCAAGTTAGAGTAGGGAATATCACGTTTTTCCATGATCTCTAACACTTGCTCAAAATGGTGAAATTCTTCTTTAATTAACCGCACCATTTTTTCAATCAGTTCTTCACCATAAGGAAAGTCAGGACGCGCGATCAATGGTGCAGACAAGCCATTTTTTTTGCTATGAAATAGCGCAGTAGAGCGATTTGCACCGCCGTAAACGAAATCTTCATAAGGCTTTGCCCATGCAAGTAGTACTTCACCACTGGCTTTATCAACTGCGTATTTACGTACCATGAACATCGCCGTTTGGCTGGCTTTTAGTTCACAGTTACAGTGATCGACTAACAATGCCGTTAGGTTTTCTGGTTTACGTGCCTCTTCAATCCAGCTATCAGGCGTTTCACATTGAAGAAATTGTTTAATGGGCGTTAGTAGCTCATTGATCATCTGTTGTGTGTTATCCATAAGGCGTATCTTTTTATTGTTATAAGACGTAAAAAAGGCCGCTACTGCGACCTTGGTAGATGAAGCTATTTTAAGCCAAAGTAAATCAAATCACCATTTACGCTTTGGCTGGAATAAGACATCGAGATCGTCTTGGTCTTTATCGAGCTGTTGTTGACGTTCTTGCTCATAGTTCATTGATTGCTTGTTATCAATTTCATCAAGCATCAGCTGCAGTTTTTCTCGTGCTTGGTTAGCATAGTTGTCATTTTTAGCTGAAAGTACATCAATGCCTTTCTTAAGTAATTGCTTTGCTGTACCAATTTGTCCTTTAATTCGTGCTTCATTCGCGCGCTTAACGACATTTTCAATATTAATACGCAGTTGAATCGACTCTAAACGGGCATTCTCATTAACAAATGCCTGAGTACCCATACGCCCCTTACTGTGCTCACTTTTGATCACTGTCTTCAAACGTTTGACAAGCTGTAGCATACCAATCGCTTGTTTGTCCGTATTCGGCACTTTAAAAGGGGTAATGTCGGCATTACTGTAGTTAGCTTCTAAATGGGTAATTTGCTCGCTGACATTTTTTATACGGTGAGTCAAAGAGCGATCATTAGGTGATGCTTCAGACATTTGTTGTAAAGCATCAACAATACGTTGGTTTAAGCAGACCAATAATTCTTTGCTGTAAGGCAGATGATGCGCATTACCGATTAACTCTTCAGTCGCATCAATAATCGCAATATGCTTAGCCAATTCTTGTTGCTTGATCGACTCTAAACGCTGGCGATATTGAATAATAACGTTGTAGCCAACAATAAGCGCAAGTAACAGACCAACAAGGCCTATAACTAAAGGAATACTCATAAGATATATCTATCTTCCATGCATTAATCTTGAATATTGCAGGATACACTATCTCTAAAAAACAGCCTAGTGAGATGATTATTAAATAGGAGCTTTGTTCAAATCGATATGTAATTTGTGCTGTGCGGCAAATTTAGGCGTAACAAAATTTCCCGAAAGTTGCTTATTATGTGTGCTTGTTGAAATGTTGAGATATTTTACCGGCCTTGATTTATTGTCAAAACATTGAGTTAGGTAACTAAAAAACAAACAAATGCTATGAAATTAACTGGTTTCAATATATAAAATGTTAATTACATGGTTGCATTCTTATACCTGTCTCATTAAATACCATAAGGGCTTGATGGATGTGGTGTGAAAGGTAACGGATTATTGAGTAGGCAGGCGGTACCATGAAATTACAACAGCTACGCTATATTGTTGAGGTGGTTAATCACAACCTTAACGTTTCATCGACGGCTGAGAGTTTATATACTTCTCAGCCCGGTATTAGTAAACAAGTTCGATTGCTCGAAGATGAACTTGGCATTCAGATTTTCGAACGAAGTGGTAAGCATTTAACCCAAGTAACACCTGCTGGTGAAGAAATTGTTCGTATTTCACGTGATATTCTATCAAGAGTGGAAAGTATCAAAGCGGTAGCCGGTGAACATACTCACCCTGAAATGGGAACGCTAAACATTGCGACAACCCATACCCAAGCACGTTATGCTTTGCCATCGGTGATTCAAGGTTTTACAGCACGATACCCGAAAGTATCATTACATATGCATCAAGGAACGCCATCTCAAATTGCTGATGCCGTTGGTAAAGGTCGTTCAGATTTTGCGATTGCGACAGAAGCGCTGCATTTATATCAAGATATGATCATGTTGCCATGTTATCACTGGAATCGTTCAATCGTGGTTCGTAGTGATCATCCATTAGCAACCAAAACAAATATTACTATTCACGATTTAGCCGCTTATTCTCTTGTGACGTATGTTTTTGGTTTTACTGGACGCTCAGAGCTTGATAGTGCGTTTAATCGTTCAGGCTTGACGCCTAAGATTGTATTTACGGCAACAGATGCGGATGTCATTAAAACTTACGTACGTTTAGGCATTGGTGTTGGTGTCATCGCCAGCATGGCAATGGACCCTGAAACAGATAAAGATTTAGTTGCCATTGATGCCAGTCATATTTTTGAAGCGAGTACGACCAAGATAGGCTTTAAGAAAGGTACATTCTTGCGTACCTATATGTATGACTTTATGGAACGTTTTGCACCTCACTTGACACGTAATGTGGTTGATCAAGCAATAGCATTAAAGACTAATGGTGAAATTGAAGCAATGTTTGCTTCTTTTGACTTACCAGTAAGATAACTTTTTTGTTATCTATTTTTAAAACCGCCACTCTTGGCGGTTTTGTTGTTTATGGGAAGGCGTATTTAGGTATACACTAACGCCCCTTGTTTTTATGTACCTTGAAGTTGTTACTTTATGACTTGCTATGCCAACACTTTTCACCAATTAGATACGTTATTGACGAAAAATAGACAATATTGGCAGTTTGTTCCTTTTGCTGATGAGGGGTTTACATGGCAACAGCAACACCCTGAATTTTGTCAATGGTTACAGTTTATTGATGATCAAAGTTTGCAGCAGTTAAATCAAGATCATGACGCACTATTAGCAGCGTTTGACCCCTGGATCCCTGATGCCAAAATTTTAGCGGATTTAGCGAAAACGCCGTCGTTACTAAAAACAGAATATGCGTACCCTAAAAATTTTGATACAGGTATTCCTGGGCGTAAATGGCAACAAATCACCGCATTTAATCATGTATTGCCACGCCTGAATGTACCGTGGCTTGAATGGTGCGCGGGAAAAGGCTTTCTAGGGCGCGTATTATCAATTACCCACCAACAGCCTGTCACTAGTTTAGAATGGCAACCGCAATTATGTGTAGATGGTGAAGCTGCGGCGAAACAATTGGGATTAGATATCCATTTTGTTCAAGGCGATGCGTTTGATGTAAGCAGCCAGCAATATATTAAAGAGCAGCAACATGCTGTTGCACTGCATGCATGTGGTGACTTGCATGTGTCGCTCATAAAACAAGTTGTGGCAAAAAAAGGAAAGGCGGTGAGCCTATCTCCGTGTTGCTATCACTTGATCCAAGATTCACATTATCAGCCGTTATCAACGGTTGCAAAATCGAGCCAGCTACAGTTATCTAAGCATGACTTACGTTTACCGTTGCAAGAGACAGTAACGGCTGGAAATCGCGTTAAGCAACTTCGGTTTGTTGAGGTTAGTTTTCGGTTAGGGTTTGATTTATTACAGCGAAAAATTAATCAATCTAGTACTTACTTACCTGTCCCTAATGTACAAAAAGCGTTATTAGGTGAAGGTTTTAAATCTTTTTGTTGTTGGGCTGCAGATCAGAAAGGGATTGTATTACCCGCTAACATTGACTTCGATTATTGGCAGCAACAGGGCGAACAACGTTTTGCGATAACAGAGCGGATGGAGCTAGTCCGTCAATTGTTTCGTCGACCATTAGAATTATGGTTAGTGCTTGATCGTGTTTGCTATCTTGAAGAATTTGGCTATGACGTATCGTTAGGGACATTCTGCGAAAAACAAATGACACCAAGAAATTTATTGATTCACGCAGAACGTTGCTAATGTTTTATGGGCAATATAATACCACCGTGAAATCACGGTGGTATTACTGATATTAGTGAGGCTGAGTTTGTTTTTTCGTCAGTAGAGTCGAAAGAATTCCCTTCTCTAATTCGCTAACAGAGAGGGGCTTATTAAAGTAATAGCCTTGGCAATAATTGAAATTACAGCTTTGGATATATTCTAGCTGCTCTTTCGTTTCAACCCCTTCAGCGACCACTTTAAGATTGAGCTTATTACAAATGGCTTTTGTTGCTTCAACGATTGCTTTCCCACTGTCGTGCTCATTTTGAACAAAACTTTGATCTAGTTTAACAGTACTGATTGGAAGGTTTTGCAATTGTGATAACGATGAGTACCCAGTTCCAAAATCATCAAGGTAAAGCTCAAAGCCCAGTGCAGCAATAGCATCTAAACACGACATAGCCTCACTGAATTCTTGCAGCATGGCAGATTCGGTTATTTCTAAAGCTACTTGAGCTGGGTCTATATTATACTCTTCAATAATTAACTTTAGCTCATCTAAAAGAGACATTTTTAGTTGTGCACGAGATAAATTAATACTCATGATTAACTTGGTATCGTATTGTTGATTCCACTCTTCCAATTGTTTACAAGCGCTTCTCAGCACCCAAGAGCCAATAGGGATAATTTGCCCAGTTTCTTCTGCCAATGGAATAAATTCAGCAGGAGAGACATGACCTAAAGAGTCGTCATGCCAGCGAATAAGCGCTTCAAAACCTTTTAACAACATTGTATTAAGATCAATGATAGGTTGGTAATACAATTCAAAGTCTTTAATTTCAAGTGCTTGAGATAAGTGATGGCGTAGTGCATTTTTACGATACAGCGTTTCTGCCAAATGCGGCTGGAAATGATAGCTACAGTTGCGACCATGCTTTTTAGCACAATGCATTGCCATATCAGCTTGAGTAATTAAGGTTTCAAAACTATTGGCATCTTTAGGGTATTGCGCAGTACCGATACTGCATCCAATTGATATTTCACCAATATTTTTGATATAGAAAGGGCTGTTTAGTGCCGAAATTATCTCTTGGGTTAGTTGAACTAAATTAGGGATATATCGATCTTCAACTTGGATTATAAATTCATCACCACCAAAACGGGCGACAAGCCCTCGTCCTCTTATTGTATCTAATAACCTAATTGCAACTGCTCTTAATAACTTATCACCAATAGCGTGACCATAAGTATCGTTAATCAGTTTAAAGCTATCGAGATCAAGAAATAATAAATGGTACGGAAATGAAGAATGATGGCTAGCTTTTAGTGCCGTAGAAATACCGCGTCGATTCATCAGCCCAGTTAAAAAATCGTGCTCAGCATTATAACGTTCGCGCTGTAAATTCTCTTTTTCTTTTGAAATATTAACAACTTGAAGTAGGAGTTGAGATTTATCAGATAGCCATTTAGTTTCAATGTTAAACCAAATATGACTTTTTCCTGTCCAACATAATCGGCTATGTTTAAGGTTTAGGTTATTTTTTGCGTCAGATATCCATTGTTGGGCAATATCAATGTCGCCAACAAAGGATGCTAAGTTACTGAGATCTGAACCATAGTTTTTGGTAAACACGGTATTGGCACTCACCAAATTACCTTGCTCATTAAATAGCAGCGCTAGATTAGAGTAATCAGAAAAAGCAAGTTCACGTCGAATACTTGATTCATCACCAACCACTTCCACAAGCATTGCAATACGTTTATCAGGCAAATTGATACCAGAGAAAATGCAAAGCAAGTTTTTGCCTACCTTTCTTGGATCTAAATGCCACCAGGTTTTGATTGTTTTATTTTGTTTAAATGTTTCGCGGTACTCTTCTAATGTTGCTTCTACTGCGGCTGACATATCTTTGCCAAGATCGCGCGATCGAAGTTCGTCGTGAGAGGAAGACTCCCATAAAGGAAGTGCTTTGTCGTTAGCCCAAATGATTTGTTTGTGGTCAAAATCAAAAATCCAAATAGGACTTTGAAGATGATTAAAAGGCGAGTAAATATCCATCACCAATATCTTTTTAATTATTATGTGAGGTGATTTTAACTGACATACAAACAACAGAATATAAAATTTTCTATAAATACGTGATATTACTCCACAAAATTATGCTTTGCATGCAAGCTTTTGTATAACAAATAAGTCGCTTTTAGTCGGATTTAACTTATTGTAATAAAATGTTTTTACTGTTTAATTATATTCTTTAAATGAAAAGGAATAAGAAAGTAACAACATTACTTTCTTATTATCCAAGTTCATTTAGCGATTATCCAACAGCTGGAATTAAGCCGACCATTTGTAAGGCCTGCGCAGATATAATTAAAACACCCGCCATTGTCACAATAATTAAGCCAAAATTACCACCCTTCACTTTATAAGGTGAAATTTCATTAGATATATTATGCTTTTTTCTCTGAGATCTAACCATTGCGACAGGTAAAAATATCGCCAAAATAACTAAAGCAATGGCTGCGTATCCTAGCGCCATAATAAAGCCTTGTGGGTAAAAGATAGCAAAAGCAAGGGGAGGTAAGAAGGTGATCATGCCCGTTTGCATACGACCACTGGCATTACTTGAACGTTTCAAGCTATCAGCCATAAAGTCAAATAACCCTAAACTCACACCTAAAAAAGATGTTGCTAGTGCAAGATCTGCGAAAATAGAGACAGATTGGCTCACCATAGGGTTATGGAGTAAATCGCTTAAGCTCGCAATAAAACTGCCCAATGTTGTGCTTGCCATTAACTCTGGTTGGCTCATTACACCTTGACTTGCTAATTGCCATAAAACGTAGATAAAAAGAGGCAGTGCTGAGCCAATAATCATGACTTTCTTTAACGTTTTTATATCAATGCCTATGTAACGCACGATCGATGGAATACTGCCGTGGAAACCAAAAGAGGTAAAAACAACAGGTAATGCTGATAAAATTAAGCCTTTTTGTACTGGCATTTCAACAAGGTGTTGTCCTTCAACATGCGGAACTAATAACCCCAGCATGACAGCTAGCGCAATAATTTTTGCAGCAAAAAGTAAGCGGTTTACTAAATCAACAGTATGAGTGCCAACAGAAACTATCGCGGCAATTAAAAGTGTAAATAATAATGCGCCTAATTGTGGCGGAATGGATGTATTAAACCAGCCACTTAACTTCTCACTTAACTGACCACCACCACCTGCAATGTAGGCTGCACATAAAGAATAAAGCAGAAAGATCATGGCAAAATTAGCAATAATTTGTCCTTTGCGACCAAGAAGTTGTTGAGCCAAAGTATTTAATGTCGCATTGGTATCTGAATGTTGATGAACTTCAATCATCAATAAAGCGGTGTAAGTCATTAGTGCCCACATGCCGAACATGGCAACTAATGCGGTGGTAAACCCAAGTCCAGCAGAAGCGAGAGGAAGGGCTAACATGCCAGCACCAATAGTTGTACCAGCAATAATAAGCATACTGCCGAGTGTTTTATTTAAAGCCATTTGTGTTGCTCCCAGAGGTAAATAATTAGATCGGGAGGTGGTCGTTATTGATCACCTATCGTTGCTCCCTATGAAAATAGAGGCCACAGAGGCGTATCGAGATGAGTGTAAAGTTTTTATTACATCTTGATAATAGCCACTGTGGCTATCGATAGGTATGTGCTGTCGAGGTATACTTCATTAAATTTGCTCTAACTGTTCTTTACTAGTGGATGTGTTGATTTTAATAGCGTATTTCACTACAAGGTCACATTAACGATAGATATCTCTTCTGTCAACATTAGTTTAATGAATGTAAAGTAATATTTACACTGATTGGTGTGGAGATTAATTGTGTGATTGATGAAAGGAAGGCTGTATAACAAATGATCTAAAGCATAGACTAATAACAGTCAATATTCGGTGGATGATGCAGAGGGATAGGATGCTTGAAATTACAATGATAAGTACCGGTGAAGAGGTCTTACTGGGTGATATAACAGATACTAATGCAACGTGGTTATCTCGTCTTTTTTTTCAACATGGCTTTCCAATGACACGTCGAATAACTGTTGGTGATCATTGTGAGCGAATAGCAAAAGAAATTGAGTCATGCAGTTTTAATAGCGATATTGTTATTGTTAATGGTGGACTAGGGCCTACAAGTGATGATTTAAGTGCTGCCGCGGCGGCAATGGCTGCTGATGTTGGCTTGGAGCAATCTGAGCATTGGGTTTCGGAGATGAAAGCAAAATATAAAAAGCTAAATCGAGAAATGCCTGTGGCTAATTTGAAGCAAGCAATGCTACCTGAAGGGGCTGAATTAATCGATAACCCTGTTGGCACTGCCTGTGGCTTTTCAATTAAATTAAATCGTGCTTGGATATGTTTTACTCCAGGCGTTCCCAGTGAATTTAAGTTTATGGTTAAAGAGAAAATACTGCCATATTTACAATTACACTATCCTCAGATCCAATCGTTGCAATGTCATCGATTATTTACCTATGGTTTGTCAGAGTCCGGAATAAGTGACACCTTGAAGCATATCGTTTTACCGCACGGTTATGAATTGGGGTACCGTTCTTCATTACCCTTTATTGAGGTGAAACTATTCGCACCATCAAATGATCGCTATGCACTAGAACTATTAAATAAAATGGAACGATTGCTAGGCGATAACATTGTGGGAAAAAATTTGAGCTTACTTGATAACCTTGAATATCTCATTGAAAAAAAGCAGAAAAAAATGGGTTTGTCGGAGTGTTCAACAGGCGGTTTTGTAGTCAATTGGCTTAATCAAAAATGTAAGTTAAGCGAATACATTGTATCTGCCACCGTCAACCATAATGCTATGAAAGAAGAGAACAGTTTAGAAACGTTAGTGAGTGAAATAGATAAGCAACTGTCTCTCATTTATAGCCACTCAAAGGTTGATATTGGCTTATATTCTGGCGCTATAGTAGAAGATTGTTTTACTGTAGGGATAATCACTTTGGAAGGTCGGTGGATCCAACAATTACAGTTTAAGCGTGAATACACATATAACGATCAACGCGCGATTATTGCCACAGTGCTTCTTGATATGCTTCGTCGTCAACTGGAAGGGATTAACGTTTTTGGTCACTATGAATCGTTAAATAGAAGATTGAAAAAACATAGTCTATAACTGCTAGGTTAACCTATATTGCAGTTTATGAATCATAGCGTTGACAAGTAAAATGCAAGCATAATATTGGCATAGATTATAAAGATTGCGCCTTATTTTGAATGCTGTATTATTAGGTTATATTAAGAGAAAATAATTGCAAATCAGTATCCTATCTTTCTGATAGTGAAGTTAACTGAGTAACATATTTCGTTGCTATGGTTATGATTTGAAAATCGCAAAGGATAGAAGATAAATGACTTTTAAATTAAAAAAGCTAGCGTTAGCCACTTCAGTTGTACTTTCTGCATTCATGCTACAAGCTTGTAATGATGCTGACACTGCGGCAAATCACAACCAGCAGCAAACAGAATCAACGGCTAAAACAGAGAAAGCTGAGATGAAATCATTAGATGTTAATGTTATTTACCTTGATCGCCGTATGCTACCACCAGGTGCTGTGTTAAAAGTTGCATTAGAAGATGTGTCTCTTGCTGATGCGCCCTCAACGACAATTACAAGTGAATCAATGGACGTTGCCGGTGCGCCGCCATACCCTGTAGCACTTCAATATGACGCTGCGAAAATTCAAAATAATCATCGCTATAGCTTACGTGCAACCATTAAGGTTGGTGATAAGCTAGTCATGACTTCAACAACAAGCATTGACCCATTTGCAGCAGACGTAAAACAGCCTATAGAGATTAAATTAGACCGTGTTGCTCATCAGCCAAATGAAACAACAGAGAATACTCCGTTAGTTGGTCATAAATGGGATTTAGTGACGCTTGAAGGTGAAACTGTAAAACCTGGTGCTGGTGGTAATGTGGCATTTATCCAATTTGATATGGATAATAAATCGGCTCATGGTTTTTCTGGCTGTAATAACTTCCAAGGCTCATTTGAAACATCTAATGGCACACTAACGATGGGGCCTGCAGCTGCAACACGTAAAATGTGTATGGATGGTATGGAGCTAGAAAAGTCATTTTTAGAAACTATGCCTAGTTTTGCAAGCTATGTAATTGTTGATAATGTACTTACAGTGAAAGATAAGCAAGGAAATCAGGTTGCGACCTTTAAAAATGGTAAGTAAGACTTAATATAATAAATATTAAAACTTAATAGATTGATAGAGCGCGTAAATTGTAATTACTAATTACATTTACGCGCTTTTTTATTATGTGATATAAATCACCGTCACATATCCTAAATAAGACTGTAATAAAAACTTATTATTTTTTTTAGGCATTCTAAGAATATACATCTATTCTATTATTATGTTTATTTGTACTACCTTAAATTTACTCATTACTAATTAAAGGATTATATAAATAATTTAAACTTAAATTTTAATATAATTAATAACTTAGAAGGTTGATTATTTTATGAGTTCTACCAGTAACAAAATGGGGTTAATGGGTTTAACAACCATTGTCACCGTTAATATGATGGGATCCGGGATAATATTATTACCATCAAGTCTTGCTGTAACAGGAGGTATAGCCCTATTAGCATGGGTTGTTACAGCATTAGGTGCACTTGCAATTGCTTATGCTTTTGCAAAGTGTGGAATGTATTGTACGGATGATGGCGGGATGTCCGCATATGCTGAAAAAGCACATGGTAAATCCAGTTTTTTTATTGCTTCTTATACTTACTATGTGTGTTTAGTTATTAGTGCGGTTGCGATTGCTGTATCGTGTGTCGGGTATTTAGAGTATTTTATCCCGTGGTTAAAAGAGACTCCAATTCATACTTTTTTTGGAGTTATTGCTATTTTAATTATCACTATGTTTGCCAATGCTAGAGGTGCAAGAATAACAGGGCGAATATCTACAGTTACTGTATGGGGGATCATAATTCCCGTACTTGGTTTGTCACTTATTGGTTGGTTCTGGTTCGACCCGAAAATTTTCTCGGAAGCTTGGAACCCGCATGGTGTCTCGGTCGGTAGTGCTGTTTATTCTGGTATGGCGTTAACGCTGTGGGCTTTCTTAGGAATAGAATCAGCAGGGGCTAACTCAGGTACTGTTGAAAACCCTAAACGTAATGTGCCTCTTGCCTGTATGCTCGCCACCGTTTTTTCTGCAGCAACTTATATTGCGTCTACAACTGTTATTCAAGGTATTATTCCTAACGATATTTTAGCTAAATCAGATTCCCCTTTTGGTCTTGTTTTTGCTCAGATGTTTAACCCATTCGTTGGGGAGATTATTACTGCAATGGCAATTCTGGCCTGTGTTGGTTCACTGCTTGGTTGGCAGTTCACCAATGCCCAAGTCTCGAAAGTTGCTGCTGATATGCGATTATTTCCAAAGATTTTCTCTGATGTAAATAAGCATGATGCGCCGTTTAAAGGCATGATGATTATGCTAGCTTTAGAATTATCGCTGGCTGTGATGACTATTTCCCCAACCTTATTAAAACAATTTAACGTCTTGGTTAATTTAGCCGTGTTTATCAATATGGTGCCATATATTCTATCACTTACAGCTCTTGGTATAATTATGAAGCAGGCTAATGTAAGTCAGAAAGAATATAACACGGGCATATTAGTCGGATCTGTTGCTGTTATTTACAGTATTTATGGTGCGTACTCTACAGGTGAGGAAGCCGTATTCTATGGCGCCGTTATTACATTATTTGGTTATTTCTTCTATGGGTTCATCGCTAGCCGAGATGCAGTTCCTAATAAAACATAAATGTTGGCATTTAATTTAAACACAAATGATCTATCGAAATGAATTTTATTATAACAGGACCAGAATATGCTTAATTACGGAAAACATAAGAGAGTTTTAATTTTTGATAACTCGCAAAAAACTGGGGTTATTGCGAATGCAATTGATCGTTTAGTCGAACAATTTAAAAATGAATCGATTACCGTTCTTAGCGCCTCTTCTTATGATGATTGTTATTCTATTCTAAATGTTAATTTAGCAATTGATTGCTTAATGCTGACCTCAAGTATGACAGGGCAGCAACAAGAAGAAAACGATATGTTCTTTTCGTTGATTGAAAAATTAAATCAACGCCAAGAAGGGGTTCCCGTATTTTTACTGGCAGAAAGAAAAAAAGTGACCTTGACTATTAACCGCGAGTTAATGTCTCAGGTTGATGAGTTTGCGTGGATATTAGAAGATACGGCTGACTTTATTGCTGGTCGTGCCATAGCGGCGATGGAACGTTATCGAGAGCAATTACTGCCGCCACTCGCATCTGCGATGATGAAATATGATGATATTCATGAGTATTCTTGGGCCGCACCTGGACACCAAGGTGGTGTCGGTTTCCGTAAAACACCGGCGGGTCAACGATTCTATAACTATTATGGGGAAGGTCTATTCCGCTCTGATATGGGGATCGAGCGAGGTTCTTTAGGCTCGTTATTGGATCATACGGGAGCGTTTGGTGAGAGTGAAGAATACGCGGCAAAAGTTTTTGGTGCAGATAAATCCTATTCTTTAGTCACTGGTACATCAGGTGCAAACCGTACCATTATGCAAATTTGTATGCGTGAAAATACTCTCGCTATCTGTGATCGAAACTGTCATAAATCTATTGAGCAGGGATTAATGCTTACTGGTGCATTACCGGTTTACATGGTACCAACTCGAAATCGTTACGGTATTATTGGTCCTATTTATCCAGATCAAATGTCGCCAGAAGGTTTAAAGAAATCAGCAGAAAGTAGCGAACTCACGAAAGCTAAAGCCGGAACACAAGCAACTTATGCAGTGGTGACAAACTGTACTTATGATGGTTTGTGTTATAACGCTAAGCGTGCGCAAGATATATTAGCAGAAAGTAGTAATCGTATTCACTTTGATGAAGCCTGGTATGGCTATGCGCGTTTTAATCCTATTTATACCGATCACTTTGCGATGCGTGGTGAGCCAATAGAAGATCCTGATGCACCAACAGTGTTCGCGACACACTCAACGCATAAATTATTAAACGCATTGTCACAGGCGTCATGGATCCATGTACGCTATGGTAAAGATCATATTAATTTTGAGCGTTTTAATCAGTCTTACATGATGCATGCAACAACATCACCGTTATATGCAATTAGTGCATCTAACGATATCGCTGTATCACAAATGGATGGTCCTCGAGGTCAATCTTTAACTCATGAAGTAATTAAAGAAGCGATTGATTATCGTCAGGCGATGGGGCGTTTACATAAAGAATTTGCTGCTGATGGTGAGTGGTTCTTCAAACCATGGAATGCAGAAACGATCACTGATCCTGATACGGGTAAAGTCTATGATTTTGAAGATGCGCCGGCAGAGCTTTTAGCAACGCATCAAGATTTCTGGGTGATGAAGCCTGGTGATAAATGGCATGGGTTTGAAGATATGCCTGCTGATTGGTGTATGCTCGATCCAATTAAAGTCAGCATCTTAGCACCTGGTATGGGAGATGATGGCAAGTTATTGGATACAGGTGTACCTGCAGCGTTGGTTACACAATACCTTACTCGATTTGGCATAGTGCCAACTCGAACGACAGACTTCCAAGTTATGTTCTTATTCTCAATGGGGATCACTAAAGGTAAGTGGGCAACGCTTGTTAATACCTTATTGAGCTTTAAAACACACTACGATAATAATACGCCACTGAAAAATGCTTTACCGGATCTTGTTGCTGCTCATCCTGATGTGTATGGGCATTTAGGCTTAAAAGATCTTGGTGATAAGATGTTTGGCTATTTGAAACAACATACGCCATCGGAAATGCTAAATGCGGCTTATTCAACCTTACCTAAGGCTGATATTACGCCACGCGCTGCGTTTGAAGCGATAGTTGATGATAATGTTGAAATGGTACCTTCTGATAAGCTACAAGGTCGTATTGCAGCCAATGCGGTTATCCCATATCCACCGGGTATTCCAATGTTGATGTCAGGTGAGAACTTTGGTGATGATAGTAGCCCGCAGATTGGTTACCTTCATAGCCTTGAAGTATGGGATAAAGAATTCCCAGGCTTTGAGCATGAGACAGAAGGGACAGAAGTTGAAGACGGTGTTTACCACGTAATGTGTGTGAAAAATAAGTAACGTGATTTAGCACTAAAAGAAAAGGTAGCTCTATATTATTGAGCTACCTTTTTTGTTGTTTCTTGCTTTGTTGTAACTTGGTAATCAAATTCTATTTCGACATCTGATTTAGGGACTGACCGACAGGTTAATATTTCATTTGGTGCAATAAAAGCGAGTGCGTCATGTTGATCAACAGCACCTTGTTTTAACTTACAACGGCAAGCACCACACATACCATTTCGACACTGGTATTCAGGTTGAATCCCCGCTTGCTCTAGTTGCTTGAGTAAAGGCTCATGGGTATTTCCATGAACCTTCACACCATTAACCTTAATGGTTAATTGACTCATAGTTCGAAGTCACCAAGATCATCAGCACTTACATCGTTGTCAATTTGACCCACAAGGTATGAACTGATCTCAGCTTCTTGTGGTGCAACTTGTACGTTGTCAGAAGATAACCAAGAATTAATCCATGGAATTGGGTTTTGTGTTGCGCCTTCATAGGCTGGGCGTAAACCCACAGCAACCATGCGTAAATTGGTAATATATTCTACATACTGACACAAGATTTGCTTATTTAAGCCTATCATTGAACCATCTTTAAATAGATAGTCCGCCCATTCCTTTTCTTGTTCTGCTGCTGCTTTGAAAAGATCAAAGCAATCTTGCTCACACTCTGCAGCAATTTCGACCATTTCAGGATCGTCATGACCATTACGTAGTAAGTTCAGAATGTGCTGGGTGCCAGTTAGGTGCAACGCCTCATCACGTGCAATTAGCTTGATGATTTTTGCATTACCTTCCATTAGTTCGCGTTCAGCGAAAGCAAATGAACATGCGAAGCTTACGTAGAAACGAATCGCTTCTAGTGCGTTCACAGACATTAGACATAGGTATAGCTTTTTCTTAAGTTCACGAAGGCTAACTGTGAATGGTACACCGTTAGCAGAATGATTACCTTCACCAAAGCGGTGGTAGTCATTCGTAGCAGTAATTAGATCATCATAGTATCTAGAAATATCACCAGCACGTTTAATAATATGCTCATTCTCGACGATATCGTCAAAAACCACAGAAGGGTTGTTAACGATATTGCGGATAATATGCGTATAAGAACGTGAGTGAATTGTTTCAGAGAACGACCAAGTTTCAATCCATGTTTCTAATTCAGGAAGAGAAACAATCGGTAATAGTGCCACGTTAGGACTACGGCCTTGAATCGAATCAAGTAATGTTTGGTATTTTAGATTACTAATGAAAATATGCTTTTCATGATCTGGCAGGTTGTTGTAATTAATACGATCGCCAGAAACGTCCACTTCTTCTGGACGCCAGAAAAATGATAATTGTTTTTCGATAAGTTTTTCGAAAATTTCAAATTTTTGTTGATCGTAGCGAGCAACATTTACAGATTGACCAAAGAACATAGGCTCTTTTAATTGATCATTACGTGTTTGACAAAAAGTACTATAAGCCATGATTTCCTCAAATCAAAGGGGAGCCATGAGGCTCCCATTTAATAATTAAATTTTACAACTGGTGCAATCGTCCGCTGCCATATCACCCTGACTATCAGAGGCACCATCACGAGTGTTATGGTAGTAAAGGGTTTTTACACCAAGTTTGTAAGCATTTAGTAGATCCTTAAGTAGCAGCTTCATTGGAACTTTACCGCCAGCTTGCTTACTTGGATCATAATTGGTGTTAGCCGAGATCGCTTGGTCGATAAATTTCTGCATGATACCTACAAGTTGCAGGTAACCATCGTTACTGCCGATATTCCATAGTAGCTCGTAGTTATCTTTGTACTTGGCGTAATCAGGAACAACTTGCTTCAGGATACCATCTTTTGACGCTTTAACTGAAACGAAACCTCGTGGTGGCTCAATACCATTTGTCGCATTAGAAATTTGCGACGATGTTTCTGATGGCATTAATGCCGATAGGGTTGAGTTACGTAGACCGTGTGTTTTGATCTCTTCACGTAATGTTTCCCAATCGTAGCGTAATTCAGCAGAACAAATATTATTGATATCTTTTTTATAGGTATCAATAGGTAGAATGCCTTGTGCATAGGTTGTCTCATTAAAGGCAGGGCAAGCACCTTGCTCTTTAGCCAGACTCACAGATGCTTTCAATAAGTAATATTGAATTGCTTCAAAGGCTTCGTGTGTCAGGTTATTTGCGCTGCCGTCAGAGTAACGCACACCATTTTTCGCTAAGTAGTAAGCAAAGTTAATCACACCCACACCTAATGTACGACGGTTCATCGTTGAACGACGCGCTGCTGGAAGTGGGTAATCTTGGTAATCCAATAACGCATCAAGCGCACGAACAGTTAGCTCTGCTAGCTCTTCTAAATCATCAAGGCTATCAATAGCACCTAAGTTAAATGCAGACAGCGTACACAGTGCAATTTCACCGTTTTCATCTTCAACGTTGTTCAGTGGCTTAGTCGGCAGTGCGATTTCAAGACACAGGTTAGATTGACGAATAGGAGCAACCGCCGGATCAAATGGGCTGTGTGTATTACAGTGGTCAACGTTTTGGATGTAAATACGACCTGTTGACGCACGCTCTTGCATCAGTAGTGAGAACAAATCAATTGCCTTGATTGTTTCACGCTTAATGCTGCTATCTTGCTCATATTTTAGGTATAAACGCTCGAACTCGTCTTGATCAGCAAAGAATGCATCGTACATTCCTGGTACGTCAGAAGGAGAAAACAGAGAAATATTTTCGCCTTTGATCAAACGGGTGTACATCAGTTTGTTGATTTGAACGCCGTAATCCATATGACGAACACGGTTTTCTTCAACACCACGGTTATTTTTAAGCACTAACAGTGATTCAACTTCACGGTGCCAAATAGGGTAGAACAGTGTTGCTGCACCACCACGCACGCCGCCTTGAGAACAGCATTTAACAGCAGTCTGGAAGTATTTGTAAAATGGAATACAGCCTGTATGGAAAGCTTCACCACCACGAATTTCAGAGCCTAGTGCACGAATACGGCCAGCATTAATACCAATACCTGCACGCTGTGATACGTAACGAACAATAGAACTTGCCGTCGCATTGATAGAATCAAGGCTGTCATCACATTCAATCAGTACACAAGAGCTAAATTGACGTGTAGGCGTGCGAACACCAGACATAATTGGTGTTGGTAGTGAAATTTTAAATAGTGATGATGCATCATAGAAACGCTTAATGTAATCAAGACGTGTTTCTTTTGGATACTTATTAAATAAAGCTGCTGCAATCAGGATGTATAGGAATTGGGCACTTTCAAAAATTTCACCTGATACACGGTTTTGAACAAGGTATTTACCTTCAAGCTGTTTAACCGCTGCGTATGAAAAGTTCATATCGCGCCAGTGATCGATAAAAGTATCCATCACTGCGAATTCTTCTGCGGTGTAATCTTCTAACAAGTGGCTGTCGTATTTACCTTTAGCTACAAGGTTTTTAACGTGCTCATATAGCTTTGGTGGCTCAAATTGACCGTACGCTTTTTTACGTAGATGGAAAATCGCCAAGCGTGCAGCAAGGTATTGGTAATCAGGAGTCTCTTCAGAGATTAAATCCGCCGCAGCTTTGATGATTGTTTCATGGATATCATCAGTACGGATACCATCGTAAAACTGGATATGAGACTTTAGTTCTACTTGAGATACAGAAACGTTTTCTAAACCTTCTGCAGCCCATTCAATTACGCGGTGGATTTTATCTAAATCGATATTTTCAGTACGGCCGTCGCGCTTGGTAACTGTTAGTTGTTGAGTCATTTTTAGTTAGTTTCCCAGTTTTCCTTGCATATGAGCTTTTTTTGCAACTTTCTATAAATAGATTAGCAAAGAATGTGATCTTTGATAAAAATTCTTGTAAGACAAAAACACTATATGTTGGGGTGTGCTGTCAAAGTGATTACAAGATAGTGGTGATTTCTTTTTTTTGCAAGATGACATTTTTTGACCAGCTGTGGATAAGATGGGGATTTTTATAAAAAAGTCAGTGCCTACTTACTTAACTCGCTAATGCCATCAATTAGATAGCAAATTGCAATATTGGATGGTGAGATTTTAGTGAGAAAAAAAATATTTTTTTGTTGAAATTTAGTGGTTTTAGGAGTTCAAAAATTGTTGTGAGTGATATCAACAAATACTAAGTAACCCTTGATATGACAAGATATTTTTGAGTGACTATGTACACAGTTTATTGGTCTAATGTTATTGAGATGTTTATTGATAGAAGAGTTGAAATGCATAAGGTGGAATAACAAGAGCGGAGCTTCAACATTGAATACGCAATGTTGAAGCTAAAAGCGTCATTTATGTAGGTTAGCTTTGCTTTTGGGTGTGAACAATATAGTTCACATCAACATTGGAGCCTAAACTATAAGCATTTGTTAGAGGATTATAATGTAAACCGATAATATGACGCTCTTCTAATTCTGTTTTATCAATCATTGCTATTAATTCAGAAGGGCGAATGAACTTATTATGATCATGTGTTCCCTTGGGAACGATACGCATCACATGCTCAGCACCAACAATAGCAAAAAGGTAAGATTTGAGATTACGGTTTAAGGTTGAAAAGAAAACGTGGCCGCCCGGCTTAACCATTCTCGCACAGGCTGCAATTATTGATGCTGGATCAGGAACATGCTCTAGCATTTCCATGCATGTAATAACATCATAATATCCATGACGCTCATCAGCATGCTCTTCTGCTGTTGCTTGAATGTAGTCTAACTTTGTCCCTGTCTCTAATGCATGTAAACGAGCAACAGTTAATGGTTCTTTGCCCATATCGAGACCAGTTACTTCAGCACCTTCAATTGCCATACTTTCAGCTAAGATACCACCGCCACAACCGACATCGAGTACCTTTTTGCCAAAGAGACCATTAGCGTGATCAATAACGTAATTTAGACGAAGGGGATTAATTTGATGGAGAGGTTTAAATTCACCTTCTAGATCCCACCAGCGAGAGGCCATATCTTCAAATTTACTGATCTCTGCTGGATCAACATTTAGTGGTTTGCTCATTACATTGATGCCATTTTCCTTAATTGATACTGTGCATTATGCGAAATAATTGAATGGTTGCAAAGCGGTAAAATAAAGGGTGATTGATTCAGAAAAGAAATAGCCAAACGAGATGTGTTTGGCTATTTGATTATGTATTGATAGCAAAACTAATCATTAAAGGAGGTTAAGGTGGCAGGAATAAGCTCTGGGCTCACAGAGCCACCAAGAAAAGTGAGTGTCGCGAGTATTGCCATTAATATGTATTTTCCAATGACTATTGATAGTCCAATTATATTTATTGCTGTACCCATCAGCGTATCCTCATACATCCATTAAGTAGGCGTATAATAAGATTTTTGACCTAAAATCTGCCTATCTATTGTATATTGTGTATATTGGTTTAGTAACCACACTATTTTAATGGGTATTGGGGCGTAAAAGTTGCGACAACTCTCAATCTTATGATTCATTAATCAATTGCAACGCATACAGTAAAAAATTAAGTTATCACTCTAGTTTTTACAAATCGTTACATATTCGGTAAGTTAAAATAGTTACATTATGATTTGAGTTGTTCTTCCAATAGTGTGTAATTTATAAACAGGTGCATATATTCAATTCACAATTGTGACATCGTTTATTTCTGTTTTATTTCATTTCCGCTAAATTACTCACAACATAAGTCGTGAAAGGTGTGCCTATTAGGGCTGTAATATGCTATATTCTTACGCCTTGCACGTATAAAAATACGACAGAAATTACCTGAGGGATATTGGCTCCATGAGCGATCTTGCAAAAGAGATCACGCCCATAAATATTGAAGATGAGCTGAAAAGCTCTTACCTCGACTATGCGATGTCAGTAATCGTTGGTCGTGCTCTTCCTGATGTGCGTGATGGCCTTAAGCCAGTACACCGCCGCGTTTTATTCGCGATGAATGTACTAGGCAATGACTGGAATAAAGCATATAAAAAATCTGCCCGTGTGGTAGGTGATGTTATCGGTAAATATCACCCACATGGTGATAGTGCTGTGTACGATACAATTGTACGTATGGCCCAACCATTCTCGTTGCGTTACATGCTCGTAGATGGTCAGGGTAACTTTGGTTCAATCGACGGCGATTCAGCCGCTGCGATGCGTTATACCGAAGTTCGTATGTCTAAAATCGCACATGAACTACTTGCTGATCTAGATAAAGAAACTGTGGATTATGTACCAAACTACGATGGTACAGAGCAAATCCCTGCAGTATTACCAACAAAGATCCCTAACCTATTGGTGAATGGCTCTTCTGGTATTGCTGTAGGTATGGCAACAAATATTCCGCCGCATAATCTAGGTGAAGTGATCAATGGCTGTTTAGCTTATATCAATGATGAAGACATCACCATTGATCAGCTAATGGAATACATTCCAGGCCCAGATTTCCCGACAGCTGCAATGATCAGCGGTCGTAAAGGGATTATTGACGCTTATCATACTGGCCGTGGTAAAGTTTACATGCGTGCCAAAGCGGAGATTGAAGTTGAGAAGAATGGTAAAGAAACCATTGTTGTTCACGAAATTCCGTACCAAGTTAACAAAGCTCGCTTAATCGAGAAGATTGCAGAGCTTGTTAAAGATAAGAAAGTTGAAGGCATTAGTGCACTACGTGACGAATCTGATAAAGATGGTATGCGTATTGTTATTGAATGTAAGCGTGATGCTGTGGGTGAAGTTGTACTTAACAACCTTTATGCACAAACTCAGCTACAAACCACATTCGGCATCAACATGGTTGCACTGGATAACGGTCAGCCAAAAATCTTTAACTTAAAAGAAATGCTGAAGTGCTTCGTGAATCACCGCCGTGAGGTGGTAACACGTCGTACTATTTACGAATTGCGTAAAGCGCGTGATCGTGCACACATCCTTGAAGGTCTTGCTCTTGCTTTGGCTAACATTGATGAAATTATTGAGCTTATCCGCCGTGCACCAACACCTGCAGAAGCGAAAGCTGGTTTAATTGCACGTGGCTGGGATCTTGGTAATGTAGCAGCAATGCTTGAGCGTGCTGGTACAGATGCTGCACGTCCTGAGTGGCTGGAAGAGCAATTCGGTATTCGTGATAATCAGTACTACTTAACTGAACAGCAAGCACAAGCGATTCTTGATCTTCGTCTACACAAGCTAACAGGGCTTGAGCACGAGAAGATTTTAGAAGAGTACAAAGCACTGCTTGATGAAATCGCGGAACTAATGTACATCCTGTCAAGCTCTGAGCGCTTGATGGAAGTGATCCGTGAAGAGCTAGAGCTAGTTAAAGAGCAGTTTAACGATGAACGTCGTACTGAGATCACTGCTGCTAGCCACGACATCGATTTAGAAGATTTAATCACTCAAGAAGATGTTGTTGTAACGCTATCTCATGAAGGTTACGTTAAGTATCAAGTTTTAAGCGACTATGAAGCACAGCGTCGTGGTGGTAAAGGTAAAGCTGCAACGCGTATGAAGGAAGAAGACTTCATTGAGCGTCTGTTAGTTGCTAATACTCACGATACGATTTTATGTTTCTCTAGTCGTGGCCGTATGTACTGGCTGAAGGTATATCAATTACCATTAGCAAGCCGTACTGCACGTGGTAAGCCAATTGTGAACATTCTACCTCTTGAAGAAAATGAGCGTATCACCGCTATTCTTCCAGTACGTGAATACACAGAAGACAAGTTCGTCTTTATGGCAACCGCTGACGGTACAGTGAAGAAAACACCATTAACTGACTTTAGTCGTCCTCGTAGTGCCGGTATTATTGCCGTTAATCTACGTGAAGGTGATTCATTGATCGGTGTTGATGTTACTGACGGTGACTGCGATATCATGCTGTTCTCTGCATTTGGTAAAGTTGTTCGCTTCTACGAAAGTCCTGTCATTGATGCTGAAGGCAACGCGAAAGGCGGTGTTCGTGGCATGGGTCGTACAGCGGCAGGTGTTCGTGGTATTAAGTTAGCTGAAGGCGATAAAGTGATTTCACTTATTGTTCCTCATAACGATGGTGATGTACTAACAGTAACTGAAAATGGTTACGGTAAGCGTACAGAATTGGCTGAATACCCAGCGAAGAGCCGTGCAACACAAGGTGTTGTATCGATTAAAGTCTCTGAGCGTAATGGTAGCGTTGTTGGTGCTATTCAAGCAGAAGACGGCGATGAATTCATGATGATCACTAACGCTGGTACGCTTGTTCGTACTCGTGTTTCTGAAGTAAGTCGTGTTGGTCGTAACACTCAAGGTGTAACGCTTATTCGTACTTCTGAAGGCGAGAAAGTTGTTGGCCTTCAACGTATTGATGAACCAGAAGAAGAATTAATTGAAGATGCGGAATTAGTTGAAGGCGAAGCTGTAGAAAATGCACAGCAGCTGCCAGCAACTGATACCAGCTCTGATGATTCAACTGAACAAGAATAAGTTATCTTAACTTGTTGATGAGATGGCGATTACTCCTAGAGTAGTCGCCATTTTTTTATCTCGTATTTTGCTTTTATTAAGAATGTATCAATATAGTTTTTAAAACGCTCAATACGTGAGTTTTTGAATAAATCTACGTTGCCGTATTCGAAATATTTCAGGAAAATTCAATTATTCCAAATATTCATCTGCGCATCATTTTTTTTGTTGGTAGGCTTTTTGTACTTTGTTTATTCATCAAGCTAGCAATTTATAATAAAAACTTTTAAGTTGCTTAATAAAGGTGTAAAAACAAAGGATTGACATTTGCTGTCGTGGCAATGTTTTCTCTTATGTTGTTTTATAATGCTAAAAACGTTATGTGTTTGGTGTTATTAGCTTTATGAAGCAATAGGCATTTATTTTATTTCCCCAAGCAGGAGCAAAGTCAAAATTATGGATAAGGTTTATAACTTTTGCGCAGGACCCGCAATGATCCCCGCAGATGTTCTCGCTAAAGCTCAACAAGAATTGATTAACTGGAATGGTTTAGGTACTTCTGTGATGGAAGTCAGCCACCGTAGTAAAGAATTTCTTGCTGTTGCTGCACAATCAGAACAAGATTTACGCGATCTTTTGAATATTCCTGCTAACTACCATGTGCTGTTCTGCCATGGTGGTGCACGTGGACAGTTTGCCGCTGTACCGTTAAATTTATTGGGTGATGCAGAAACTGCTGATTATATGGATGGTGGCTTCTGGGCGCACAGTGCGATTGAAGAAGCAAAGAAATATTGCCAGCCAAATGCGATTGATATTACCTGTAAAAAAGACGGAAAAAAGGCAGTATTACCAGCTTCACAATGGCCACTCTCTGACGATGCGGCATTTGTGCATTTTTGTCCAAATGAAACGATTGATGGCATTGAAATCCGTGATTTACCTCAGACGGATAAACCCATTGTGGCTGATATGTCATCAACAATTTTATCGCGTAAGATTGATGTATCAAAATACGGTGTAATTTACGCCGGTGCGCAAAAGAACATTGGCCCTGCTGGCTTAACGATTGTTATTGTACGTGATGATTTGCTTGGTAAAGCTAAATCTATTCTACCAAGTATTCTTGATTACACGGTTTTGGTAGAAAAAGAGTCAATGTTTAATACACCCCCAACATTTGCATGGTACTTAGCTGCTGAAGTCTTTAAATGGCTAAAAGCTGTTGGTGGGGTAGAAGCGATGGAAGAGCGTAATCTCGCTAAAGCTAAATTACTGTATGACTTTGTTGATCACTCTGACTTTTATATTAACGAAGTACACAGTGCTAATCGTTCAATTATGAATGTGCCGTTTCAATTACAAAATCCTGAGTTGGATAACTTATTTTTAGAGCAAGCAGATTTGGCTGGCTTAAAAGCATTGAAAGGACATCGTGCAGTGGGGGGGATGCGTGCATCAATCTACAATGCGATGCCATTAGAAGGTGTTCAAGCATTAGTTGATTTTATGGCTAAATTTGAAAAAGAATACGCGTAAAATCAAATAAAATTAAAGCCATAGTAGTCGATATTATGGCTTTTTTTATTTTGATAATGTTTAAAAATAGTAGTGTAATGATATAAATAGAGACGCTAATTTCTGTTACTATTCTTAACAGTTTTATTATTGATGAAAAGCATTTCATATATATAATCGCGCGATTATCCCCCCTAGAATAGCTTTTATCGTTATGTGGAAAATGGCGTCAATTAAGTCATATTACAACAACTATATTAAAGATATATCGATTGTCTTTTTATTGTTATTGCCATTAACGATTTGTAACGCAATAACCATATTTGTTGGTCACTCCTTAAATATTGCAGGATTAACACAAGCTGCGAGTACGTTTTTCTATTTCTCAGATTTACTAATAGGTATTTATCCTATTACGTTGTGTATTATCACAAGCTATTACATTTCAACGAAACATGGTGTCAATGCTATGGTTGTTGTGCCGTATTCATTGCTTATGTACATTGCGATTTCGGTGCCTAATGATCTTGTTGCGGCAAATACAGGATTACCTAATAATCCTCTGATTGCGTTACTGACGGCTATTATTTCAGCAATCTGTTGCGTGTCGTTTCGTTTATTTCCACTTGATCCGTCTCGTTTAGATTTTGTGAAAACACTTTATATACAAGTGGCTCACTTTTTTGCTTTTCTATTGATGACACTTGCACTCGCAAAGTTAATGGAAAGTTTCCTCGCTTTTAGTACAGGTGCGAGCCAATTTATAACGTTAAATCCATTAACTTTTTTAGGCGGTCTTGCATACCAATTTATCTTGGGGTTATTGGGTGCTGTTGGTATTAATGGGCATAACTTTTTATTTCGCGCAAAGCAGCAACTTTTTGAAAACACACAATTAAACATTGCAGCATGGCAAGCTGGAGATGCACCGTTAAATGTCTTAGGGCAAGGTTTTTATGATGCATTTTTATCAATGGGGGGCTCTGGAAACACGATCAGCCTTTTGCTATGTATTTTATTGTTTTCAAAAGATCGTCGCCACATCACGTTAGCAATATCTGCGATACCATTAGTGATCTTTAATATTAATGAGTTATTACTGTTTGGTTTGCCTATTATATTTAATCCAATATTAATTGTGCCTTTTGTGTGTGTACCGTTAGCTAGTTTTGTTGTGGTTTATAGCGCGATATCATTAGGCTTGGTAAATCATGTTGGTACGATTGTTGACTGGATGACACCGCCATTGTTAAGTGGCTATATTGCGACCCAAAATAGTATTGGTGGCGTTGTTCTACAGTTTGTGGTGATAACACTTGGCGTGATGATTTATCGCCCGTTTTATTTGAATTATGTTGGGCGAAGTCGTCAAAATAACATGACGATGAGCCGACAGTCAGAATTAGAAAGCTCAACATTTAAAACCTTCTTAGGTGATATAAACCAAATGATGGGTAGTTATGTGAGTAAGCATGATATAAGCCGTCGGGTTAATCATATGCTTAATAACGGTGAGTTTTTGATGCATTATCAGCCACAGGTAAACGTAACTAATGCGACGAAATTATCT
The DNA here is from genome assembly GCF_003026135.1 of Photobacterium sp. GB-36. Taxonomy (NCBI): domain Bacteria; kingdom Pseudomonadati; phylum Pseudomonadota; class Gammaproteobacteria; order Vibrionales; family Vibrionaceae; genus Photobacterium; species Photobacterium sp. GB-36. Next base: position 313,243 of record NZ_PYNY01000001.1, on the reverse strand, counting down.
TTTGAGGCGCTAGTTCGTTATAAAGATAAAACGGGTAAACTAAATCCGCCAATCTTTATTAATGATTTTTATCAGCTTGGTGCAATTAAACAATTGGATCAGATGGTTATCGATCTCGTTTTAAATGATATGCAAAGTATGCCTCTAGCTAATGGCTGTAAAGTATCGGTGAATATTTCAGCTGAGAGTATTGCTGATCCTGCAATTATTCATCTGATCATGGAGCGCTTACGCTTTTATAATATTGACCCAGAAAATTTAGAAGTTGAGATCACAGAAGAAGCTATTATCACTGAAGATAAGCAGATTTCTAAAAATATAGATGCACTACAAGCATTAGGGATCACTGTTGCTATCGATGACTTTGGCTCGGGTTACGCGTCGTTCCCGCATTTACTTAAATTTAGCTTCGATAAGGTAAAACTTGATAGATCGTTGTTATTGAATACGCAAAATGAGCGAGAAAAGAACCTTTACCAATTGTTAGCTAAGATCAGTGAAGTAACGGGCTGTGTTCTGGTTGCAGAAGGTATTGAGACGGAACAAGAAAAACAGTTTGTTGAACAGTGTGGTATCGATATTTGCCAAGGCTATTATTTTGCGAAACCTATGCCATTAGATGAGGCACAGGTTTGGGCTAACAGTAAGATCCGGATTTAACAAAAAGCCACAGCATTATGTGGCTTTTTGTTTATTGTTTTGGATATATCAGTTTATTTGTATCGAAACCTGCTTTTTTAGCAATGTTGATATAACGTTCTAATTGCTGTGGGCTTATTTGCTTGTGACGAGATAATAACCAGAAGTAATCGTAGTTGTAACTGCTGATCAGCGCGGTTGAATAGTCTGGCTCTAAATAAAAAATAATATAGCTGCCATAAAAAGGGCCAAAGAAAGAGACTTTAAGGTAGCCAACATTATCATCTTCTACAAATTTGGCTTTACCAATGGCTTCTTTCCATTCTTTTAACTGAGTGTTAAATCCACGATTAACGACTTTTACGCTGCCATCTTCATTCATACTGTAAGTTGCAGTGACATAGTCTAAATCACGCTCAAAGCTATGATCCATTCTTGCTATTTCATGCCACGTTCCCAAGTATTTATTAAGCACAAAAGGTGTTACTGCTTCAATATTGTTGGGTTTACCTGTTGTGCATCCAAACATGGTTGCGATTAACATGATAAAACTTAGCGATTTGATATATTTTGCCATTAATTATTCCTTAATTATTTGGCGGTAAAAATATGACGCTAACGGTAAAGCTGACATTGTCATTGGTTATATGGTAAGGCCAATTCATCCTTTCACAGATCCGTTGCACAATAACTAAACCACACCCATAGCCTTGATTATAGATCTCATTACCATCATGACGGTTAGTAATCATTAGCGTATTTTTGTTTAACTTAATAATAATGTCACCAACGCTATAACTAAATGCATTTTTTATTAGATTGTTAATAATAATGGTGATGAAACTGAGTGGTGCACTGATCGGGGTGTTACATGAAAGCGTCAGCTGATAATTGGTATCTTGTTTAGCAAATAAAGGTTTCATAACCGTAAGCTGCTTACTTAATTCGTCTTCTATATCACAAACGACAAAATGTTGCGGCTCTATATGCTGCTTTCCTAATAACAAAAAAGTTTCTGTGAGAATTTTCATATCCTCACTGGCTTGGTGTAAACGGTTGATCGCCTTTTTTGCAATCATGGGTTGATTAGGAACCTTATCAAGCAGCTCTGCCGAGCCCTGAATAATCATAATAGGCGTACGTAACTCATGCGATGCAAACCGGCTGAATTCTTGCTCTCGCTGAAAGTAATGTGAGATCTCACGTTTACTATCTAATAACGCTTGTTCAATTGCGCGTGTTTCATTGTATTGGGTATCAATAGTAAACTCAGTATGATCTGGCTGCATTTGACCGATCTTATGTTTAATTTGTTCAAATGGATGCGATAGCGAACGAATAAAATAAAAACTATATCCGCCCATTAATAGTGATAACAATACGCCGAAAATAAAAGTGAAGTAGTGTAAGCTATTTTCAAACTCATCTAAGTAATCATCAGCATCATCTTGGTACACAACATACATCAAGCCTTTTCCTGATGGGTGTTTAAAGACAATAAAGTGTTTATCTTCAGTACCGCGGAGGTGTTCATAAAATCCGGGTCTACGGTATGGTTTAAGCCAATCGGGTAACGAATTTTGGCTCCAATAACTTTTAAATTCACTATTGTTGGGAAGAGGGGCTTTTTCGCCCATTTTCTTATAATCAATTTGGTACTGGGAAGATTCCTTATCTAACCAGTGATGAAGGCTAATTACTTCTAATTGATTTTCTGCAATATAAATGACTATCCAAAAAAGAACGAACATACTGAATGCCATGACACTGACGCTAAGTCCAACTTTTTGGTAAAGACTTGGATATTTATGCAGCTTTGATACGGTAGCCTTGTCCATGAATTGTCTCTAATCGTGATTCGGAAAAACCTTTGTCAATGGCGTTGCGTAAACCATAAATATGACTTCGTAATGCATCACTGCAGGGTGATTCTTCTCCCCAAATGGTTTCGATTATTTGCTGTCTAGTAACAACATTAGGTGCATGTTGAACCAACAATTTTAATATTTTAAGTTGGGTACGGTTTAATTTTATTATGTGGTTTTCTCTACGTACTTCATCTGTTTGGTTGTTTATTTGAATATCAGCATAACTTAGCAATCCAATATCTTTACGCTGACCTCGATTAGCAAGAGCCATTATTCGAAGAGATAGTTCTTCCATCGCAAATGGCTTTAGAAGGTAATCATCGCCACCGGCTTTAAAGGCTGCGATTTTATCGTCGAGTGTATCTTTCGCCGTTAGAAACAGAATTGGCGCGCCACAAAAGAGCTCATTCCGAATTTTAGCAACGGTCGAAATACCATCCAATTTAGGCATCATGATATCCATGATAATCACGTCATAATAATTATTTTTAATTAATTTAAGCGCACTTTCACCGTGGTAAGCACAGTCAACAATATTGCCTTCAAGCTCTAGATAGTCAGAGATTGTTTCAACGATTTGGTCATTATCATCAGCAATGAGTATTTTCACGTTTGGCCTTATGTTTTTCACGAATATTTCACAGAGGTAATATTAATATAGTTTTCAATAAAACAACATTCATAATTATAAAGGTTAGTTGATGAAAAAATTGCTCTTAGCGGTAGTGATTGGTGTTGCTCTTTCTGGTTGCGGCGGCGGCGGTGGTAGTGATGAGAGTAAACCGACTCCACCACCTGTTGTTGATATTAAGCCTACAGCAGCACAAGGTACTATTAAGAGTGTGGACTATGATTACAACACTATTAATGTGAATGGTCATAGTTACAAGGTAGAGCAAGTTAAGTATGGCTCTCAAGTGCTACCTATCACTAGCCTTAAACCTGATATGATGGTTGAAGTTTCAATGTTATCCAGAAGCGGTGCTGTTGTTTCTGTTGAGCCGACAATGGTGGGTGTAGTCACAACAATTAGTGCAGATCGTAAAACATTTGTAGTGAATGGTGTGACGTTATCTTTTGCATTAGATCGCCACATTGAATTACATGATTGGGTTATGGTGTCTTCACTGCCACAAGCCACTGCGGATGGTCTTGGATATAAAGTATTGTCGGTTGTAAAAATCGAACAAGAAGATGTTGCGGGTCAATATGAAATTGAAGGTCGTTTGAGCGGTTTAGATCAAAACACGCAAACCTTTAAACTAGGCGCTACTACAAAAGTTTTCTTTACCCCTTACGTCATCGAAGATAATGCCAAATTGATGAATGGTCAGTGGGTCGAAGTTAAAGGCCACATGATTAATGATGAGTTTCATGCAACTGAAGTGGAAGTAGAAACGTATGATGACTTTGATAACGATCATGAAATTGAAGGTATTGTCACTTGGGTAAATAGTGATAAATCCCAATTTGAATTAAATGCACGTGGGCGCTTTATTGTTAATGCACTAACGCGCTTTGAAGACGGAACTAAAGCACGTTTAGCTGCAGGCGAACTGGTTGAAGTTACAGCGTTTAATGGTGTTGCTAAAGAGATTGAATTTGAACGTGGCTTTGGCGGTGAAACAGGCAACTGGCGTGAATTTGATCGTGAAGGCTATGTAACCTCAGTAGGGGATGAGCATTTTAGGATGGCTGGTGAAACATTCTATGTTGATGCTTATACCGAGTTTGAAGACTTTTTAACATTAGAGACGTTACATGGACAATACGTTGAGGTTGAAGGTGTCATTATTAACGGTAAGAAAGTTGCACGTGAAATTGAGCGTGAAGATGACTAATTAGCCATTTTAATAACTAAGAGCACCTAAGGGTGCTTTTAGTTTATTCACTGACACAAAATCGATTTCCTAAATAGCAGCGAATAGCTTGTTCGCTAGCATCAAATTGTGGTGATGGAACATGATGAGGATCGACCCATAACCAATGCTCACATTTATCAGGCTCTTTTAGTTGGACTTCACCTGTAAATGATGTTGCTAACAAAGTAACACTAATATAATGCTTTCCACATTCATCATAAGTTTCTAGGTTGTTAGTTACAGCTATAACCTCGGGATCATAAATCGTTAAATTTGTTTCTTCTTTAACTTCACGAATCGCGCATTGACGAAATGTTTCACCAACCTCCATATGACCGCCTGGAATGGAATAGTAGGGAGCGTGACTGTTTTTTCGTTTTCCTATCAAAATCTGGTTTTGCTCATTTACAATGATGATACCGATCCCGACCATAGGAGTTGTCGTCATTACTACTGTCCTTTAATCCGCTGTTGCATCCTATTGATTTTACCAAATAATAAATCAAATATCGTGATTGTTATAGTGAGCAAGGAACGGGTACTAGCTAACTGATGCAATATTCGTTAATCTTCTTAAAGGTTAAAGAATTAGGATTGGATGAATAATCAAATGGAAAGTATAACGTTACAGCCGATAGCTAAGATCAATGGTGAAGTAAATTTACCGGGCTCAAAGAGTGTTTCGAATCGCGCCCTATTATTGGCAGCGTTAGCAACAGGTACTACACGCCTCACTAATTTATTAGATAGTGATGATATTCGCCATATGCTTAACGGATTAAAGCAGTTAGGTGTGAATTACCAATTATCTGAAGATAAAACAGTTTGTGAAGTTGAAGGCTTGGGCCGCGCATTTTCACCTAATGAGCCCCTTGAATTGTATTTAGGCAATGCGGGTACAGCGATGCGTCCGCTTGCAGCTGCATTGTGTTTAGGCGGCGGTGAATTTGTACTAACGGGTGAGCCGCGAATGAAAGAGCGTCCTATTGGTCATCTTGTTGACGCGTTGCGTAGTGCTGGCGCGGACATTACTTATCTCGAAAATGAAAACTATCCACCACTAAAGATTATGGGTACTGGTTTAAAAGGTGGTGAGGTTGAGATTGATGGCTCTATTTCAAGCCAGTTTTTGACCGCTTTCTTAATGGCTGCACCTTTAGCACAAGCAGACACTGTTATACGCATTAAGGGTGATTTGGTATCAAAACCTTACATTGATATTACGCTACATATTATGGCGCAGTTTGGTGTTGAAGTTGAAAACCGTAATTATCAAGAGTTCGTTGTTCGAGGTAATCAAGCCTATGTTTCACCTGGTGAATTACTTGTTGAAGGCGATGCATCTTCAGCCTCATATTTCTTAGCGGCTGCTGCGATTAAAGGTGGCGAAGTAAAAGTCACTGGTATTGGTAAAAAGAGTATTCAGGGTGATATTCAATTTGCAGATGCGCTTGCTGCGATGGGGGCGGATATCGAGTGGGGCGATGATTATGTTATTGCTCGTTGTGGAGAATTAAGCGCAGTAGATATGGATTTTAACCATATTCCTGATGCGGCAATGACTATTGCAACAACTGCATTGTTTGCCAAAGGTACAACATCGATTCGTAATGTTTATAACTGGCGTGTAAAAGAGACTGATCGTTTAGCTGCAATGGCGACAGAGCTTCGTAAAGTTGGCGCAGAAGTCGAAGAGGGTGAGGATTATATCACTATCGTGCCACCAACCATCTTACAGCATGCGGCGATTGATACTTATGATGACCATAGAATGGCGATGTGTTTCTCGCTGGTGGCATTGAGCGATACACCAGTGACGATTAATGATCCAAAGTGTACCTCAAAAACATTCCCTGACTATTTTGATAAATTAAAGGGATTGAGTTGTTAAGACTGTAATAAATTTTTCTGATAACTGAGATTACATTTTTACAAGCCTGATCTTCTTGCATCAGGCTTTTTTATTGGCGTAAAAAGAAACATAAGGTTAGGACATTACACTATAAATTGAGATTTTTTTTCCGTATAATGTGTCACCGTTTGAAGGTACAGAGAAACCTTTGGTTCTGTCTTTCATCTGTTACGGAAACTACATCGGAGAAAACCTATGTCTACTCATGCTCCAGTCATCACTGTTGATGGTCCAAGCGGCGCCGGAAAGGGGACGCTATGTATGCTATTAGCAGAAAAACTGGGCTGGAATTTATTAGATTCTGGTGCAATTTACCGTGTTTTAGCATTAGCGGCTATTCATCATGGTGTTGATATCGAATCAGAAGACGCTTTAGTTCCTCTTGCTGCGCACTTAGATGTTCAGTTTATTGCAGAAGGTGAGTTGGTTAAGGTTATTCTTGAAGGTGAAGATGTTTCTGGCACGCTTCGCACTGAAGAAGTAGGTAATACAGCATCAAAAGTGGCTGCTTTACCTCGCGTTCGAGAAGCATTACTACGTCGTCAACGCGCCTTTAATGAGCAACCAGGCCTTGTGGCAGATGGTCGCGATATGGGAACCGTTGTTTTTCAAGGCGCAGAAGTAAAAATCTTTCTTGATGCAAGTGCAGAAGAACGCGCAACTCGACGTATGAATCAGTTGCAAAAAAAAGGCTTAGATGTTAACTTTGCCAGCCTTTTAAGCGAAATTCAGGAACGAGACTACCGCGATCGCAATCGTGCTGTAGCGCCTTTACGTCCTGCTGATGACGCACTAGTACTGGATTCAACCGAATTATCGATTGAACAGGTACTTGAGAAAGTCTTAGCATATGTTGATGCTAAGCTAAAATAACGAATCCATATTTAGTTGTGTGAACAGCTAAATAACGTCAGTGTCATGGATGATAACTGACTTTATTATCAACCCCATGCGGTAGGATACCCATGGTTGTTTATCATATTGAAGATTAATTAAATGACTGAATCTTTTGCTCAACTCTTTGAAGAGTCGCTAAACCAAGTTGAAACTCGCCCAGGTGCAATCGTTAAAGGTACTGTAGTAGCTATCGAAAACGGTTACGTACTAGTTGACGCTGGTCTAAAATCTGAGTCATCTATTCCTGCTGAAGAATTCAAGAACGCTGCTGGCGAACTAGAAATCGAAGTTGGTGCTCAGGTAGACGTTGCTCTTGACGCGATCGAAGACGGTTTCGGTGAAACTAAACTTTCTCGTGAGAAAGCTAAGCGCCACGAAGCTTGGATCCAGCTTGAAAAAGCTTACGAAGATGCTGAAACAGTTGTTGGTATCATCAACGGTAAAGTTAAGGGCGGCTTCACAGTTGAACTTAACGGCATCCGTGCGTTCCTACCAGGTTCACTAGTAGACGTACGTCCAGTTCGTGACACTGCTCACCTAGAAAACAAAGAACTTGAGTTCAAAGTAATCAAGCTAGACCAGAAGCGTAACAACGTTGTTGTTTCTCGTCGCGCAGTTATCGAATCTGAGAACAGCGTTGAGCGTGATGAACTACTTGCTTCTCTACAAGAAGGTATGGAAGTTAAAGGTATCGTTAAGAACCTTACTGACTACGGCGCATTCGTTGATCTTGGCGGTGTTGACGGTCTTCTACACATCACTGACATGGCTTGGAAGCGTGTTAAGCACCCTTCTGAAATCGTTAATGTTGGCGATGAAATCAACGTTAAAGTTCTTAAGTTTGACCGTGAGCGTACTCGCGTATCACTAGGTCTTAAGCAACTTGGCGAAGATCCATGGGTTGCAATCGCTAAGCGTTACCCAGAAAGCACTAAGCTTACTGGCCGCGTAACTAACCTAACTGACTACGGCTGCTTCGTTGAAATCGAAGAAGGCGTTGAAGGTCTAGTACACGTTTCTGAAATGGATTGGACTAACAAAAACATCCACCCATCTAAAGTTGTTAACGTGGGCGACGAAGTTGAAGTTATGGTTCTTGATATCGACGAAGAGCGTCGTCGTATCTCTCTAGGTCTTAAGCAGTGTAAAGCTAACCCATGGCAGTCATTTGCAGAAATGCAAGCTAAGGGCGACAAAGTTACTGGTAAGATCAAGTCTATCACTGATTTCGGTATCTTCATCGGTCTTGAAGGCGGCATCGACGGTCTAGTTCACCTATCTGACATTTCTTGGAATGTTTCTGGTGAAGACGCAGTTCGTGACTTCAAGAAAGGCGACGAAATCTCTGCAGTAGTTCTAGCAGTAGACGCTGAGCGTGAGCGTATCTCTCTAGGTGTTAAGCAAATCGAAGAAGACCCATTCAACTCTTTCGTTGCTGATACTAAGAAAGGTGCTCTAGTAACTGGTAAAGTTACTGCTGTTGACGCTAAAGGCGCAACTGTTGAGCTAGGCGAAGGCATCGAAGGTTACCTACGCGCTTCTGAAGCATCTGTAGACCGTGTTGAAGACGCAACTCTAGTTCTTTCTGTTGGCGATTCTGTTGAAGCTAAATTCACAGGCGTTGATCGTAAGAACCGCGTAATCAACCTATCTGTACGTGCTAAAGACGTTGCTGAAGAGCAAGAAGCAATGGCTACTCTGAACAAGCAAGATGATGCTGCGTTCGGTAATGCTATGGCTGACGCTTTCAAAGCTGCTAAAGGCGAATAATTGAGCATAGAGGGAATAGGCTTAGCTTTTTCCCTCTAAACGGCTATACTATTGAGAAACTTACTAAAACGGAGTGTTTATGACAAAGTCTGAGTTAATTGAAAGACTATGTAGTCAACAAACACATCTTTCAGCTAAACAAGTGGAAGATGCAATCAAGGATATCCTTGAAAATATGGCGAACACGCTTGCTGAAGGCGATCGCATTGAGATCCGTGGCTTTGGTAGCTTCTCATTGCATTACCGTGCTCCTCGCGTAGGTCGTAACCCTAAAACTGGTGATAAAGTTGAGTTGGACGGTAAATACGTTCCTCACTTCAAGCCAGGTAAAGAATTACGTGACCGTGTTAATGCATCAATTGCTGCTTAACCGCGAATAGAACAAAAAAACGGCATACTCTCAGTATGCCGTTTTTTTATGTCTTTTGATCATGGTCTGATGAGTAAAATTACTGCATAATCAATCTATCATATTGTTGATTTAGTGAGAGGATTCACGATGAAAATTTTGGGTATTATTGTTTTAGTTGCTGCATTCTTAATAACACTGGCTCTCGGTGCGCAAAACCAAATTTTAGTAAACTTTGACTATTTAGTTGCTCAAGGCGAATTCCAATTATCAACGCTATTAGGTATTGCATTTGGTTCTGGCTTTATCATTGGCTGGTTAATCTGTGGCACGCTATATCTAAAAGCACGTTTTGCTAAAAACCGCTTAGCGAAGAAAGTGGCAAAACAGCAACAAGAACTAGATTCTCTACGCGCACAGCCTGTAAAGGAATAAGTATTAATGCTTGAACTGTTGTTCCTACTATTACCTATTGCGGCAGCTTATGGCTGGTATATGGGTAACAGGAGCGCAAGTAACAATCGACAAGAGCAGTCTCACCGCTTATCTCGTCAATATGTAACAGGTCTTAATTTGCTGTTATCTGATCAATCAGATAAAGCCGTCGATCTGTTTATTGAGCTGCTTCAAGTTGATAGCGAAACTATCGATACTCACCTTGCTTTGGGTAACTTATTCCGAAGCCGAGGGGAGGTCGATCGTGCTATTCGTATTCACCAAAACTTGATTGCTCGTCCTAACTTGACGATAGAGCAACGTAATTTGGCGCTTCAGCAGTTAGCAAAAGATTATATGGTTGCGGGTTTTTTAGATCGTGCTGAACGTATCTTTGAACAATTGTTGGATGAACCTGAATATAAAAAACCTGCGCTACAACAGTTATTGTCTATCTATCAGCAAACACGAGAGTGGGAAAATGCGATAGATATGGCTTCTCAACTCGTTAAATTAGGTAAAACAAAATTAAAGCATGATATTGCACACTATTGGTGTGAACTTGCCATGCTTGAAATGAGTGCGCAAAATCAGGATAAAGCGATTCAATGTTTGAAAAAGGCGCTCTCAGCAGATAAGCAGTGTGTCCGAGCCTCGATCACTATGGCTAAGATTCAGATTAAAGATAAAGATTTTAAGCAGGCAGCCAAAACGCTTGAACGTGTTCTAGAGCAAGATGCTGAATTTATTGGTGAAGCTTTACCTTTATTATTAGAATGTTACGATGCATTACATAATGAATCGGGCTGGCTGAAATATCTACAGCAATGTGTAGAAGCCAAAGCGGGGGCATCTGCAGAACTGATGTTAGCAGACGAAATTGCGAAAAATGAAGGGGCTGTGTCTGCTCAAGCATTCATGACTCGTCAGCTACAAAAGAACCCGACTATGAGAGGCTTTTACCAGCTAATGGATTACCATTTAGATGAAGCGGAAGAAGGCCGTGCGAAAGAAAGTTTAACCAGCTTACGTCATCTTGTTGGTGAGCAATTAAAAATTAAACCGCGTTATCGTTGTCGCCAGTGTGGTTTTGCTACCCACTCATTGTATTGGCAATGTCCATCTTGTAAGAATTGGGGACAAGTTAAGCCAATTCGTGGATTAGATGGCGAATAATGCATTAAAAAATAAAGAAACCAGACATTGTGATCTGGTTTTTTTATGCCTAATAAAGCGTGAATTTTATTCGTAAACGTTTGCGTTTGATGTAGAATTTGCGTGCGGCTGGATTGCTGCAGTAGGAAAAAATGAGATATCACAGGAGACTCAATGCTAGACGCTAAAGTAATAGACCCTAAAGTAATCGTAGCCCTTGATTATGATAATCAGAATGAGGCACTCGCTTTCGTCGATCGTATTGAGCCGGGAAGTTGCCGATTAAAAGTCGGTAAAGAGATGTTCACTTTTTTTGGTCCTGATTTCGTGCGTCAACTGCATGATCGGGGTCATTCTGTATTTTTAGACCTTAAATTTCACGATATTCCAAATACCTGTTCAAAGGCGGTAAAAGCGGCAGCAGAACTTGGTGTATGGATGGTTAACGTTCATGCGAGTGGTGGCGAGCGTATGATGACAGCTTCACGTGAAATTTTAGAGCCGTATGGTAAAGACCGCCCGCTATTGATTGGTGTAACGGTGCTAACCAGTATGGAAGCATCAGACTTAGCAGGTATTGGTATTAACTGCGAGCCTCATCAGCAAGTACTTAACCTTGCATCACTGGCAAAGAATAGTGGTTTAGATGGTGTGGTTTGTTCAGCCCATGAAGCTCATACGTTGAAACAAAGTCTAGGTCAGGGTTTTAAGCTAGTAACACCAGGTATTCGCCCTGCGGGGAGTGATGCAGGCGATCAGCGTCGAATCATGACACCCGTAGAGGCAATTTCTGCTGGTTCTGATTATCTCGTTATAGGGCGTCCAATAACACAAGCAGAAGATCCTGCAAGTGTCTTGGCACAGATAAACAAATCGCTTGTGTAGCATCCGCGATATAAATGAAGAAGCCCGCTCTTATGCGGGCTTTTTCATTTTTATATTTTGCGTTATGTACTTATTTTGGGTGTTGAGTTATTAATTCGTGTGCTTTTATCTTTCTTTGGTGAGCTAAAGTGACTATCTAATAATTTTTGCGTTAATGGATGTTTGGGATTGTTAAATACATTCGCGGTACGGCCTTTCTCTACCACTTCACCATCTTGCATCACCATTACTTTGTCACTGAAGTGTTTTATCACCCCCATGTGCTGCGACACATAGATATAGGACAATCCCATTTCTTCTTGCAGTTCTAATAACAGGTTTATCATCTGAGAACGCATGGACATATCAAGCCCGTTTAGTGCTTCATCAGCAACGATAATACAGGGCTGAAGAATGAGAGCACGAGCTAATGAAACACGCTGTTTTTGACCCGTAGCCAGCATTTGTGGATAGAAATAGGCATGTTCAGGAAGTAAGCCAACTCGTTTTAGTGTATCCATAATACGTTTTTCACGCGCTTGCGGCGTCATATTGGTATTACGTTTTAATGGGCCTTCCAGAATACGACCAATTTGAATACGAGGATTAAGCGACGTATTCGGATCTTGGAAAATCATTCGGATCAGCTTACAGCGCGTTTGGTAATCACCGCTTGATAAGGTGTCACCATTTACGCGAATAATGCCACTGGTTGGTTCGACAACACCTGATAGCATTTTTGCTAAGGTTGATTTACCTGACCCATTTTCACCCAGCAGCGCAATTGTTTCACCTGCTTCAAGATGAAAAGAGACCGGTTTCACGGCTTCAATTGTGCGTCTACGGAAAAGACTTGAACGATAGTGGTAATCTTTCTTTAGATTTTCTACTTCCAATAACGAACTCATTTACTGTCTTCCTCCATGTTTAGCGGGAAGTGACAGCTAAACTTATGGTTTTTAATTTTTCTACGTTTTGGCACTTCTACACATTTACGCTGGGCATGAGGACAACGAGGGCCTAATCGACAACCAATCGGTAAGTGCTGAAGTGGAGGAATAGATCCCGGTAACGTTTCTAGTTTCGTCTTATGGCTAATATTTTCTAAGCTAAAATCAGGCATAGCACGCATTAACGCAGCGGTATAAGGGTGATGCGGTGACTCTAATAACTGCTTAGAGGTGCCGGATTCAACCGATTGTCCACAATACATGACCGTAATTCTATCAGCCCACTGGGTAACCGTCGTAAGATCATGGCTGACTAATAAAATAGTGGTGTTACCTAATTGATTCATCCGGCTTAATAAGCGAAAAATTTGAGCTTGGGTAATTGGGTCTAAGTCGTTTGTGGGCTCATCGGCAATCAATAATCGTGGACGATTTGCAATCGCCATTGCGATCATGACTTTTTGACATTCGCCATCGGTTAATTCATAAGGGTAACTTCGCATTACGCGTTTGTGCTCTTTGATACCGACTTTATGCAAAAGTGCGATAGCTTGTTTTTGACGCCAGTGAAAGCGCTGCCAAAAATGCCCAGTAAATGATGACGAGGGAATGGCTTCTTCCAATTGTTCCCCAACTGTCTCAGAGGGATCAAGACAGGTTGATGGTTCTTGGAAGATCATTGCCATTTCACGGCCAACAATTTTTCGTCGCTCACGATGAGATAGAGTGAGTAAGTCAATATCACCTAAGCGCATGCGATCGGCACTGACGCGCCAATTATCTTTAGACACGCCTGCAATCGCTTTCGCGACAAGGCTTTTACCTGAACCTGATTCGCCCACTAAACCACGAATTTCGCTTTCATTAATGGTTATGCTCATTCTATCAACCGCTTTCACCATGCCTTGTGGTGTGTCGATTTCGATAGTGAGGTTGCGTATATCGAGTAATGGCATATTAATCAATCCCTGCATTAAGAGCTTGGCGAAGACCATCACCGACTAAATTAATGACTAGAACACTAAACATAATGGCAAGACCCGGTAATGTGACTGTCCATGGTGCAAGGTAAATCAGTTCAACAGAATCACCTAACATAGCGCCCCATTCTGGTAGTGGTGTTTGCGCGCCTAACCCTAGGAAACCTAATGCGGCAATATCTAAAATAGCAATAGAGATTGCGCGCGTCATTTCAGTAATGATGGTTGATAAAATATTGGGTAAGATTGAATTCCATAAGAGGTAAAAATTATTAGCGCCATCTAATCGTGCTGCAATAACGTAATCTTTAGCAACTTCAGTATGAACGGCTGTGTACACCGCTCGAATAAAACGAGGGATCAAAGCTAGCCAAATTGCGAGTAAGATATGTGTTTCTCCCGGCCCCATATAGGCGACCACTATGATGGCCAATAAAAGCGAAGGGATAGATAACACGGTATCTAAAATATGATTTAAAAAGCTCGATTTTAAGCCTTGGCTCATTCCGGCAAGAATACCGATCAGCAAGCCAATAACGCTGGATGCAAAGGCGACTAATAAGGCATAGCCAAAGGTTAGCTGTGAACCTATGATCAAGCGAGATAAAATATCACGACCTAAATCATCAGTACCAAAGAAAAAGTTTACATGACCAGAGTTGTCCCATGATGGTGGCATGAGCAGCTCACCAACTTGTTTTATCGGCGAATAGGGAGCCAGCCATTGTGCTGTTAGGGTGACAATGAGCAAAAACAGTAAACACCATAGGCCAAACATGGCCAGTGAGTTTTCCCTGAAGTTTTGCCAAGCGCGCTCCCATTGGGTTGGGATTGTTTCTTCTTGGTAAACACTATTTGATGGCATACCATTCCTTCCTTACTAATGGGTTCACCATAGCACCAGCCAAATCAGATAAAATGTTAGCCAATAAGATGAAACTACCTACTGTGATTACACCAGCTTGAATAGCAACATAATTTTGATCTGCAATCGCATTAAGTAACCAACGACCAATACCCGGCCAATTAAAAATAGATTCTGTAAGCATGGCAAAGGTCATCATTGCTGCAAACTGCATCCCTAATTTAGGAATAATGGGGGGAAGGGCATTTTTCATCGCATGACGGCGGACGATTTCAAAGGTAGATAAGCCTTTCGTTTGGGCTACTTTGATGTAGTTTTTCGTCATTACGTCTGAAATTGAGGCACGGGTTAAACGTATCACTTCCGTTGTAGGTGCCATCGCTAATACAATGGTTGGCAAGACTAAATGCTGTAGTGCGTTAAGAAATGCTTCCATACGGTATGGTTTATTTGACAGCAAAATATCAATCAGAGCAAAGCCAGTGACATGATCAAATTGATATAACAAACTGTAACGACCAGAAACAGGTAGCCAGCCTAAATTCAGCGAAAACAACAGAATTAATAACATCGCTAACCAAAATAGGGGGATGGAGTAGCCCAGTAAGGTTATTGAGGAAATGATGGTATCAAGGGGTTGTCCTCGATGTACGCCTGCGATAGTGCCAAGCGGAATACCAACGACTAACGAGAGTATAAAAGCAAAAAAGCATAGCTCTAACGTTGCAGGAAATACGGTTAATATTTCGCTACTAATAGGTGTACCATTGGGAGTGATACCGAGATTACCTGAAAGTAAGTTCTCTAAATATAAAATCCAACCACTAAAAAAGCTCTGATGCGCCCACTGTAATTGGGTATCTAAACGCAAAATACTAAAACCAATTATGGTCAGTATTAATAGCGTAATTACAAACAAATTTAGGCGACGTATCGTATAAATAAACATGCTTTACTCAATTCGATAAACACTGGAAAAAGATCGCGAACCAAATGGGTCCATCTGTAACCCCCCTAACGTTTTACTGTGGGCTTGGAAATGGACACCATGAGCCAATGGGATCACAGGTACTTGTTGATCCAAAATATTTTGCGCTTGCTGGTAATATACTTGGCGTTGTTGTTGCTTATTTGTGCGTAGTGCAATTTCAAGTAAATTATCAAAACCAAGATCACACCAGTTAGCGACATTAAGCCCTGCTTTTTTAGCATTGCATGACAATAATGGTCTTAAGAAATTATCAGGGTCGCCGTTATCTGCGATCCAACCAGCAAGAACCATATCGTATTGAGTAGTATCAGTTAAACCAACACGACCAATCGTTTCTTGATGATGTAAAGACACATTGATACCAACGGCTTTCAAATTAGCTTGGATTAATTCCGCTGTTTTTCGAGGACTCGGGTTATAAGGTCGAGGCTCAAGTGGGACCCACATTGTCAGGACTTGGTTATAATCATAGCCAGCAGCATCAAGCAGTTGTTTGGCTAATTTAGGATTATAAGAAAGTGCTTTGCTGTCGTGGTTATAAGCCCAAGACATTGGGGGTAACAAGCTTTTTGCCTCTGTTGCCGTACCGTAATAAACAGAATTGAGCAGTGTTTTACGGTTTATTGCATAATTAATAGCTTCACGGATTTCTAATTTATTTAATGGTGGACGTTCCGTATTTAATGCCAGAAAGGATACATTCATCCCCGTTTGTGCAAGTAATTTATAGTTATCGTTATTTGAAATAACAGGCAATTGGCTCGCAACAGGAGATGAGAGAACATCACATTCAGAGCTTAGCAACTTAGCAAGATTACCCATGCCACGGGCTGAGATATCAAATACCACTTGCTCCATTGGTGCGGCACCTTGCCAATAATCCTTATTACGTTTTAAGCGAATAAGATCATTGGGTATAAATTGATCAACGTAAAAAGGACCCGTACCGATTGGTTGTGTATCAATAAGACCGATACGGCCTGATTTTAACAGTTGCTGACCATACTGCTGAGAATAAATCACCGCATAACTGGTTGCTAAGTTAGATAAGAAAGAATTATCTGGTCGATTTAAGGTAAATTGTACGGTGAGAGGGTCTTTAGCTTTGATAGTATCAATTAAATCAGCAAACCCAAGGCTTTCAAACCATGGGTAACGACCACCAGAAATATTATGAAAAGGGTGGTGTGGATTAATGATACGCTCAAAGCTAAAAATAACGTCATCGGCATTAAGCGGACGTGTTGGAGTAAACCAATCAGTATGTTGGAATTTAACGTTATCTCGCAGCTTAAAGGTATATACCAAGCCATCGTCACTGACAGTCCAGCTTTTTGCTAGATCAGGAAGAGGTTTGTGGCTGATAGGATCGAGTAACAGCAGGCGATCGAAAATTTGCGCCGAGAGTGTTTCTGCTGTTAATCCGCCATCCGTTAGCTGTGGATTTAATGTTGTCGGAGTATCTTGACCGCAGTAAACAAAGCCATTGCTTTGCTTAGCGGTATTATGTGACGGCTCTTTACAACCTAAAAGGCCAAGTAAAGTGAAGCCGGCAATCAAAAGACGACTGTAAGCGCTCATATTTAATAGGCGTTAAATGAAATTAAGTCGTTAAATTTAACATTTTTCTTTTAACGTCACCAAGCTATCCTGCTTTATTTATAAGTAATTAGTCTAAAACCGTTATATATCTTTAATTATCGCGTGAATTTGGTTGATTAATCACCGTTAACGTTAATGTCATACTTTCGAATGAGTCCTCTTAACTGGTGATAACTTAAGCTTAAAAGTTCGGCGGCTTTTGTTTGATTAAAGCGAGCGTGTTTAAGTGCTTTGTTGATCAACATGATTTCTTGATCTTGTAAGTAGTGGCGAAGATCAACGGGAAGTTGAATGCTAGAGTTTTCTTGTTTGACTGCTGGGGGGTCTACAATGGATAAAGACTGTGATGGTGCTGGATCACAAGATTGCCAAGCTGTAGCGAAAGGGTCGGTATAAATTTCGTCAATAGCTTCACCTTCATTACTATGACGAAATACAGACCGTTCGACAACATTTTTTAACTCTCGAATATTCCCTGGCCATTGATAGTCGAGTAGTTGTTGTTTAGCGTGTTGTGAAAAACCTGCAAAATAGCTATATCCTAATTCGCGACACATACGCACAGCATAGTGTTCTGCCAATGGTAAAATATCGTCTAGTCGTTCACGTAATGGTGGAAGGTGGATGATTTCAAAGGCGAGTCTATCAAGTAAATCTGCTCGAAATTTTCCTTCAGTAACGAGTTCGGGTAAATTTTCATTAGTTGCACAAACTAAGCGTACATTCGCTTGGCAAGGTTTATTACCGCCCACGCGTTCGTACTCACCGTATTCAATCACACGTAATAATTTTTCTTGAACCCCCATTGGGGCGGTTGCTAATTCATCTAAAAAAAGCGTGCCATTTTCTGCGCGTTCAAAGCGCCCTTGGTGGCGACCTTTCGCGCCTGTAAAGGAGCCCGCCTCATGGCCAAATAGTTCAGAATCAATGACGCCTTCGCTTAGTGCGGCACAGTTCAGTGTCACTAAAGGTTGATCCCAACGTTTTGATAAATAGTGAACGCGTTGGGCGATTAACTCCTTACCTGTGCCTCGTTCACCAAGAATAAGAATTGGGCGATTGAGTGAAGCGAGGCGTGATGCTTGGTCTAGGACACTTAAAAAAGCATCAGATTCACCGATTAAGTTTTCCGTTTTACGCATTGGTTAATCTCACTATTAATTGGTTAAATTAACTATATCATAGCTTGCTTAAAAGTGGGTTGAAAATTAAGTTGTTGATATTTAATACGTTAAAAGTTGGCACAGTACTTGAAATATCTAAGTGGTAACACAAGAACATTAAGTTAGTATCACTATATAAACCTGTAAGCGTGATTACTGTGAAATGGGTTTAATCAAGGAGTTTAATGATGGGTATTTTTTCTCGTTTTGCTGATATCGTAAATGCTAACGTGAACTCGTTACTGGATAAGGCTGAAGATCCACAAAAACTGATCCGTCTTATCATCCAAGAGATGGAAGATACATTAGTTGAGGTACGTACATCTTCAGCGCGTGCATTAGCGGATAAAAAAGAGTTACAACGTCGTATTCAAGCGATTGAATCACAAATTACAGATTGGCAGGAAAAGGCGAGCCTTGCACTGCAAAAAGGTCGTGAAGATTTAGCCCGTGCAGCACTGATCGAAAAGCAAAAACTGGCTGATGTCGCATTAACGCTCAATGAAGAATACAAACTAGTAGAAGAGACGATTGAAAAATTGTCATTAGAAGTCGCTGAACTTGAGCGTAAGTTGCAAGAAACACGCGCTCGTCAACAAGCATTAGTGACGCGTCATAAAGCTGCAGGCACTCGCCGTGATGTTCGTCGTCAGCTAGATACAAGTAAAGTTGATGAGGCGATGTCTAAGTTTGAGCAATATGAACGTCGCATCGATGAAATGGAAGCAGAAGCAGATAGTTATAGCTTTGGTCGTGGCAAAAGCTTAGAGTCAGAATTTGCTGATTTACAAGCACAAGACGAAATTGAAAAAGAACTTGAGCGCTTAAAAGCGAACATCAAGGATAAAGAGTAAGTACAACTAAGTTATCGTCGTTGTTTCATTGATTCTGCGCGAAAGGAGAACAAATAATGTCAATGGGTTTTATTAGCGTTCCATTAGTGGTGTTCATGATTATTGTCGCACCGCTATGGTTAATCCTTCACTATCGTAGTAAACGTCAAGCCGGTGAAGGGCTGTCAGGTGAAGATCAGAAAAAGTTAGAGACCTTGGTGGCACGCGCAGAAGATATGCAAGAACGTATTGTGACGTTAGAGCGTATTCTTGATGCAGAAGTACCAAGATGGAGGCAAAAATAATGAGTAAGACCTTATACCGTGATCCTAAGAAAGGAAAATTGGGCGGTGTGTGCGCTGGTTTAGCTGAATATTTCGGTGTTGAAATTTGGTTGGTACGTATTCTTGCTGTTTCGGCTTTCTTACTTGGTTTGGGCTTTTTTGCCACGATTGCTTATATCGCCGCATGGTTAATTTTAGATAAAATGCCACCACAGCGAAAAGAGCAACAAGATACTTATACCGAGCACAACGTAAAACAGAAACCGTGGCAGGCGGGTCGCTCTGCGCATCAAATTTTACAAAAAGTGGAATCAGAATTTGATACCGCCGAAAAGAAAGTACAACAGATGGAAGCGTATGTTATATCTTCTGCATTCAAAGTGGATCGCGAATTCAATAAGCTTTAATTACCCGTAAAATTTAGCCTAATGAAGCAGGTGCTGATCAATGTCAGGCCTGCTTTTTTCCGTTATAAAGGCGTAATATAGTTAAATCACTTTATTGATAATTATTAGAATAAAGTTGTTAAACCTAAAACAAAAATGAAAACAACTAGGGTTAATCATGAATCGAATCAGTAATGAGTTGAATAAGCTCGTTAATAGAAGTTTGGATCGACACGTTCGACTTGCCGTTACAGGATTGTCTCGAGCGGGTAAAACGGCCTTTATTACTTCTCTTATTAATCAATTACTGCATGTAAGTACGAATGCTCGCCTACCTATGTTTAGTGCGATGCGTGACGGCCATTTATTAGGTGCAAAGCGTGTTCCTCAGTTAGATCTGCATGTGCCTAAATTTGGCTATGATGAAGGAATGCAATCAATTATGTCGACGCCTCCTGAATGGCCAGAGCCAACAAGGGATGTGAGTCAAACGCGTTTAGCACTTCGTTATAAGCCTCAGAAAGGGGCATTGAAACTATTTCAAGATACCGCCACGTTGTATTTGGATATTATTGATTATCCCGGCGAGTGGTTATTAGATTTACCGTTACTTGATTTAGATTTTACTCAATGGTCGGCACAACAAAGCCAAGTACTAAAAGGTAAACGTCTTGAATTAGCTCAAGATTGGCTTGCTAAAACCGAGATGTTTGATCCTTTTGCACCCGCAGATGAAAAGCAAATTGAAGAAATATCTAAGGCGTTCACCGAGTATTTGCATCAATGTAAGGCAGAAGGGGGATTACATTGGGTTCAACCCGGACGTTTTGTTCTTCCCGGTGAATTAGCTGGTGCACCTGTTTTACAATTTTTCCCGCTCCTGTGGAATAAAAAGTACACAGAAAAACAGCTGATGGATGCAGATGAAAGCACCAATATTGGGATGCTTAGAAATCGCTATAAGTATTATCAACAGCATGTTGTGAAGGCGTTCTATAATGATCATTTTTCAAAATTTGATCGCCAAATCATATTAGTTGATTGCTTACAGCCTCTTAATTCGGGACCTGAATCGTTTAATGATATGCGTCAAGCGTTGGATCAGCTGATGCAAAGTTTTAAATATGGGCGTAGCTCGTTACTGCGTCGTCTATTTTCACCGCGTATTGATAAAGTACTCTTCGCTGCAACCAAAGCCGATCATATTACGCCTGAGCAGCACCCGAATTTAGTCGGATTATTACAGCAGCTAGTGAATGAAGCATGGCAAACCGCTTCCTTTGAAGGCATTAAAATGGATTGTGTTAGTTTGGCATCGATTCAAGCGACTGAGCCTGGCTTTGTGACTCACAAAGGGCAGCAAGTCCCTGCATTAAGGGGGACCGATTTGTTAGGTAATGCACAAACTCTCTTTCCCGGAGAAGTGCCAAAACGGTTACCAAACGTTGATTTTTGGCAGCAGCAGAGCTTTGATTTTATTAATTTCCGTCCCTTACTACAGCAAAGTGACGAGCCTTTGCCGCATATCCGAATGGATAAAGCACTTGAGTATTTGTTGGGAGATAAACTGCAATGAGTGAACCGTTAAAAAGTAAAATTGTTTTTGATGATCCAACAGTTAACCAAGAACAACGCAATATTGCGTCGAAATTGGAGTTTGCTCAACAAGCCGATTTTTTACCTGAAGCAATAGAGCAACAAGAAACTGAAATTGAAAAAGATCTCAAACAAGTATTAGCAGCGAAACCAAAACGTCGTTATGGCTTTTTAAAAGGGCTAGTGGTTGCAGGCGCGGCAATGGTGGGGTGGCAGACGGTTGACCATGTTGTGACAGCTTATCAAACAGCAAATTGGTTATCGCTTGGCTGGAGTGCATTGGTTGCCAGTATTGCCGTAGTTGGTATCGGTGCATTGGGGCGGGAGCTTTTGACGTTACGACGGTTAAAATCACGTCAAACAGAGCGTGATGAAGCCCAACTCTTACTTGATGGTAATGGCATTGGTAATGGTAAAGCTTTTTGTACCAAACTGGCACAGCATAGTCAGATTGGTAGTGATAACTATGGTTATGATCGCTGGACGAATTCGTTAGACGCGACGCACAATGATCGCGAAATACTTGAGCTTTATGATCGCTTAGTGGTCAGCCAGCAAGATAAATTAGCTCGAAAATTAGTGGCGAAATATTCATCAGATGCCGCGGTGATGGTTGCATTAAGCCCACTAGCAGTGGCTGATATGTTGCTGGTGGCATGGCGTAATTTGCGCTTAATTGAACAAGTTTCTCGAGTTTATGGTGTCGAATTAGGTTACTGGTCTCGCATTAAGCTACTTAAGCTGGTATTGGCTAATATGGCATTTGCAGGTGCATCTGAAGTGATCACTGATTTGGGGATGGATATGCTCTCAATGGACTTAGCGGGTCGTATGTCTACCCGCGTTGCGCAAGGGGTGAGTATTGGTTTATTGACCGGAAGACTAGGCTTAAAAGCGATCAGCTTAGTACGTCCTTTACCATGGTTACCGGGAGAGCAACCCAAATTAGCTGAAATACGAAGCGATCTATTTAAACAGCTTGGTACCAAAGAAAAAGATTAACTAGATATTCCACTATTAAGCGTAAATTGAAGTGGTTAAGTGGTCAGGGAGAATACGACTCTTTGACCACTTTGTTCATCTTATTTAACGATAGCGAGACTTTCATCTCCAGGCGCATAGCCAAATTTAATATTTTTAATGGTGCTATTAAGTTGAATATTACGAATTATAACTGGCATCGAAGTTCCGAGTGCGGTAGACACGCCTGCCCATCCGTTTTCTTGTGCTGATAGCACAATATAAAGTGTGCCTTGCTGTTGCTTAAAATAAAGCACTTTAGCTGCATCGGGGTAGGGGAGCGTTGCAAGTGCTGCTTGTTCTGCAATGTATTTTAAGTCTATTTTACCGTTACGCGGTTTTTTACAAGTATCAGTAAAGGCAGTTTTATCAAAAGGATCTGTACCACCTGCCTGAATAAAATCTGCCATTTTTTGTTGGTACTGATCCATGTCTTTTGGCAGTGATAAAACAAATTCACCGTTACCACATAGATTTTCTGCCGTCGTCTCGACTTGCTTGGCTGAGCTTTGTGCATCGCAACCAAATAGAGTGATGACTAAGGGAAGTAATATGCTCAGTTTATTCATGATTTACTCTATTGTTAAAAGAATCAGCTTAAACATAAATAAGAGTTGGGGTGTTAGAAGATTGAAAATTAAATACTTATTTTCTTGTTATGTCGTCAAGATAGCATCTTTACAACACTTTACATTCTCTGAAGCTTATTTACGTTAGAGTCGTTATCGTATCCTTGGGTTAATGATAAGGACAACAAGGTGAATTATTATCCAACGGCAGCCATCATCACTGAGCAACGATTTGGCTTTGGCCCCAAACTGAATGATCAGCATGTATTAACGCTGGCAGAGCAGATCTCAACTAAACCATATATTGATATCGCTCTACAGTCTTTACCTTCGACGAATAATATTTTGGTTCAGATCGGTCAATTTAATCAACAGCGTAAAAAATTAAAAAAATCCCCGAATGAAAAGCGTGCCGTTCAAAAGCAGGTCAATCAATTTTTTAATCTGAGTTATGAACAGCAAGTATCTGCACGTAATCTACAAACATTGCATTCCTCCAATAGTTTTCAAGAACGTTTAATTCAATTTTGGAGTAACCATTTTGCAGTCTCTGCCGATACGCGCAAAGTAAAACCGATTATTGCTGGGATTGAGAATGAGGTAATACGCCAACACTGGAATGGTAATTTTGCCGATATGCTTCAAGCAACGATTAAGCACCCAACAATGTTGATGTTTCTCGATAATAATCTATCGATAGGGCCTGATTCTAAATTGGGTAAGAAACGCCATAAGGGACTCAATGAAAATCTCGCTCGTGAAATTATGGAGTTACATACCTTAGGGGTTGATGGCGGTTACAGTCAGCAAGATGTTATCCAATTAGCACATGCGATAACAGGCTGGATGGTCAGTTTTGATAAGCAAAATCCTGGGTTTAAATTTGCAGCTTGGGCGCATCAACCTGGTGATGTGATGTTATTAGGTCAGCGTTACGCACAAACAGGGATTGGACAGGGAGAAGCGTGCTTAAAAGATCTTGCATTGCATCAACAAACCGCAAGGCATTTGGCAACTAAATTAGCTCAACACTTTATTGGCCAGCCCAAGAAGGAGCTAGTGGATGATTTAGCCGGTGTTTATCTAAAAAATAACGGTGAATTACAGCCTGTTTATAAGAGATTATTGCAAGAGCCTGAAGTGAATACGGCTGCGCCTCTTCGCTTTAGAACGCCGCAAGAATGGTTATTTGCGCTTTTACGTAGTGCGGATCTCAACCCATCGGTACACAAAATTACTCAACAATTGAGGTTGTTGGGACAACAGCCATTTATGGCAGGTTCTCCGGCGGGTTGGTCTGATCAAGATAGTGATTTCAATAGTTCTTCAGCGTTGATACAACGTTGGCAAGTAGCAAATACATTTGCGGTGCTTGCGGTAAGAGAAGCGAAGAAGCAAAAAGTCAAACCGCTTCAGTTGGTAAAACAAGTGGTCAATAATCTTTATGGAAAAGATCTTGAACAACACACAGAGCTTGCAATGAATAAGGCTAACGGTGCGATAACGAAGTTGGTTTTATTATGGCTAAGCCCACAGTTTATGTATCGATAGCGAGATCGTGATGGATAATATATTTGATCGCCGTATGTTCTTAAAATCTTTAGCTGCGGTTGGGGTATGCAGTGCATTACCATCTGTCGCTTTTGCGAAAACACAGTCGGCAAATATTTTTGTATGGATTACATTGCGCGGTGCAATGGATGGGTTAAATGTGGTTGTACCCTATGGAGATAAAGACTATTTACCGCAAAGACCGTCGATTGGATTACATAAAAATCAGCTTAATAAACTCGATGATTTCTTTGGTTTACATCCAGCACTAAAGAGTTGTTATCAGTGGTATCAACAAGGCGAGATGGCTTTTATTCATGCGTGTGCATCACCTTATCGTCAGCGCTCACATTTTGATGGGCAGAAAGTATTAGAAAATGGAACTGAGGATCCGTTACATCGAGATGGTTGGCTAAATCGCTTTTTATCTGTTGATAACAAGCAGCATACGATAGCCATAGATTCTGGTTTACCTTTAATTGTTCAAGGTAATGCCCAAGCTGATAGTTGGTATCCACATAAATTGAAAATTAAGCAACAACAAGCTGAATTGTTGCAGGATATGTATCAAAGCGATCAGACGTTATCTGACAACTTTATTAATGCATTAGACATTGAAAAAATGGCAGGTCATGTAAAAGGCGGCCAACAATTTCATGCTTTGGCGCAACAAGCAGGGAAATTTTTAACGTCGGAAAATGGACCGAATATTGCGGTATTAGAGTTAGGTGGATGGGATACACACGCAGGAGAAGGTGCGGTTAAAGGTCGTTTAGCGAGCCAATTAAAGAAACTTGATGAGGGACTTTCAGCTTTAAAATCACAGTTAGGTGAGGCTTGGTCGCGAACGGTGGTTATAGCCGCGAGTGAATTTGGCCGAACAGTTGCTGAAAATGGAACTAAGGGAACCGATCACGGTACGGCTAACGCAATGTTGATAGCGGGAGGTGCGGTGAGTGGAAATCAAGTGATAACAAAATGGCCAGGGTTAGCGAAATCTCAGCAATACAAAGGAAGAGATTTAGCTCCAACGACGGATATTCGCTCTATATGTAAAACGGTATTGCATTCACATTTAGGGGCAACAACTAAGCAACTCGATATAGTTTTTCCTAGCTCAAGTGAGCTACCTATCATGAATGATTTAATCCGTCATACTTAAAATAAAGGCGCTGTTAGTTCAATAGATACTAAAAGCATAACGTTATTTTTTAATTATAAATGGCTTGATTCTGAGCGGGAGACTTGACTCAATTTAGCGTTAGTCGCACACTGTTAAAAGTGTCAGGAATTGTTGACACCTAAGTGTAAACTCGTATTAATACCTATAATTTTGTTTGTGGTATGAGTTGAAATTGAAGAATTAAGTCATTGCTTTTTGTTGTTGTTATTCTGATAAGCCGAATGTTTCGAACTTAACAATGGAAAGTTTATATTGAGAAGGCGTAAAGAATGAGACTACAGGTATTTTGTGAAGATCGGGTTGGAATGACTCGCGAGCTACTCGATATTCTGACTAGTCAGGAGATTGATCTTCGAGGGATTGAAATTGATCGCATTGGTATCATTTATCTCAATTGTCCTGAAATTGAATTTGAACAGTTTAGTCATCTAATGTCGCAAATAAGGCAGTTAGATGGCGTAACAGATGTAAGAAAAATAAATTTCATGCCGAGTGAACGTGAACATACAGAGCTTTCTGCATTACTTCAAACCTTGCCTGATCCCTTTTTTTCCATCGATTTAAACGGAAAAATTGATTTTGCCAATCAAGCCGCTGAAAGGTTATTAGCTCATCATCAGGGCTCACTTTATCACGAAAATGTTCATACGCTCTTTGGCTTTAATGTTCAGCGTTGGTTAGAAACAAAACAGGCTGAAAAACATACTGAGATGGTGGTGATTGCAGGTTTAGATTACCAAATGGAAGTCATGCCTGTTTATATTAACGATGAAACCGATATACCTGTTTTTGCCAGTGCGCTTATTCTTCTAAAATCACTGTCTGAAGCAACCATGCCGATTGTGACTCGCCAGTTAGATGGAGACAGTGGTTTTGAGCATTTAGTCGGGCAATCATCGCGTTTTAAGCATTTATTAGCTCAAGCGAAAAAGTTGGCTTTATTAGATGCACCGTTATTGATCCAAGGTGAAACGGGAACAGGTAAAGAAATGTTAGCCCGCGCATGTCACCAACGTTCTATACGACGAGAGAAACCATTTTTAGTTGTAAACTGCGTATCTATGCCTGATAACGCCGCCGAAACTGAGCTATTTGGTTTTGCTGGCAGTACAACAGAGCCAAGTAAAAAAGGTATTTTTGAGCAAGCGGATGGTGGTACTGTTTTCTTGTATGAAATTGGTGAGATGTCAAAACATCTACAAATAAAATTACTACGCTTTTTACAAGATGGTACATTCCGACGCGTGGGTGAGGAAGCTGAGAAAAAGGTTAATCTTCGCGTAATTTGCTCTACCCAGAAAAAGCTACCAGATTTAGTTGCATCAGGTGATTTCCGCGAAGACTTATATTATCGCTTAAATGTTCTTGCTTTGGTTGTTCCACCATTACGTGAAAGATCGGCAGATATAGTACCGTTAGCTGAATTATTTTTAACTCAGTTATCACAAGAATTACATCAGCCTAAACCTCAGCTATCTGAGGAGTTGGCAGAATACTTAAAGCAATATGCATGGCCTGGTAATATTCGCCAATTACGTAATGTGCTATTCCGTGCGATGACACAACTTGAGAATACGGTCATGACATCAGATGATGTACAGTTACCTGAAAATGAATCAAGTAGTATTATCAGTGATGAAATATTAGATGGCTCTCTTGATGAGATCATGAAACGTTATGAATCCGGTATTTTATCGAATCTTTATCGAAGTTACCCATCTACCCGAAAATTAGCGAAACGGTTAGGCGTATCACATACTGCCGTTGCTAATAAATTACGAGAATATGGTTTAAGTAAGCGTAGCTAATTACTGTGGATATAAAAGAAAAAGAGATAATATTTATTATCTCTTTTTTATGATCTCGAATATCAATCTAGTATTGGCGTTATGCTATTTCATGTTGTGGTTCTTTAATAAGAATGGCTTTACCTGACTCTAATGCAAGTAATAGCTCTACCATTTCAGCACCATAACGATAGCCGCAAAGATTTTGATTGCTATTAAGTACACGGTGACAAGGGATAATGATAGGAATAGGATTTACATTCTTTGCCATGCCTATAGCTTGGCTTGCAGCTGAATTGCCAATATCAAGCGCGATTTGTTCGTAACTGGATGTTTCACCGAAGGGAATATCAGCAATAGCATGCCATATTTGCTGTTGAAACATCGTTCCTTGAGGAGCGAGAGGGAAGGTAAAGCGTTTACGTGAGCCTAAGAGATATTCTTTTAGTTGCCTAATGAAGGGTCTCATAAAAGAGGGGTTATGCTGCCATGACTCATCAGGGTAATAGCCAGGACTATTGACAGTTAACCTTCTTAAGCCTTGATGGTCGGCTAGCAACATAATGCTGCCTAGTTCAGTTTCTATACAATCGTAATACATCCATAACTCACTAAATGCGTTAGTAATTAATAACATTGCTAAGCTAAGATTAACAGATAACAGTTTGATAACATATAACAATATGTTTATTAGTTATGCTAATCTTACGACAATGCTCAGCACCTCTTATTAACATCCTTGTGTCGAGGTAATAGTTTGTTCCATTCAATTATAAACCGTTCATCCACAATTGCGCTTGATGATATAAAAATTAGGCTTATTTCTAGTCAGGATGTGGCAAAGATAACAACGTATTATCAAAAAAATCGTGATTTTCTCAAAGCCTGGGAGCCGATGCGTAATGAATTGTTTTATTCAGAGCTGGGTTGGCAAAAAAGAGTCGAACAAATCGCTACCTTACATCGTCATGAAATGGCATTTTATTTTGTGATTGAAGACCGAAGCACTGACGATATTATTGGCGTGATTAACTACAGTAATTTAGTGAAATTTCCTTTTCATGCGTGTCATGTTGGCTACTCCCTTGATCAAGACTACCAAGGGCGAGCTATTATGCGTCGGGCATTAAAAGAGACGGTGAACTGGATGTTCGAAGTAAAAGGTTTTCATCGCATTATGGCCGCCTACATGCCACATAACAAAAGAAGTGCCAGCGTACTACATTCAGTGGGTTTCGAAAAAGAAGGGCTAGCAAAAGCGTACTTATTAATTGATGGAAAGTGGCAAGATCATGTTCTAACTTCATTGATTAATCAGCAGTGGACTGCGCCAGTTACGTGGTCAGCGCCTTAAAAATAAGTAATAAAAAAGGCAACGCGAACGTTGCCTTTTAGTGCGTTTTTGTACGAGATAAATAGATTACTCGACAGTTAGAATACGCATATTGTTAGTTGAACCAATGGTATCCATCACATCACCTTGAGTGATGATCACAAGATCGCCCACTTTAACAAATCCAGCATCACGAAGTACATCTAACGCATGTTTTGCCGCTTCTAAACCAGCATCGCTATCACGATTGAAAAATACAGGTGTTACGCCACGGTATAATGAAGCTTGGTTTAAGGTATTTTCGTTACGAGATAGTGCGAAAATGGGTAAACCGGAGGTAATGCGCGACATCATCAACGGTGTACGACCCGATTCAGTCATTGCAACCATCGCTTTTACGCCTTCCATGTGGTTTGCAGCATACATGGTTGACATTGCAATCGTTTCTTCAGGCGATGAGAAGAATCGATCTAAACGGTGGTTAGACACGTTAATACTAGGCTCTTTTTCTGCGCCTAAACAAACACTTGCCATTGCTTTTACAGTTTCTTCAGGAAATTGTCCCGCAGCCGTTTCCGCGGAAAGCATGACGGCATCGGTACCATCTAGTACAGCGTTAGCAACATCCATAACTTCTGCACGTGTTGGCATTGGGCTAGTGATCATGGATTCCATCATTTGTGTTGCTGTAATCACCGTACGGTTTAAGCTACGAGCACGGCGAATCAGTTTCTTTTGCACACCAACGAGTTCAGGATCGCCGATTTCAACACCAAGATCACCACGAGCAACCATAACAACGTCAGATGCAAGGATGATATCGTCCATTGCTTCGGTTGTTGCTACCGCTTCAGCACGTTCAACTTTAGCGACTAATTTTGCATTTAGGCCTGCTTCAGTGGCTAATCGGCGCGCATATTTCATGTCTTCGCCATTACGTGGGAATGATACGGCAAGATAATCAACGCCCATTGCCGCAGCTGTTAAAATGTCGGCTTTATCTTTATCTGTTAGGGCTTCTGCTGAAAGGCCGCCGCCTTTTTTGTTAATGCCTTTGTTATTTGATAATGGGCCGGCGACTGTCACTTCAGTGTGTACTTTATTACCTTCAACAGCTGTTACTTTTAATTGTACACGGCCATCATCTAATAGCAGGATGTCACCTGTTGTCACATCTTTAGGTAATTCTTTGTAGTCGAGACCGACAGCAAACTGATCGCCTTCGCCTTTAGGTAGATCACTATCAAGGGTAAATTTATCACCAATAGCAAGCTGGATTTTATCTTCTTTAAACGTAGATACGCGAATTTTAGGGCCTTGTAAATCACCTAGAATTGCTACGTTTTTACCAAGCTTAGCTGCAATTTCACGTACTTGCTTAGTGCGTTGGATATGATCTTCTGGGCTGCCGTGAGAGAAATTCATACGTACAACATTGGCACCTGCCGCGATGATTTTTTCAAGGTTATTATCACGATCAGTTGCAGGACCTAAAGTGGTTACAATTTTTGTACGTCTTAGGCGTTCAGTCATGTGAAACTCCAATTTATAGAAACGAGCTTTATTGAGCACTTGGTTTGAGAGTGATGATTACCAAGTCGGCAATAAAACATGAGATAGTTTTGATACCATATCTCGCAGATTTTGCTTAATGATGTATATCAAAAGACAATGAACTGTCACTTTTGTTATTCATTTTTGTTGTAACAAAAAATATGTAATGAAAACGTTGCGAATAAAAAAGCGAAGCTAAGGCTTCGCTTTTAAAGTGTTACAGCGTTGAACTGTCTTTAGAAAAGCGGGAGTCTTTCAGCGATTCTTTTACGCGCTTTAAGTTATCTCTAAACCCTGCACCACGACGAAGAGTAAACCCTGTTGCTAACACATCAATAACGGTCATTTGTACAACACGGCTCGCCATTGGCATATAAATATCAGTGTCTTCTGGTACGTCTAGGCAAATAGATAAGGAGCATTCACGTTCTAACGGTGAATCTTTTGCCGTAATACCAATAACCGTTGCTCCATTAGCACGCGCCATTTGTGCAATTTCAACCAAACTTTTAGTGCGACCTGTGTGAGATATAACCACGACGACATCGCCATCAGAGCAGTTAATCACGCTCATGCGTTGCATCACAATATCATCAAAACAGACAATAGGAATGTTGAAACGGAAAAACTTATTTTGCGCATCGTGAGCGACGGATGCAGAAGCGCCTAAACCAAAGAAAGAGATTTTTTTTGCTTGTGTTAACAGATCGACAGCGCGGTTAATCTGCATCGTATCGAGACTATTTTTTGCGACATCTAAACACGCCATTGTTGATTCGAAAATTTTAGCGGTATAGGCATCTGGCCCATCCGTTTCTTCAACATTACGATTTACATAAGGCGTACCATTCGCAAGGCTTTGCGCTAAATGTAATTTAAAGTCAGGGAATCCTTTAGTATCTAAGCGACGGCAAAAGCGGTTAACGGTCGGTTCACTAACATCCGCCATTTTGGCAAGTGTTGCGATACTTGAGTGGATAGCTGTTTGTGGGGAGGCAATAATAACTTCGGCGACTTTACGCTCTGATTTACTGAAGTGTTCTAAGTTATTTTGTATTTTTTCTATGGTGTTCATAGCTAATAATGCACTTCGTTATTGAATTTCATTTGTAGCAAACTTGTCATCAAGATGCTTGTTTAATGAAACTATACTACTTAATTTTGACTATCTCCTAGCTAATCAGCGCTTTTTTAAGGCTAATTTTATTAGTTTTTGACAGGGATCGACTTTTGGCTTTCAGTTTTGAAACTCTATTCGATGAATAATTACAAAAAAAGAGCGGATACAGAAACTTTGTGTGTATTCCTTTCATATTTAAGGCGTTATTTTACAAAGTGAAAAATTATACTGATGTAATTTGTTATCATTTTTAATTAGAAACTTAAAGCTTCAAGCCATTGGTGTTATTTTTCTTATATGGATTTGATGTAATTTGAGGCTGAAAAATGAATATTGCTATATGCGGTTGTGGTTGGCTTGGTTTGCCCTTAGCAAAGGCATTATATAAAAAAGGCCATAACGTTTACGGTACAAAAAGAAATGAGAGAGAGGCGAATGCTTTAAGTGCATATGGCATACATGGGGTGCCAATGCAGTTACCATTAACAGAAGATGTTCAAGTATCATCTTTAGCAACGATGTTAGCAAGTGATGTGATGGTGATTAATATTGCTGCCGGTCGCAATAGTATTGATAAAGAGCAGCATTATCAGAATGTGTTATCCCTTTCTAACGCGGCTTATCAATCAGGATGTCAGCGCATTATATTTATTAGTACAACGTCAGTTTATGATGGACGTAAAGGCCGTGTGGCTGAAGACGATGATGTGATGCCATTAACCGATTCTGCTTTGACACATGTGAAGATTGAAAATAGTTTGCGTACTCAATGGGGTGATCAATTAACGATAGTGCGGTTATCGGGGCTGATTGGTGAAGACCGTCATCCCGTCAAATTTTTAGCGGGTAGAAACGCTTTAAAAGGAGGCAGTAATCCCGTTAATCTTATTCACCTAGAAGACTGTGTTGCAGCGATAGTAAGGTTGGTTGGTATCAAAGATAGTATGCCTGTCTTACATTTAGCGTCTGATTTTCACCCTACACGTAGTAAGTATTATACTCAGATGGCGAAGCAATTATCATTGCCATTGCCGGAGTTTTTACCTGATGATGAAAGTAGTACTGCAAAAGTGATTGATGCTGCGAAGACATTAACGAATCTAGGTTATGTTCTTAAACATAGAGATTTGATGCTGTCTAAATAGATAAAAAAAACGCTGAACAACAGTTCAGCGTAAAAATATGCAATTAAAGGATAATTGCAGTGGCAATAAGGAGTATTGGAAGAAGTTCGACGGCCAGTTAAACAATTCTCACCAATATTATGGATTCTATATATTCAGACTTTGAATTTTAGGTTTGGTTCAAAACTTTTAAAAAAAAATAGTTTTCAGGCAAAAAAACACACAACAATACCGTTTTGAGTACTTAAGTCATCTGAATAGATAAAAAAAATCCCATTAAAAATGTTTTAATGGGATAAAAAGTTCCGTAAATTTTACAAAAAGTTCAGCAGTAGTGGACATCTAACATAAATAAAAAACTTTAAAATACTGATTCAAAACCAAAGGCATAGTAGGTTTTATTATGAATCATACTAGTAAGACTAACGAAATTAAGGTTAGTTCAATAAAAGTGAAAAAAAAGTCATCTTTTTTTATGGTGGCCGTCAAAGACCTTTTTTACAAAAAAAAGCCCACAAAAATAGTGGGCAAACTAAAAATTACAATTAGGAGTTAAAGCAGTAGTGGCATTTACAATGATAAAAATTGTTGAAACATGTTTGTTTTGCGAAATCTTTATCAATCTGAATACATTATTTAAGACTCAGGATTTTAAAAAAGGTTCCTAAGTTTTCGAATATTTTTAGTATTAAAATATCGAGATTACTTAATATATTGATTTTTAAATAATATCCACACTGCTTTGTTCTGTTTAGGCCGTCACTTTTGTGTTTAGCATTTCATTGTCTTCTTTTTTGACAGATGCCACAGCTTTGACTGCTGGATTCTTTGTTAGCAGCGAAAACACAAATGCAATTCCCATGATAATTGCCGAGTAGAAATAAGCGAGGTTGTAATTACCTGTGGTATCAACAGCAACTGCGGCGATAACGGGGCCAATGAAACCACTGACACCCCATGCTGTGTATACGACACCATAGTTTGTACCGTAGTTTTTCAAACCATAGAAACCTGCTGTTAGTGATGGAAATACTGCCGGTAAGGTTCCATAACACAAGCCCGCTGTTGCCATACCGATGATAAGACTAATATGGCTTGTGTAATGAGGGAACAACATCATATTGGCAATAGATAACATAAATGATAACGATAATGTTTTAAGACCACCAATTTTGTCGCATAGCACGCCAGCAAGCACACGGCCTGATGTATTAAATAAAGCTAGAATAACAACAAGGTGAGCGGCATCCGTCATACCTGCTTGTGCTGAAGCGATAGAGGTAATATTACCAATGATCATTAAACCTGTTGATGATGCACAAAGGTACATAACCCAAATACTATAAAACTGCGTCGTTTTGAGCATAGCAGTCCAACACATTTCTTTTTGTGGCACCGCTACTTTCTTATCCGTCTGTTTAGATGAAGCGATAGGTACGTAATGAGAAGGTGGATTGGTAATGGTAAATGCTAATGGTGTTGCAATACATAAAAGAGCAATACCTAAAATAATAAAACTATAGCTAATACCGTAACTTCCAATTAATGATGTAATTAATGGAGCAAGATAAACACCAGCAAGGCCAAAGCCCGCAGCGATAAGGCCATTTACAAGCCCGCGTTTTGAAGGATGGAACCATTTCATTGCTGCAGGGCTTAAACAAGCATAACCAAAACCAATACCGCCACCGGCAAGAATACCAAAGGTAAAAATAAGTTGAGTCGGGTTTGTGATGTAACCGGATGCAATTAAACCTAAACCAGAACAAATCGTGCCTGCGATTAATACACGCTTAGGGCCAAATTTATCTTGTAAAATACCCGCTAAAAGAAGAGTTATAGAGAAAGTAATAATAGCGACAGTATAAGGAAGAGATGCTTCTGAGTTTGTCCATCCTAAATCAACAACTAGCGCTTTTTTAAATACACTCCAAGTAAATAGAATACCAATACATAAATTAATACAAAAACCAGCAATAAGAATTTGCTTTGCTCTATCAAACATGAATTTCTCTCAAATGATATTTATATGGTGAAAAACCAAATAAATAGATCGTAGTAATATATATCTTTATTAAATATTACCCGTTAATACTGTGTGGGAATTCTAGCGATAAAAATAATGATGGCAAGTTAAAATGTAACTAAATATTAAATAAATTAAGGTGTTGTTTTAAAACGATTTTTTTGTTTCATTTTCGGCGAAATAAAAGCGAGTAAACCTCTATTTGTATTATGTATTACAAATTGGGTGTTGGTTTATTTTAATCGTTAAACAAAATCTATAACCATTCTTAATTATAATTAACAGAACTAAAAATAAAGATAATTAGATATCCTGTTATGTTTTAATTTAATTGATTAATTACTTTTAGTGATAGTTATTTATATAAGTAGCTAAAGTAATTGTTATTATTATTCGTATCGTGGAGTTGTATGTAAAAGTGAGTCGTTTCGTCGCTTTTATAAATGATATGTGTCTAGATATTAATAGGTGAGTTTAAAAAATAAGAGGGCAACTTAGCAAAAGTCAGCAAGGAAATAAAACCTACTCCAATAACAGGAGTAGGCTATGAAGGAAAATCTTCAACAAAAAAGTAGTGGCATGTAGTCAGACTCAATCGATGTGTTTAAGTTCCGCGAATATATGCTTTTTTCGATTCTATTTTATTAATTATTAACC
This sequence comes from Photobacterium sp. GB-36, assembly GCF_003026135.1. Taxonomy (NCBI): domain Bacteria; kingdom Pseudomonadati; phylum Pseudomonadota; class Gammaproteobacteria; order Vibrionales; family Vibrionaceae; genus Photobacterium; species Photobacterium sp. GB-36. The sequence continues at coordinate 277,918 of NZ_PYNY01000001.1, read as the reverse complement.
TTGGTTATGGTAGTTTGTTTTAACTTGTTGATATTTAATGTCTAATTTTTACTTTATCTGTCTTTAAGAGCTATTGAAATTTCACCTCTCAAAATGAGATAGCAAACTTGTTAAAAGTGTTAACGAGTTGTAGTATTTAAACATGTGTTTAATACGGGTGAATGAAAATGGCTGGAAAAGGTGAAACTAAAAGTCGCATTCTAGATGCCGCTGAGCTGTTATTTGCCGAGCATGGTTTTAACGAAACGTCGCTGCGGACCATAACAAGTAAAGCTGGAGTCAATCTTGCTTCTGTTAATTACCATTATGGTGATAAGAAAACATTGGTACGTGCAGTACTCAGCCGTTACCTTGATATTTTTATGCCAGCGTTGCAAAGTGAATTAGAAAGACTCTTAACCCGTGATGATTTTACGATGGAAGATGTCTTTCACTGTACTAAGTCACCGTTAGTTAGCCTTAATGATTGTCGAACTAATGGTGCGACGGTTTTTATGTCATTACTAGGGCGAGGTTATACTGACGTACAGGGACATTTACGGTGGTTTATTGTTACCCGTTACGACAAAGTCCTCTCTCTTTTTGTCACTGCCGTATGCCGTGCTAATCCATCCTTAGATCCAGAAACTCTTTTCTGGCGCTTACATTTCACATTAGGTGCATCAGTATTCACGATGGCATCAAGCGCTGCTTTATGTGAAATAGCAGAAAACGATTTTTCGAATCATGTGAAAACTGAAGATTTAATTGATCGTCTTGTTCCTTATCTCGCAGCAGGGGTTGGGGCGCCAATAGAAACGAATATTTCTCTGGTTAAGCAAGTCTAAAACTAAATAACGAATGTATACCTACGTAGTCATTATAAAAATAATCGAAGCAAAAGGATCTGAACTATGAGCACTTTATCTGTAATGCGAAAACGATATCTCAGCGATCCCGCCTTTAAGGTGTTTAAAAAAGTGTTGCCACCGTTATCTGAAACAGAACGCGAGGCAATGGAAGCGGGAAGTGTATGGTGGGACGGTGAGTTATTTAGTGGGCAACCTAATTGGAATACCTTATTAACCTACCCTAAGCCAAAACTTACTGATGAAGAGCAAGTGTTTATCGACACTAAGCTAGAAACCTTATTGGCCATGATAAACGATTATCAGATTGTTCAAGAAGATAAAGATTTATCGCCAGAGGTGTGGCAGTACTTACGTGATGAAAAGTTTTTCTCGTTAATTATTGGTAAAGAATACGGCGGCCTTAATTTTTCAGCGCATGCGAATTCAACCATAGTTGCCAAAATTGCAACTCGGAGTTTGAGTGCTGCGGTATGCGTCATGGTTCCTAATTCCCTAGGGCCGGGTGAATTATTGACTCATTACGGAACTGAAGAGCAGAAGAATTATTGGTTACCCCGTTTAGCTAACGGGAAAGATATTCCATGTTTTGCATTAACAGGGCCAGAAGCTGGCTCAGATGCCGGTAGTATTCCTGATGAAGGTATTGTTTGTTATGGCGAGCATGAAGGTGAACAAGTATTAGGTTTACGCCTAACATGGAACAAGCGTTATATTACCTTGGCACCCGTTGCAACAGTATTAGGTCTGGCTTTCAAAATGAAAGATCCTGATGGTCTGCTTGGTGATAAAAAAGAATTAGGGATCACCTGTGCATTAATTCCCGCCGATCATCCTGGTGTTGAAATTGGTGAACGCCATGACCCATTAAATATGGCTTTTATGAATGGACCTACACGTGGTAATGATGTGTTCATTCCAATGGATTGGCTAATAGGTGGTCAAGAATATGCAGGAAAAGGTTGGCGCATGCTGGTGGAGTGTTTATCAGCAGGTCGTGGTATTTCCCTTCCAGCATTAGGGGCTGCCTTTGGCCATTTAACATCGAAAACGACAGGCGCATATTCCGTTGTTCGTAAGCAATTTGGTACTTCAATTGGTAATTTTGAAGGTGTTGCACAAGCTTTAGGTCGAATTGGTGGTTATACCTATATGCTAGAAGCGGCTCGTACCTTAACCACGACGTCATTAGATATGGGGCAAACCCCTGGGATAGTTACAGCGATTGCCAAATACCATATGACTGAAATGGGCCGAACGATCCTCAATGATTCAATGGATGTGCATGCTGGTCGTGCTATTCAGCTTGGTCCAATGAACTATTTAGGCCATCACTACTTTGGTATGCCAGTTGCAATCACAGTTGAAGGCGCGAATATTCTAACTCGAAACCTAATGATTTTTGGTCAAGGTGCAACACGTTGTCACCCTTATGTACTGAGTGAAATGGAAGCCGCTGCCAATCCAGATGAACAGCAAGGTGAAAAAGACTTCGATAAGTTGCTATCAAAACATATAGGCTTTGCTATTGGTAATGTCAGCAAATCATTACTGAATGCATTTTCTGGATCTCGTTTTAATCGAGTACCAGTGAGTGGTGAAACTGCACCTTATTATCGTCAGTTAGCAAGAATGTCTAAGGCATTGGCGGTGAGTGCGGATTTTGCGATGTTAAGCCTTGGTGGTGAGTTAAAACGTCGTGAATTAGTCTCTGCACGTTTAGGCGATGTTTTAAGTCATCTTTATTTAGCGTCGGCAGTATTAAAACGCTATGAAGACGAAGGACGTCAACAGCAAGATTTATCAATGGTGAAATATGGTGTAGAACATTGTTTACATCAGTGTGGTATTGCTTTCAATGATGTGTTTAATAACTTCCCTCGTAAAGGAGTTGGACGTCTATTACGTACCATTAATTTTCCGTTAGGCATTCATTACCATGCACCATCAGATGTGATCGCTATCGATATTGCAGAAGCATTAATGACTCCTGGTGTACATCGTGAGCGATTAACACACCTTTGCTATGTTGGTAATAAAGAGGATGATCCTGTTGCGATTATGGAACGTGCTTTTTTAGCTATGCACGAGATCAAACCTTTAGAGCGTAAACTGATGAAAGCAACACGTAGAGGTGAGATCCCGCGCAAAGCTTCATTAACAAATAAATTACAAGTTGCATTAGATGTGGGAATAATCACAGAAGCAGAGAAGAAAAAAATAGAAAATGCTGAACAGCTAAGACAAAAAGCGGTTCAAGTTGATCATTTTTGTGCAGACCATTTTAAAAAAGCTCGCATACTACCAGGAAAAGCAGCTTAGGTAGCTTAGTTAGTGATATATAAACCTGGAATCTCCCATGTGCCACGCTTAGCGTGGCACTTTTTTTGACCAGAAATATCTGTAACACCTCCAACCACTACGGTTTTTATCATTTTCTGTCATAAATTTAATGCGATTTTGACGCTAACCTTTTATCCTATCAACAACTATGTAAGGGAAGTTGAAGATGATCATCAAACCTAAAACTCGTGGATTTATTTGTACAACAACGCATCCAGTGGGCTGTGAAGAGAACGTAAAAGAGCAAATTGCTTACACAAAAGCACAAGGTCCCATTGCGAACGCACCTAAGCGTGTGCTAGTCGTTGGTTCATCAAGTGGTTATGGCCTATCGTCTCGTATTGCTGCGGCATTCGGTGGTGGTGCTGCAACTATTGGTGTGTTCTTTGAAAAACCAGGTACAGAGAAAAAACCAGGTACTGCAGGTTGGTATAACTCAGCAGCATTTGACAAGTTTGCGAAAGAAGAAGGTCTTTATTCAAAAAGCTTGAATGGTGATGCTTTCTCTAACGAAGCAAAACAAAAAACCATTGATTTGATCAAAGAAGATCTTGGTCAGGTTGATATGGTGATTTACTCACTTGCATCACCTGTACGTAAATTACCTGAAACAGGTGAAGTTATTCGCTCATGCTTAAAACCAATGGGTGAGACGTACACAGCAACAGCAGTAGATACCAATAAAGATGTATTAATCGAAGCAAGTATTGAGCCAGCTACAGAGCAAGAAGTTGCAGATACTGTAACGGTAATGGGCGGCCAAGATTGGGAACTTTGGATTGATGCTCTATCTGATGCAGGTGTTTTAGCCGATGGTTGTAAGACGGTTGCTTATAGCTACATTGGTACTGAAATTACTTGGCCAATCTATTGGCACGGTGCGCTAGGTCAAGCGAAGATGGATCTTGATCGTGCAGCAAAAGAGCTAAACGAGAAGCTAGCGAAAACTGGCGGTTCTGCAAATGTTGCTGTGCTTAAGAGTGTGGTCACGCAAGCTAGCGCAGCAATTCCTGTTATGCCACTTTATATTGCGATGGTATTTAAGAAGATGCGTGAAGAAGGTGTACACGAAGGTTGTATGCAGCAGATTTTACGTATGTTCAATCAACGCTTATTTAAAGCAGATGGCATGGCACCTGAAGTTGATGGCGAAAACCGTCTACGTCTAGATGATTGGGAACTTCGCGAAGATATCCAGAAACATTGTCGTGATTTATGGCCAAACGTAACCAATGAAAACTTATTTGATGTCGCTGACTATCAGCAATATAAAGATGAGTTTTTAAAGCTATTTGGTTTTGGTATTGACACTGTTGATTATGATGCAGATGTGAATCCGGTTGTTGAATTTGATGTGAAAGACATCTAATTCACAATATAATAAAAAAACCGCCGAAAGGCGGTTTTTTTATTATATTGTTTTGATTCATCAAGTTAATCTATTTGTTATTTTTTTTGTTTATGCATCCAACCACATTGGTTGCAGAGATAAATTCTTCTAATGTAAAACTTATGCCATAGTTTTCGCTTTATTCTTCCCACATCAAAACTAGCACATTTTTCGCACTGCATTTATTAACTCTCCTAGCTATTAATAAATTACTAGTGATAGTTTTAAATATTATAAAATTAATGTCTACCAATGACTGTCAAATTTTTGGCGTTTCAGCGATGTACATTCAATTATTCGGTTTACCATAAATTTCTAATATTTATCAGTCATTAAGTTTTGGCAGTGTAATAATAAATGCAGCCCCTTCTAATGGCGAATCTTCAACATAGATCGTTCCTTGATAGCTATCGATAATTTCATTACATACCGATAAACCAATACCTTGGCCTGGGTTTAGCTGATCTGAACGTACCCCTCGTTGAAATATCGCTTCTCTCATATCAAGCTTTACACCTGGACCGTCATCTTCAATCTTAATGGTAAAGTGAGTGTTGGTTTCTATCACAGTAATATGCACTTGGCTGATACAAAAACGGAATGAGTTCTCAAGCATATTGCCAAATAATTCCATTAAATCATCTTTATTTAGCGGCAACATAATATCTTCATTGAAGTGATAATGCAGTTTAGCTTGTTTATCCGCATAAATCTTGCCAAGCATTAAGCTAAGGCTATTCACAACCGGCATTAATTGAGAATTACTTTTTTGTAGCCCTTGTTGACCTACCATTGCCCGTTTTAACTGATATTGGACAAGATCATCCATTTGGCTGATTTGCTCCATAATACGTTGATTTAGCTCGTGGCGCTCTAACGTTTTATCATCCAATAATGCATTTGTTGCCGCTAAACGGGTTTTTAAACTATGAGCAAGATCATCCATCGCATGGCGGTAACGTCCTTTTTGATCACTACTTATACGGTTTAATCGGTTAACTGCTTTAGTGACTTCTTGCAGCTCCATTGGGTAATCATTATCGAGTTTTTCTCGTTTCGCTTCCGCCATTTGATCGAGTTGAGAGGCTAACTTGCGTAACGGCTGAAATCCCCAGTGAAAGGCGGCAATGAGAAATGCAACAGCAATAAGTACAAAAAGACCGAGATAAAATGCGGTACGTTGATGGAGTTTTTCTAATGATTTTTCATAATCATTTGCTGAACGTAATACAACGAGTTGATAAATGTTGCCATTTTCTTTATCTCGACTGAGGTTATAAGCGATATAGCCTTTGTTATCACCCATTTTTATAAGGGTAGGCGTCGGTATATTTTCAGGCAAATAACGACAAACATTTTTTAAATTCGCTTTATTGGCTTCATGAGATAACCATGTGGTGTTATCAGCTTGATCACACACGACGGCAATATAATCGGTGTCTGATGGGTCAAGAGAGTCAATCCACTTATCAACATCTTTGATTAAGCCAGCACGATTAAGTTGAGCAACCACCATTGGCATTTGAGCGACAAGCTCTGAAGAGTATGAAGCCATATAGCTTTGAGAATAAAGCTTATTAATCACACCGGCTAAGGCTGATGTGACTAAAGCAATAATAGCGACAGAGGTGATTAAAACTCGACGTCTTAAACGCGGCTGTATAAGTTTATTCATTGGGCATTAAGTTCAAAAATATACCCTTGACCACGAATGGTTGATATTGGGTTATCTTGACCTGTTTTAGTGAATTTTTTACGTAAACGACTAATCATAACTTCGATTGTATTTGGATCACCTTCTTGATCTTCATATAACACATCGAGTAGGCGTTGTTTTGATACAACCTGACGGCTATGGCGCATGAGATATTCAAGTAAGTCATATTCAAAAGCGGTTAACTCTAATAATGTTTCATGAACATAAACTTGTTTCGCGAGAAGATCTACACGGATATCACCTGCGGTCATTTCCGGCTTTACAAAACCAGCGCTTCGGCGAACGAGTGCACTTAAGCGAGCAACCATTTCTTCTTTTTGGAATGGCTTAACGAGGTAGTCATCAGCACCAGCTTCAAGGCCTGTTACTTTGTCTTGCCAATTTGAACGCGCAGTAAGAATAAGAATGGGAAGACGAAGCCCCTTTTTACGCATGTCTTTAATTAAACTAATCCCATCGCGGTCGGGTAAACCAATATCAACAATCGCAATATCATTGGGGTAGTTTTCAGCAAAGAATAAACCTTCTTCTGCCGTATTTGCACACTGAACTTGGTTGCCTAATTCACTGAGTTGAGATTTTAAGTGATGGCTAAGGATTGCATCGTCTTCGACAATAAGAATTCGCATAAATTAAAGCACCCAAGGTTGCTGATTATAGTTATAAATATCTATGGTACGAAATATTGCAATTATCCGCATTATTTATCATTGCCATAAACTTAATATTTGAGCGTTATAGCAGAATGGGTATTTATAAGTCAGATTGCTATGTGTGCTATTAACTAAATAAAAGGTTTGATTAATAACAAATTAACGCTACAGGTCTTAGTGTAGGTATCTTGACTGAATAGGGGCTGACTCATAAGAGAACTCATTAGCCAGCCCTTATTAGAAAGAGCAGCATTCAAGCCAATAATTACTTTAGAATAATAATTAACGTACCTGCAATAGTGAGCAATACGTTGGCGATAGCATAAGTACCTGCATAACCTAAAGCAGGAATAGTACTACGCGCATGAGCGTTGATCATATCCATAGCTGGGGCACAAGTACGCGCGCCTATGATGGCGCCAAAAAGTAGTGCACGGTTCATTTTCAGTACATAAGCACCGAATAGATAGGCTAATACGACAGGGATCACACTCACCATTAAACTGGTGACAAAAACAGTTAAACCGATATGAGCAATGGATTCAAAAAGGTTAGAACCTGCACTTAAGCCGATACCAACCATAAAGACCATTAAGCCTAAATCTTTTGCCATATTTAACGCCCCTTGAGGGACATAACCAAAAGTTGGGTGGTTTGCACGTAAAAATCCAAGTGTAATACCTGCAATTAAAAGGCCTGCAGCACTACCTAAACCAAACGCAATATGACCAAATTTCATGGTAATTAAACCAAGCAGTAAACCTATGATGAAGAAACAACAAAAAGCTAATAAATCTGCAATCTGGCTGTGGATTGAAATAAAGCCAATACGTTCAGCTAAACCATGAACACGACTTTTCTCGCCACTAACTTGCAGAATATCACCTTTGTTTAACAGAATGTTGTGATCCATCGGCATTTCGATTTGAGCACGAACCACACGGTTTAAAAAACAGCCGTACTCTGACAGGTTCAATTCAGATAAACGTTTACCGGCAATACCATCGTTCTTTACCACGATTTCTTCTTCAATGATGCGAAGATCTAATAAATCACGATCAAACACTTCTTTACCATTACGGAAACTAGGATCAAGACGAGCGTGGCTGTCGGGGTAACCCACTAGCGCAATTTCATCACCTTCTTGTAAAATTGCATCACCATCAGGGTTAGCTAAAATACCGTTACGACGAACGCGTTCGATATAGCATCCTGTTTGGCGGTAGATACCTAACTCACGAAGGTTACGACCATCAATCCAATTAATCAGTTCAGGTCCAACACGGTATGCGCGAATAATGGGTAAATATACTTTTCGCTGTGCCACTTCACCAATACCACGTTCACGTGCGATCTGTTGTGATGATTCAGCTAGATTTTGTTTTTGTAGTGTAGGCATGAGCTTCGCGAGGAATATCAAGCTCACTAGGCCTACTAAATAGGACATCGCATAACCAACACTTAAACTTTCTGTAAGCTGTTTAATCATTGTTGGATCGGTAATACCTGAAAGCCCAGTATTTAATGCGTCTTTAGCGCCCACTAATACTGGGGTTGCAGTTAATGACCCGGCCATTAAACCTGTCGCAAGGCCAATATCCATATGTAGATAATGCGCCATTGTCATGGTTATCGCGATGGAGGAAAGCAAAACGACGAGCGCAAGTAAAAGGTAGTGCTTACCGTCTCGAAAAAAGATGCCGAAAAAGTTTGGACCCGCTTCTATACCCACACAAAAAATAAACAGCATAAAGCCAATATTTAAAGCGTCAGTATCGAAAGTAAAACCAGCATTACCAAACAGCAGTGCTGTGACTAAAACGCCAATAGAATTACCTAAGCTCATCTTACCAAAGCGTATTTTGCCAATACTTAAACCTACGGCAAGAACAACAAAAAGTAATAGAATATCATTATGGTGTAGAAGTGCTGCTACATCAATGTTCACAACAGAATTTCCGACAATAGTGGAGAAGTAAGAGTTGTCAAATTCTAGCTGATTTTTGCAGACTGTTATAGCGTATATTCTAAAAAAATGTTGAAAGTTAGTATTAATAACTTCTGAGTGTGTATTCTTTATCTGAAGGGATAAAACTGGAAATATAACGGATTACTGTACGTTAAAAATACTGTTCATTTACGTTGTCAGTTAGTAAAAAATAGAGATAAAAAAAGGCCGAACAATATCGACCTTTCATAAACTGAATTCTTTTCTTATTGGAACAGTAGATTATGTTCTTTAGAGTAAGCTTCAAATTCAGTACAGCCACCAATGTGCTCTTGATCAACAAAGATCTGTGGTACTGTTTCAACGGGTTTACCTACCGTTTTTTCCAGATCCGCTTTACTGATGCCTTCCGCATGAATATCAACGTAACGGAAGTTAAAGTCGTCGCGCTCTGCTTTAATTTTTTCTGCTAATTCCTTAGCACGTACACAGAATGGACAACCTGGGCGACCAAAAATAACTACGAACATAAAATCTCTCCTGCAAAATTATGTTGTTACTATAACGTGTGTTTATTGATAGAGAAAGGGGGATTTGCCTGTTAGAGCAATAGAGAAAATCGATGGTGGGTTATATATCAAGAAGTGATGACGGCAAAGAATAAAGCCAAGCACGAGGCTTGGCTTGTATTACCGATTAGGTTAACTTAGAAGTCGTAACGAATACCCACTTGTAATTCGTTATCTTCACCTTCAATTCGGTTAAATAGGTAACCTGCATAAGTACGTAGGTTTTTATTGAACTTATAGACGCCATCTAACGCAAAGTAATTTACATTGTCAGTTTTTACGCCGCCGTCTTTAGATTGCTTAAAGTTGTATGCTGCTTGAGCAATAAATTTACCCATTTTAACAGCCGTTGCTAATTCATAGCCAGTTAGATCGGTATTACCGTTTTTACCACTCGCATAAGTACCAGCTGCGTAAAAATTATTGAATTCGTAGCTTGCTGCTAAGTTGTATTGGTTAGCATCAACGTCAACACCGTCATGACCACGTACATAACCCGCGCCTAAAGCTAAGCCGAATGGGAAGGCATATTGTGCTGCAATACCATAACTGTCTGAATCTTTTAGTGCATTATTGTTTTCAGCAATGTAGTTAGCTGAAACTGTGAAGTTATTGAATTCACCAGCGTATAAAAAGTTATTTTCACGCTTATCTTTGTTACCATCAACAAGATCAACACCGTCACCACCGAAAGTAGCAAGAATATCTGTGTAATCTGTCAGCATAACCTGTGCTGAATCTTGCTTACCATAAGAGAAAGCACCTGCCTGAGTATCAAATCCTGCATATACGTAACGACTCTTAACAGTAGAGTCACTACTATCAGAGATTTCAGCTTCATATTTACCAAAAGCAATAACTTGATCAGAAATCTTTGCTTTACCTTTTAGATTAATACGGGCACGGCTCTTATCTTTAAAAGCATTACCAGTGCCATCTGCACCTTTATTTGCATCAGATAGGTTAAAACGCGCTTCAGCACGACCACCAATACTAAGTGATTTATCATCATCTTGATAAACAGTTGCAGCGTTTACTGTTCCTGCTGTTAATGACGCTAAAATTGCCGATGCCAATGCTACTTTTTTCATTTTCTAATCCCCTAGAAAGAATGTTATTTGGGCTTCATTGCCTCTTGAATGAGAGCAGATTAGTGCATGAATGTTAAAGTTATGTGTAAGTAAAAAGTTACTTTTATTACATATATCAATGAATTGAGTAGGTGTTTTATGTGAACTGCTACGTATTTTGTTAAAGGTAATATTTAGTAAAAGAGAGGGGAGACTCATCACTATTAAATAAGTTAACAATATGATCATCATGATGTTGAATATAAGCATTGTTTAATAATGCGATTTATATCGCTTTTAAGCATAAATCGTGATGAAAGTGCCATTTAGTCATCTATTTCTAGTTAAATATGATCATTCGTATGACAAATAGATGATGTTTGGCATTGAAAAATTATATGGCGCTTGTTTTGTTGAATTATATGGAATGAAATTTTTAATTTTTTATCTTAATTTAATTCAATTAAATCAATATCTTGAATTTACATAAGGTATTATTATTCCATTATGGAATATAGTTATTCATAAATTCATATTCTCTAACAAAATTCATTAGATGTTATTATTAAAATTCTTTACAAAATAGAATGTTTTCGCACTTTTTCTCACTTTATTGCCTTTTTCCGTGGTTAACCATTGATCTGGATCGCACCATCAATTAGAATTCGCGGCGCATTTAGCATGCATCTATATTTTAAAATTTATCACTTTTGTTGAATTACTCCTGCAGGGGAAATACATGTCTACGAAATTAGCGAACCCAGCGCCTTTAGGCTTAATGGGTTTTGGTATGACTACCGTTCTTTTAAACATTCATAATGCTGGTTTTTTTCCATTGGATTCAATGATCCTAGCGATGGGTATTTTCTATGGTGGTCTAGGTCAAATTCTTGTAGGCATGATGTGCTTTAAGCGTGGTGATACGTTTGGAACAACAGCGTTTACTTCTTATGGCTTATTTTGGTTAACGCTAGTCGGTCTTATTGCATTACCGAAGATGGGGTTTGCAGCAAGCCCTGCACCGTTCATGGCTTGGTACCTAACACTTTGGGGCCTATTTACTGCATTTATGTTTATCGGTTCTTTACGTTACCCTCGTGCTAAACAAGTAGTATTTGGTTCTCTAACTATTTTATTCTTCTTATTAGCGGCTCGTGATTTTACGGGTAATACGACAATTGGTTTCATCGCGGGTATAGAAGGTATTTTCTGTGGTCTAAGTGCAATTTACTTTGCAATGGCTCAGGTATTAAATGCTGAATACGGTCGTACAATCTTACCTGTTGGTGAGCTGAAGACTGAGCAAGTAAGCCTAAAAGCTGCTGCTTAATTTTGCGAAGTATTGAGACAAAAAAACCTCGTTAATTAACGAGGTTTTTTTATATCTGAAATCTATGAAAATAACGTTATCACATGGGAGAAAAATAATATTTAGATGCAAGATTCAGTAATTTGAATGTTAGGTTTAAAGGTAAAGTGGCCTTCAGGGCTAACATCATTTTCTTGACGTGATGTTGTTCTAAACTGAGAAGGCGTAATGCCATATTTACGTTTAAATGCATCGCAAAAATATGCAGCACTACCAAAACCAGATCGATTACCTATTTGTGAAATAGAATAATTTGAAAAAGTAAGGTAGTTCAAGGCTAAACCCATTCTAACATCAAGTAATAATTGGCTAAATGAAACCCCTTCTTTTGCCAAATGTCGACGCAGTGTAGATTGCGTTGTAAAGAGCGCTTTCGCCATATCGTCGACACTCCATTTGCGTTGAGGATCTTGGGTAATCAAACGCGCAATAGTTCGCTCTTTAGGCTCATCATAGTTGAAGCGGTAAACGTTGAATACATCAATACCTGCTTCATTTAATGCCATTAAAATAAAGACTAAACACTGGCTTAGCAGCGTTTTTTCCATGGAAGAGCCACATATCGAAGGCAGTAATTTATTAAATAGAACGAAGTTTTGATCCACAATTGCAGGGGTTGGAATCGTGTAGACAGGAGAACAACTTGCCGTTGGGAAAGTGGGTTGTTTTAACGCACTGATATATTTGAATGCTTCAGTGATAGATTCTTCATCGATCATCAACAATTGTAATTCAATATTTTCTTGGCTATTAAGTTGATTAATAGAACAAGAGATATGACTGAACTTAGGAACGACAAAAGTACTATTATTTTTTAATTCAATAGCATGACCGTTGATGTGAACATCACCTTGAACATTTGATAATTTTACAATTAAGTGGTGGTCGACATAAAACTCTTTTAGAACTACGTGGCTCTGAGAGAGGATACGCTTATATTTCATACCAGTACTGCTTCTCTAAAAGTGGAAATAAATCCTTCATTACACACCATAATTAGGCGGCCGTCCTATATGTACCGGTATTCTATGTTGGAATATGCTGATACCAAGGTACATGCGTGTGAGTATAGGACTAAAAGAAACGGTTGAATAGATGAAATCTACTCAACTTTTGTTATTGATCATATTGAGTATGTTTATCTATATAAAATGGATACATCTTGATATGTGAATCTAAGTAATTTAGGTCTTATGCTCTATATACGGGATATTATGCTATTTATCACGCTACTGTTATAGATGAAAGGCATAAAAAAAGCTGCTTTGAAAGCAGCTTTTCTAACAAGTTTACGCTTAAAGATTAGCAAATAACCTTAATCGCTAGACCACCTTGAGATGTCTCACGGTATTTAGCATTCATGTCTTTACCTGTTTCAAGCATTGTCTCAATGACTTTATCAAGTGAAACACGGGGATCAGATGAGCGGCGAAGTGCCATACGTGTAGCATTAATTGCTTTAACTGCTGCAATGCCGTTACGCTCGATACATGGAACCTGAACTTGGCCAGCAACAGGATCACACGTTAGACCAAGGTTATGTTCCATTGCAATTTCTGCAGCCATACATACTTGTTCAGGGCTACCCCCCATAAGTTCTGCAAGACCAGCAGCAGCCATAGAACATGCCACGCCAACTTCGCCCTGACAGCCTACTTCAGCGCCAGAGATAGAAGCATTACGCTTGTAAAGACCACCAACAGCACCAGAAGCTGCAAAGTAGCGGGTGTATTCTTTAGGGCCAACTGACTGAACAAACTTATCGTAGTAAGCAAGTACTGCTGGAATAATGCCACATGCGCCGTTTGTCGGTGCGGTTACAACACGACCACCTGCTGCATTTTCTTCGTTTACAGCAAAAGCAAACATGTTAACCCAGTCAACAACCGTCATTGGATCGTTGCTTAGCTTTTCAGATGTTATTAGCTGTTGACGAAGTGCTGCTGCACGACGAGGAACACGTAGAGGACCCGGTAGGATACCTTCTTCGTTCATACCACGTTCCATACAATCACGCATTGTTTTCCAGATGTTAGCAAAGTAATTACTAATCTCATCTTCAGCGTTCATTGCACGTTCGTTAGCCATAACTAAAGAGCTGATTGATAAACCGTGCTCTTTACATTGTTCAACAAGTTCAGAGGCATAGTTGAAAGGGTAAGGGATAACAACACTTGATTCTTGCGTTTTACCAAAGTTTTCTTCATCAACAATAAAACCACCACCGATAGAGTAGTAAGTCTTAGAGAAAACGTTCTCATCACCAATCCAAGCATGAATAGACATGCCGTTTTCGTGCAGTGAAAGGTTAGTCGTATGGAAATTCATACCACCATCACGTGGGAAATCTACTGTGTGGCAATGCATACCAACAGGTAGACGTTCGGTTTCTTCAACACGGGCAATAAAGCTTGGAATACTATCGATATCAACATGTTCAGGGCTGTTACCAGCAAGACCCATAATGATTGCAATATCAGTATGGTGTCCTTTACCTGTAAGAGAAAGAGAGCCGTATACGTCAACGGTAATTTTAGTTATGTCACGTAATTTACCCATGGCACGTAAATCATCGATGAACTCTTTACCTGCTTTCATTGGGCCAACAGTATGTGAGCTGGAAGGGCCCACACCGATTTTGTAAATATCAAAAACACTGATCATGTTTATTACCTCAGTCGGGGGAAGCGATTCTTGCCTCCGGCCAAGACTGTATGCGTTTTATGACTCGCCCCTTCCTTGGCGAGCGTACTTAAAAAACAAGAGCAGGGCGCTTAGCATCCTGCTCTTAATTATCGTATAGATTGCGTTTATTGTACCAGAACGCTATACCTTTTCTTGCACTTTATGCTTCAAAAAAGAAGTATTTTTGTGTTTGTATCGCGCCTGGTTCAAGTGCTATTAAAAAGCGCCGTAAATTACTGAAGTAATCGCAGCCACACCACACAGAGCAGTGAAAATACGTGCAGCAACAGAGGTTTTGTATTTCGCCATTGCTGGTACTTTCTGCATCGCAACAACTGGCATTAGGAACAGAATTGCTGCAATCATTGGTGCGCCCATTGTTTCAATCATACCAAGGATGCTTGGGTTGATGATTGCTACAATCCATGTTGTCACAACAATAAATGCTAGAGATAGTTTTTCAATTTTACCAACCGGCATTTTGCTACGAGATTTCGTTAGGCCAACAAGACCTTCATGTGCACCTAGGAAGTGACCGAAGTAGCTTGAAGTAATAGCAGCAAATGCAACCAGTGGACCTAAGTAAGAAATTGCTGGTGAATCTTTAATGTTTGCTAGGTAAGAAAGAACAGAGATATTTTGTTCTTTTGCCATGTTCAACTGCTCTGGTGTCATAGACAGTACAACAGAGAATACAAAGAACATGACAAAGCCCATTAGCATCATTGCTGCGCCGCCAGTGATCATGTCAGTTTTCTTTACTGCATCGTCACCGTATACATGACGTTGTTCTTTTGCAAACTGGCTGATAATTGGGCTGTGGTTGAAAGAGAACACGATGATTGGAATTGCTAGCCAAATAACAGTAGGCATTGATGACCAATCAGGTGCCACAGACACCATTGACATGTTCCAATCAGGAATTAGGTAAATAGACAGAGCAAGCAGAATGATAACCAGAGGGTAAACCATTGCTGATGTTGCCTTAAGCATTAGTTCTTTACCAAATACAACGCCAGCTGTCATTAGCGAGATAAGGACGCCTGATAGAAGCCAACGAGGAACAGAATCCATACCTAGTTGGTTCACCATGAATGAGTCAACAGTGTTGGTAATACCTACACCATAGATAAGAACGATAGGGTAGATAGCAAAGAAATAAGCGAATGTAATAAGGTTGGCACCTGTTTTACCGTAGTGTTCTTCAACGGTATCAGTAATGTCAGCGTTTGGATTTTTAGCTGAAAGAACAAAACGTGCTAAGCCTTTGTGTGCAAGCCAAGTCATTGGTGCTGCAATCAGTGCTAAAATAACTAACGGCCAGAAACCGCCCGCACCTGCTTTAATTGGAAGGAATAGAACACCTGCACCTACAGCTGTGCCGAATAGAGACAATGCCCATGTGAAATCTTTGTAAGTCCAACGTGATTTTGCTACATCAGTTTGTACTGCGGTCGATGTGTTTTGCATTTTTTGTCATCCAAAAAAAAGGAACGGAACGGAACGTTGTTTTAGGAACACGTGCATTCTCGTTATTTATGGCGGGATTACAATGATAAAGATCGCGTTATGTAAGCTGTCTTTATTTGTTGTACAAATAAAGAAGACTTAGCTCACAGTTTTAAATTTGGTAGAAGCTAAAAAAACAGCTAATAGCCTATAAATCATCATGCCAAATTTGATCTGAAAGTAGTTTTATCATTTGAGCGGTTGCTCCCCATACAGAATAATTCTTAAACGGGATGTTATATACATTGTGATTATTGCCATTAAGTAGGAATTTATATTGGCGAATATTGTTTGGGTTAAGCAAATGGTTCAGAGGCGCTTCAAAAATGCAATCGACTTCATTGGGATCTGCGATAGGGATGTAATCTGGATCTATTGTGGCGATAAAAGGCGTGACCATATACCCGCTCATGGTCGGTAAGGTAGAAAGACAACCGTGTACATCATTGCGAGAACAAGTAATATTCGTTTCTTCAAATGTTTCACGAATAGCGGTTGCGATTAAATCCTCATCTGTCGGTTCAAATCGTCCACCAGGAAAAGCAATTTGTCCTGGGTGGTGTTTAAGGTGTTTTGCCCTTCGCGTTAATACGACATTAAAGCCATTTTCGCGATAAACGAGAGGGATCAAAACAGCAGCTTGTTTAAATAGGGATGCGTCTTCCCAGTGCTGTCGAATTCGATCTTGATGGTTTTGATCATATTGAAGACTTGGTGCAAGAAGAAATCGACTTAAAATTTGCTGCTGTCCAACCATAAAACCTCGTTAGTCAAATGAAAGTGCTTTCATCTTAAATACTTTTTATTTTAAATATCATTATGATGTATTTATCTGTACCTATTGTAAGGTTGGCAGAATCTTACTCAATTTGTCGAGTGTTTCTTGATATTCGCTATCTGGATCACTATCAGCAACAATCCCGCCTCCAGCCCACGCATGAATTTTTTGTTCATTAGCCACCAATGTACGAATCGTAATACTGGTATCCATTGTGCCACAACGGCTGATATAACCGATGCTGCCACAATAAATACTGCGGCGGTGCGGTTCTAACTCTTCAATAATTTCCATGGCTCGTACTTTCGGAGCACCTGTTATTGAACCACCGGGGAAACATGCTTTTAATAGATCTGTCGCATTGTGATCTGCTGGTAATTCGCCTGAGACGGTACTCACTAAGTGATGTACGGCAGGAAAACTTTCTATTTTAAAAAGATGCGGTACTCGTACGGTACCGGGTGTGGCAACGCGACCAATATCGTTACGCAGTAAATCGACAATCATTAAGTTTTCTGCACGATCTTTTTCAGCATTTTGAAGAGCGAAAGCATTGGCATTGTCTTGAGCGGTATTTTTGCTACGTGGTCGAGTCCCTTTAATCGGTTTAGTTTCAATCAGTCCATCACGAAGTTGTAAAAAACGCTCTGGAGATACCGATAAAATCGCACCTTGTTTTAAACGAATAAAACCAGAGAATGGCGCTCCGTTTTCTGTTTCAAGAGTTAGATATGCTTGCCATTCATCGCCGGTATAATTGGCAGAAAAACGTTGCGCCAAGTTGATTTGATAACAATCGCCAGACAATAGATAATCTTGGATTTTGTTAAATTTGTTACAGTAATCCTCTTTAGTCATATTGGATGACCAATCAGATGTTAAAGAAAAGCTATCAACAAGGTTTAAATCTGTTGCGGGTTGTTGTTGTGAGAATGTCGTAAGCTGCTGTTCAAGCCATGTTTGACGCTTAGTCTCTTTTGGCTCTACTAGCGTTACCGTTTGTTCTTGATGATCCACAATTAATGCCCAGTCATAGATCCCTAATGCTAAATCAGGTAGCGGAATGTCATGTTCAGCAATTGTTGAGATATTTTCAACCTGACGACCTAAATCGTAACTAAAGTAGCCTAATGCTCCACCAATAAATGGCAGTGTCATCATTGGGCTAACTGCAGGTAATAACTGCGCTTGTAATGTTTGTACTAATGCAAATGGATCATCGGTGTACGTTTCTTCTGCACCATTTGCATAGCAGACCTTGCTAATCCCATTTTCTGATTCAATAGTGGCTAAAGGATCAGCAACGATAATGTCAAAACGGTTATCTGGATGATTTTCTGCTGCCGAGCGTAATAGCATTGCCCATGGCAAACCAGAGAGTGGTGCAAACCATGTCAATGCCGCATCTTTTGAGTAGGCGAGCGACGTAATGCTTAATTTTGGGTGTGATTTACAAATCATTTTCTTTTTTGTGACAAGAGTTTGATTGGCGCGTAGCGCAATAATAAGTGCAAGAGTATCATATTCAGATAACGACGCCCAAAGATGTGCATGTACTTAATGTGAACATCGTCCCTACAAAATTGAAAGTAAATTTCGGGCGCTATGGAATGATATAACTCAACGAGGGCAACTATGACTGTCATCCGCAAAGAAGACGTAATTAGTAGTGTGGCAGATGCATTACAATATATTTCTTACTACCACCCACTGGATTTTGTGCAAGCTTTAGAAAAAGCCTATAACAAAGAGCAAAGCCAAGCCGCAAAAGATGCGATCGCACAAATTTTAATAAACTCTCGTATGTCTGCCGAAGGGCATCGTCCAATCTGTCAAGACACAGGGATCGTTACCTGTTTCGTGAAGATTGGTATGAACGTACAGTGGGATAGCGATCTTACTGTACAACAAATGATTGATGAAGGTGTGCGTCAAGGTTATACCAACCAAGATAACCCGTTACGTGCATCGGTTGTTGCGGATCCTGCAGGTCGTCGTATTAATACGAAAGATAATGCACCAGCTGTTGTTCATATTGATATGGTGCCAGGTGATAAGGTTGAAATTCAGTTAGCAGCTAAAGGTGGTGGCTCTGAAAATAAAACCAAAATGGTGATGTTAAACCCATCTGATGATATTGCTGAGTGGGTTGAAAAAACAGTACCACTGATGGGGGCTGGCTGGTGTCCTCCTGGCATGTTGGGTATTGGTATCGGCGGAACCGCAGAAAAAGCGGCTGTGCTTGCGAAAGAATCATTAATGGAATCAATTGATATTCATGAGTTGAAAGAGCGTGGGGCACAAACAACAGAAGAAGCATTACGCTTAGATATCTTTGATCGTGTTAACAAACTCGGTATTGGTGCACAAGGCTTAGGTGGTTTAACAACAGTTCTTGATATAAAAATTAAATCCGCACCAACACATGCGGCATCGAAGCCTGTTTGTATGATCCCTAACTGTGCCGCAACACGTCACGTGCACTTTACTTTAGATGGTACTGGTCCTGCAGAATTAACACCACCTAAGTTAGAAGATTGGCCTGAAGTGACATGGGAAGTGGGTGATAGCGTTCGTCGTGTAAATTTAGATACGGTTACGAAAGCAGATGTGCAAGAGTGGAAATCAGGTGAGACTGTTTTACTGTCTGGTAAGATTTTAACTGGTCGTGATGCAGCGCATAAACGAATTCAAGAAATGTTAGCCAAAGGTGAAGGTTTACCTGAAGGCGTTGATTTTAATAATCGTTTCATTTACTACGTTGGTCCTGTTGATGCAGTAGGGGATGAAGTCGTGGGTCCTGCGGGTCCTACAACATCAACGCGTATGGATAAATTTACCGACATGATGTTAGGTGAAACGGGTCTAACCGGAATGATTGGTAAGGCTGAGCGTGGTCCGGCGGCGATCGAGTCAATCAAGCAGCATAAAGCTGTTTACTTAATGGCTGTGGGTGGCGCTGCTTATTTAGTTGCCAAAGCTATTAAAAAATCACGTGTAGTGGCGTTTGAAGATCTTGGTATGGAAGCGATTTATGAGTTTGAAGTCGAAGATATGCCAGTAACAGTAGCTGTTGATTCTAATGGTACTAATGCTCATCAAACAGGCCCTGATACATGGCGTGTAAATATCGCTGAAATGGAAAAGTAAGCTATATAAGCATATCTAAGAAAAGGAGCCTTGTGCTCCTTTTTTTATTGTCTCTTTTATCTTAAAAGGATTGTGATATTGACTCTATTTTCATATATGAAACAAGATTGTTAACTTAAAAGCCTCTACTATTCATAGATATATATTTTTTCATACATTTTTTTAACAATAGTAAGATTTAGTATGAAACATCATGGAGAGTAGTATGAGATATCGCTTTTTTGCGGCATTGTTTACATGCTTAGCATTAATTGGCTGCAAGGATGATAAATCAGCGATTGCTGAGCCTGAGTCTCGACCTGTTAAATTACAATCAGTTTCAGTAGGTAATAATGAATCACAACGGGCGTTTCCAGCGATTGTTGAGGCGGGAGATAAAGCCGTTTTAGCTTTTCGCGTTTCAGGTCAACTTGCTAGCGTAGATGTTCACCCCGGTCAATTTGTGACGAAAGGACAGATACTTGCAACATTAAATAGCGATGAATTTTCACTGCTAGTGAAGCAGGCACAAGCGCAATATGATTTAGCGAATGTGCAATTTAAGCGCGATAAAGAATTACGGAAAAAAAATGTAGTATCAGAGTTAGATTACGATACCTCTAAAGCTAACTTAAAACAGGCAAAAGCTTCATTAGATAAAGCAATATCGAATTTAAGTTATGCCAAGCTTATCGCACCTTATGATGGGCACCTTTCTTTATCCATGGTTGAAAACTATGAATATATCAGTGCAAAACAGCCTGTAATGCATATTCAAAGTGCTAAATTAATCAATATGACATTTCAGCTTCCTGATTATCTTTTAGCGCGCTTTCAAGGTCATGCCGAAAATATTAATCCTACTGTTGCTTTCGATACCTTAACTAATCAAACCTTTCCCGCACAATTTAAAGAAATTGATACAGAGCCAGATAGCAAAACATCCAGTTATAAAGTGACACTCTCAATGGCACGTCCGGAAGGCAGTAATATCATGCCGGGAATGTCTGGTAGCGTGACAATTGTTCTGCCACAAGGAAATGCAGGCGCAATACCAATGCGTGCGATCATTACTGAAGACAATAAAGATTATGTATGGCGTGTTGATGATAATCAGCAAGTTGTAAGAACTGAAGTCATATTAGATAACAATAATCGTGTGATATCAGGTTTAGAAGATGGTGATGTTATAGCGACATCAGGCGTATCTGAATTGCAATCAGGTCAGAAGGTCCGCTCATGGATCAAGGAGCGTGGACTATGATCAAACGTTATCGTTTATTGACATTGGTTATCTGTACAACATGGTTACTCCAAGGTTGTGAGAAACCAAGTGTTGAGCCGCGCGAAGCGCAACCGCGAGTCAAGGTACAGCAGGTACAGTCAGGTAAACAATCACCGAAATTAACGTTTCCAGCAGTGGCTTCAGCAGCTGATAAATCTATTTTATCATTTCGTATTGCTGGAGAAATTACGCAAATATTAGTGCGTTCAGGAGACACCGTTAAAAAAGGGCAGGTATTAGCGCGATTAGATCCACGTGATTACACATTAGAGGTGGATGATGCTCAAGCTAAATACAATGTTATTGATAGCCAATACCGCCGTTCCGCAACATTATTAAAAAATGGCTATTTACCTCAGTCTCAATTTGATGAATTAAAAGCGAAGCGAAGTATTGCGAAAGCAAATCTTGATTTAGCCAAATTAAAATTAAGTTTTACTGCGCTAAAAGCCCCATTTAGTGGTGTGATTTCAACTATTCCCGTTGAGCAATTTGAAAATATCAAAGTAGGTCAGCAGATTATGAATATTCATAGCACTGATTCTGTTGATATCGAGATCCAAGCGCCTGATATGATTTATTCCAAGCAAAGTATCTTGGATGTTAATAAAGCACAGGGTTCTTCCTCGAAAGTCATTTTACCCAATAATGAAAAATATGTGGTGACATTAAAAGAATTTACCACTGAACCTGATCCTGAATCGGGTTCATTTCTCGTGACCTTAACGATGCCGATGCCCAAAGGTCAGTTCATTTTGGAAGGCATGCCAGTTGAAGTTGAAGCCGATGCTCAAAAGTTACAAGTTTATCAAGTGGGGCAGCAAATCGTACCACTTGAAGCCTTATTTAATTTAGACGGTGATGATATTGCCTCAAATCAGAAATATGTTTGGATTCTGACACCTGACAATACGGTGTCGAAACGCCTTGTGGTAACAGATAAAGTTGTGCCTGAAGGGGTACGATTAAAAACGGGTGTTAAACAAGGGGAACAAGTTGTTGTTACAGGCGTTAACCGCTTACGAGAGGGACAAAAAGTGGTGGTATTGGCTAAGGAGGGACAACAATAATGAAGCAAGATATCGCGACTTATTTTATTAAGAATAAAGTGATCAGCTGGATGCTGACGCTAATATTTCTTGTTGGCGGAACCTTTTCTTTCTTTGGTTTAGGCCAATTAGAAGATCCGGCATTTACCATTAAAGACGCTATGGTTGTTACCTCCTACCCTGGGGCGACACCACAGCAAGTTGAAGAAGAAGTGACCTATCCTATAGAAAAAGCGATTCAGCAGTTAACTTATGTTGATGAAGTAAATTCTATCTCTAGTCGAGGGTTGTCACAAATCACAGTGACCATGAAAAACAATTATGGCCCTGACGATTTACCACAAATTTGGGATGAATTACGCCGCAAGGTTAATGATATATCCTCTAACTTACCTCCAGGAGTCGCAAAGCCTAAAGTTATTGATGATTTCGGTGATGTTTACGGCATTTTGTTAGCAATAACGGGTGAAGGTTATAGCTATAAAGAACTCAGTGATTATGTTGATTACTTACGCCGAGAAATTGAACTTGTTGATGGCGTGGGAAAAGTGGGTGTTACTGGCAATCAGCAAGAGCAAGTATTCATTGAAATCTCAATGCAGCGACTCAGTAGCCTCGGCATTTCTTTAGATACAATTTACAACATTTTAGCGACACAAAATTTAGTCACCAGTGCGGGCGCAGTTCGTATTGGCGATGAATATGTTCGCGTTCATCCTACTGGTGAATTCAAAAATGTTGATGAACTGGGCGATTTAATCATTACCGATAAAGGCGCTAATGGGCTGATTTACCTTCGAGATGTCGCTGAGATCAAAAAAGGTTTTAAGGAAATTCCAGATAACTTAGTTAGCTTTAACGGCAAAGAAGCGCTGAACGTCGGTATTTCATTTGTCGCCGGGGTTAATGTTGTAGAAGTAGGTCAACGGGTTATGCAAAGACTGGCTGAACTGAAAGAGCAACAGCCAGTGGGTATCGATATTGATGCAGTATATAGCCAGCCGATTGAAGTAGATAAGTCCGTAAGTGGTTTCGTTGTTAGCTTAGGTCAGGCAGTAGCCATTGTTATTGTGGTGCTGCTGTTCTTTATGGGACTTCGTTCAGGTTTACTGATTGGTTTAATTTTGCTCCTGACTGTTTTAGGCACCTTTGTGTTTATGAAGTGGTTAGCGATCGACTTACAACGTATCTCGTTAGGTGCACTCGTTATTGCACTGGGTATGCTGGTGGATAATGCCATAGTCGTGGTCGAAGGAATATTGATAGGCATGCAGAAGGGGCGAACGCGAATGCAAGCGGCTTCTGACATTGTGACTCAAACCAAGTGGCCACTGCTAGGTGCAACAGTCATTGCAGTAATGGCATTTGCGCCAATTGGTTTATCGCAAGATTCAACGGGTGAATATTGTCGAACACTATTTACGGTGCTTCTGATCTCACTGATGCTGAGTTGGTTTACAGCGATATCGTTAACGCCATTCTTTGCCGATCTTTTCTTTAAAAACGTCAAGGTGGATCAAGATAGCGATCAAAAAGATCCGTATGGCGGTATTTTCTTCACCGTATACCGTAAGTCATTAGAGTTTTGTATGCGTCGTGCATGGCTAACAGTGATCACTTTGATCTTGATGTTAGGTGTTAGCTTATATGGCTTTACATTATTGAAACAATCGTTCTTTCCGGCATCTACAACGCCAATGTTCATGGTGGATGTATGGCTTCCTGAAGGGACCGATATTCGTGCAACCAATAATACGCTAAAACAGCTTGAGAAAGTGGTTGCAGCGGAAAAGGGCGTGGAATACGTTAGTTCAAGTGCGGGTAAAGGTTCGCAACGTTTTATGTTGACGTACGCACCAGAGAAAAGTTACGCCGCTTATGGTGAGTTAATTGTGCGTGTTGACTCATTTGATAGTGTTGTGCCGGTGATGAAAAATTTCCGTGAACAATTAGATAAACAATTTCCCGAAATTGAATACAAAGCCAAACTAGTCATGTTAGGCCCTTCATCCGGCGCTAAAATTGAAGCGCGAATTGTTGGATCAGATCCAACCATACTACGTGGTATTGCGTCGCAAGTGGTGGATGTGATGAATGCAGATCCTGGCGCATTCAATATTCGTCATGACTGGCGAGAGCGCACCAAAGTAATTGAGCCGATATTTAATGAAAGCCAAGCAAGACGCTATGGCATTACTAAAAAAGATGTTGATGAGTTACTGCAAATGGCATTTTCAGGGATCAACATTGGTCTCTATCGTGAGGGAACAAACTTAATGCCAATCGTGGCACGTTTGCCTGAAGATGAGCGAGTCGACATTAGTACCATAGAAGGCATGAAAATCTGGAGCCCTGCCATTCAAGGTTATATTCCACTTCAACAAGTGGTGTTAGGTGTCAATGTACGTTGGGAAGATCCATTAGTGGTGCGTAAAAATCGCAAACGTGTGTTAACGGTAATGGCGGATCCAGATCCTATTGGTGAAGAAACGGCAGCGACAGTACAAAAACGTATTATGCCAGCAATCGCAGATATTGAACTGCCAGAGGGGTACACCTTGGAATGGGGAGGCGAGTATGAATCATCAGCAGACGCGCAAGCCTCGTTATTCCAAACGATGCCGATGGGTTATTTGGCGATGTTCTTAATTACTGTATTGCTTTTCAATAAGGTAAAAGAAGCATTGATCGTTTGGGCAACCGTGCCATTGGCAATTATTGGTGTGACATTAGGTTTGTTGTTACTTAATACGCCATTTGGTTTCATGGCATTGCTTGGTTTTTTAAGTCTATCCGGTATGTTGGTGAAAAACGGTATCGTATTGTTAGACCAAATTGAGATTGAGATAGCCAGTGGTAAAGATAAATATTTAGCTGTGTTAGATGCGGCTGTCAGTCGTGTACGTCCTGTGTGTATGGCTGCTATCACCACTGTTTTAGGTATGTTACCGCTATTACCAGATGTGTTCTTTAAGCCAATGGCAGTGACCATTATGTTTGGTTTAAGTTTCGCTACCGTATTAACGTTAATCGTTGTTCCTGTGCTATATCGTTTATTCCATAAGCTAAAAATACCGACAAAAGAAACTGCTTAATGCTGAATTAAATTAACTGCAATTAAAAAGGCTTCCGATTCGGAAGCCTTTATTTTTATAAAGCTGTTTAGCGTTTGGTTTACTTCAGTGGTTAAGCGTTCACTTTCCAGCTAATGGTCTCACCCGCTTTAATCGGTACTACCGTGTTGCTACCAAATTGCATTTCTTCTGCTACTGTCCACGACTCTTTTACAAGCGTAATCGTATCTGTATTACGTGGTAGGCCGTAAAAATCAGGGCCATTGAAGCTAGCAAAACCTTCTAACTTATCTAGTGCGCCAGCTTGTTCAAAGACTTCGGCATATAGCTCGATAGCTGCGTGAGCAGTGTAAGAGCCAGCACAACCACATGCTGCTTCTTTCATGCCTTTTGCATGCGGTGCGGTATCGGTACCTAAGAAAAACTTCTTGCTACCACTGGTTGCTGCATCCACTAATGCTTGCTGGTGAGTGTTACGTTTTAAGATAGGCAAGCAGTAGAAGTGTGGGCGAATACCACCTGCTAGCATATGGTTACGGTTAAACATTAAGTGGTGAGCTGTAATGGTTGCAGCGACATTGTCACCTGCATTTTGAACAAACTTTACAGCATCTGCTGTCGTAATGTGTTCAAGTACAATTTTGAGTGATGAAAATTCTTCAACAATAGGACCAAGTACAGTATCAAGGAATGCTTTTTCACGGTCGAAAATATCAACATGATTATGTGTTACTTCACCATGAATAAGAAGCGGCATACCGACTTCTTGCATCGCTTGTAATGCAGGGCGAATTTTATCAATTGAAGTGACGCCAGAGTCTGAGTTAGTCGTTGCGCCAGCAGGATAGAGTTTAGCGGCATATACATGACCCGATGCTTTGGCTTTCTTAATTTCTTCTGGTGATGTGTTATCTGTTAGGTAGATAACCATAAGTGGTGAGAAAGTTGGGCTTGGTTGAGCATCAAGAATGCGGTCACGGTAAGCTAAAGCAGATTCTGTATCAGTAACAGGAGGGATTAAATTAGGCATGATGATCGCGCGCCCCATGTAACGGCTAATATCCCTTACTGTATCTTTTAATACATCGCCATCACGTAAATGTGTGTGCCAATCATCAGGACGAGTAATCGTTAATGTTGTCATTTTGTTTCCCTTCCAAAAAATTTGCCCGATTCTAAAAGTATCGTTGCGCTAAGTAAAGGTCATTAATTCAACAATCGGTTTGATTGTTGAATTAAAAGGCAATCGTTTGCCAAAAGAGAATATGATCACAGCACTTTAGTTAGAATCTGTGTATCATTGTCCTCTTTTCTTCATGCTTATTACTGAATAAACCACAAAGAGCATGCCTATAGCATGATAAAAAGTAAAAGGTTCATTAAGTAATGTGATAGCAAAAACTGCGGTAATAGCAGGGCCAACGTTGCTGGTTAAACTTAGCTGTGATGGATTTAATTTTTGCATAGCGGCTGCAACAAAAAACGATGGCAACACAGTACAAAAGATCCCTAGCGCGATCCCAAGCAGGATAAGCATTGGATCTAGCTCGATCACATTGACGCCTTGCCATTGGCTTTGAATTAGAATAATGATCCCCGCAGATCCCATCCCGATACAGGTAAATAATTGGCTGCCCATTTGGGTAATTAACTTTTTGCTCATGATTAAGTAACAAGCGAAAACGAATGCGGACGCAATGGCCAACCCACTACCTAGCAAGACATCATTTCCCATGCTCCCTAGATCATGAAAAACAATGAAAGCGACACCAATATAGCCAAGTGCAATAGCTTTAAATGTACCTTGTGCTGGCTTTTGTTTTAGGACAGTCCAACTAATTAAAACGACGAAGCTTGGAAATAGAAAAATGAGTAGTCGTTCTAGCTGCGCACTGATATGCGCCATGGCTGCAATATCAAGGTATGACGCAACATAGTAGCCTAAGACGCCAATAGCGCTTGCCTCTAAACCATATTGTTTCAGATTATCTCTATGCTCTGTTTTTCGTAATAGCCACAGCATCATAACAATATAAATTGGCACAGAACTTATTGCCCGTAACGACATAATCGATACCGCATCTCCACCATATTGATAAGCCAGTTTGATAAAAACGGGCTTGATAGAAAATAAAGCAGTACCGATAAGGGCATAAACAATGCCTTTATTGAGTTCAGCATGAGGGGAACTGACGTTTTCGTTAACTGGGTTGTTGTTTGAGTTCGATGATGTCATGTGATTTCTCGCTTAAAAATGAAAATAAAGCTGCGAGAAATGCGAAGGTCACTGGCTGAGCATAACTCACAGCCAGATAGCAAAACTCTACCGGCCGGATGGCAGTAGTGAATTGAGGAGCCAAATGTAACAAGTGAAAATAGTTGAATAAATCATAGTGTTGCCTGTTTATTGAACGCTAAGCTCAACTTACAAGAGATAAAAAACACTTACAAGCAATTAATTGCAATTGGTAAGCTTTTTTCTTAAATCAGACGAAAACCTTTCGCTAATAAAATCAATAAACACACGTTGGCGATAAGGCATATTGATATTAGGCAGGTATTGCATGAACACAGTACCTTGGTAATTATCAAGAAGTGTCCAATCGTTAAGTACCGCAGTAAGGGCTTTTGATTGCAAAGCTTTTTGCGCGACGAATGCAGGTAATACCGCAATACCAAAGTGATTTAATGCGGCTTCTAAACGCATCTCTGTATGGTTAACAATATAACGCCCATTCACTGTCACTTTCAGCTCTTCATCTTCAGATTTAAACCGCCATTGGTTGTCAGTATTTGTTTCGCCTAGATAGATACAATCATGCTGGGCTAATTGCTTAGGGTGTGTTGGTGTACCTTTCTTTTCGAGGTAATACGGGCTTGCACATAATACCAGATCGTTAGTGGCTAACTGTTTGGCCACTAGGTTATTTTGAGGCTCGTTGGTTAACCTAAAGACGACATCTACGTCGTGATAGAGCGGATCGATTGGTTTGTCTGTAACTTGGATTTTTAGTTGTAGCTTTGGATAAGTGTCAACAAATTCCAGTAATAGAGGTTGAAGTACCTGACGACAAAACGCTTTCGGTGAGGCAATGGTGAGTATCCCTTCAATATCTTGCTTTTGCTTGCTGGCTATATTTACTACATCTTGGGCTTGCTGAAGGATATTTTTACCATATTGGTAAGCTTCTTGCCCTGCAATGGTAAGTGACTGGCTACGAGTACTGCGTTTGATTAGTTGTACTTGAAGCTCTTTTTCTAGGCGGCTTATTTGACGACTCACGCCAGATGGTGTCATTCCCAATTTTTTCGCGGCATGACTGAAGCTTTCTGACTCTACAACCGTGACAAAGGCTGCAATATCAGGAAGAAGTTGAATAATTTTATTTTTGTCCATCAGTCATAAATCCTTTGCTTATTGGCGGTATTATCAATATCAAGTCAAACATATACCATTCAATCTTACAAGAACAGTGACTAAAACCGTGTAAGAAAGGATGTGTGTGAATGGAACAGGTCGAGCTGAATAAAAGTGTATTTTTAAATACTTCATTAATAGCAACAATAGGTGTGCTAGCTGCCGCAGTTTTTTGGGGAACCAGTTTTGGTGTGGCAAAAGAATCTATGCTTTATACTGGTGTGTTGATGTTTTTGGCGATTCGTTTTTGTTGCACACTTTTAGTGATATTTCCCTTAGTCAGCAAGAAACTAAATAAACAGGTTTGGCTGCAATTAGCACCAACTGGAGGAATATTAAGTATTATTTATTTGGCCGAAACTTACGGTCTAAAACACACGACGGCTTCAAATGCTGCTTTTCTTATTAGCCTATTTATTATCTTTACGCCTGCTGTTGATGCATTGCTTAATCGTCATAAACTTGCGGTTACAGATTTATTTGCCGGATGCATTGCAATTGCCGGTGTGTGGTTATTAGTAGGAGATAGCCTGAATACGGTAACGTTTAATATCGGTAATATTCTCATTTTGATCGCAGCACTGGGGCGTGCCGCTTTTGTGGTGACAACTAAAAAGAAAATGAATCAACAACATTGCGATCCTATGGTGGCAACATTTATCCAATTATCAGTGGTCACCGTTGTTTGTATTAGCTTATTGGTTTTTACTGTCCCTGTAGAACAATTCATCATACCTAGCGCGCCAGAGTTTTGGTTGTATATTGGCTATCTTGTTATTTTTTGTACCTTGTTCGCTTTTTACTTTCAAAACTATGGGGTGAAGCATACAAGCCCAACCCAAGTCTCTTTTTTATTGGGATTAGAGCCTGTATTTGGTGGTTTGTTTGCACATTGGTGGTTAGGAGAACGATTTGAACAGCTTCAATGGGTGGGGGCGGGACTGATTGTATTGGCCGCTATGTTTATTTCAGTGAAACCTAAATGTAAATTTTTCGCTAAAACAAAAAAGCCGATCTGATGATCGGCTTCATTTACTTGCTTAGCTTAAATTACAGTTTAAATTTATGAACGAGTTTATTTTGTTCAGTGGCTAAGCTATCTAACATGGTACTGGCTTCTGCCATTTCTTCCATTGCATTGTAGTTAGTATCAGCAATATGACTAATATCCTCTAAACTACGGGCAATGTCGGTAGTCGTCGTCCGCTGCTCTTCCGCTGATTGTGCAATTTGACTACTCATTTGACTAATTTCAATGATAATCGCTTGGATCTCTTCCATTGCGCTATTGGCATCTGATGCTTGATTAATACTGTTATCCATTTCTGTTACACAGCTTTGCATCATTTCCATCGCTTGACCTGAGCTACCTTGAAGGTTTTGGATCATCGCTTCAATCTCAGAGGTAGAGTCGGTGGTACGTTTAGCGAGAACACGAACCTCATCGGCAACAACGGCAAAGCCTCGTCCTTGATCGCCAGCACGGGCTGCTTCAATGGCGGCATTGAGTGCAAGTAGGTTAGTTTGGTCGGCAATATTACGAATAACATCCAAAATAGAACCAATATTACTGCTCATTTGTTGAAGATCAGCAACGGCTGTTACAGAGTCATCTAAACGAGTTGAAAGCTGATGGGCAATATTAATATTTTTACTCATCACTTCACGACCTGTTGCTGATGCACGTTCTACCTCATGAACACGTTCCATGGTGTTCTGCGCACTTTGCGATACATCAGTAACTGAGTGTTCCATCTCTGTCATTGCTGTTGCCACAGAAACAGTTTGCTCTCGTTGTTCATTGAGTCGCTGTTTTGCTTGTGCAGTTGTACTTTGGTTTTCTGCCGCAACTTGAGTGAGATCTTCAGATGCTTTGCTTAATTGACTTAAAATTTGTTGAAGATTGCCAGCTAACGTATTGATGTGATGACTTAGTTTATTAAACTCAATGAATTGACTGCTTTCTGTACGCTGTGTCATATCACCATCAGTTAATGATTCAAGCGTTTTTAGCATAGAAACCAGTGGACGACGAACACTTCGCGCTAAATACCAACCGATAGAAATGGCTAATAAAATAACCACAATCGCAATACCAACAGCTTTGGTTATGCCTTGATTGTAAGTGTCATCAGCTGTTGCAATCGCTTGATCCATTTGATTGGTCGCTTGCTGATTAAATTGCTCAAGAATCGATAGTGCTTGATTCACTTCTTTAGTTAGCGTGGCAATGTTGTCATAAAGGCGCGTTTTCGCTTCAATGAATTCATAGTGTTGATCAAGCACACCGCCTTTTTTACCGATATCTAACGTGTATTGAGTAACGGATTTACCGAATGTTTCTTTTAAGCCTGAAAGTAGGGTTGTTAAGCTACGAAATGCGTTGGCAAGATGGTTTACACTGCGTTTATTCGCTTTTATTGCGGCTTTAATCTTACTGATATCGTCAGTGGCAAGGGCATCAGAAGTAATGGTTTCTGTTTCTTTTAACTTCACAAAGAAATTTTTAGCCATCATCTTAACAGCCATATTATCTTGCTCATTAATGTATTCTTTCATACCAATGCTGAGTTCAGCTTGCAAACGCTGAAAGCGTCGCGCTGATTGTTGGCGCTCATCACCGGCTAACATTTGCGCGCGATAATTACCCATCGCGGTTTGAGCTTCGCTGAAGTAACGCTGTTCTAATTCGGTTAGCGCTTTAATGTAAGACGTTAACTCTGGATTACTTTCGGCAATGGCTACAAGCTCTTTACGCGCAGAGGCGAACTCTCTTGTTGCTTTACGAAAGTCGGCTTCATAGGTTTTCATTGCAGCAGGATCTTGACTGGTTAAAAAGTCTTTAAAAGATTTGTCGGCGGCAAGAAGTTTAACACTGACTTTATTTGATATAGAGACTAAAGGAAGTGCGTCTGTTGTTACTGTTGTTAACTGATTATGGATACGGTTTGTTCCATCAAGCATGAGCACAATGGTTAAAACAAACAATGCAACCATAACCACAAAACCGGAGTACATACGACGTATGACCGAAGTTTGGCTAGATTTCTTCATAATATCCCTATATTTAGCAAAGGGTCAGTGTCATCATAATGCTGACCTATTAGTCATAAATGTAATTTGATAATGGGGTAACCCTTTATTTCGCAATCAATGCTAAATTTGCGAATCGAATTATCAAATTAACTCTAACCTATACTATCGTCAGTTCTGCTTGAGTCTTGATAGATAAATTTGTTTAGGCTTCAATTGTTTGATCGCTGCATCAAAAAAACACGAAAACGTGAAATTTTTTCTCTATTAAATCTTTAAAACAACGTTCAATATTGCGCAATAGAGTTGACTGACGCATACTCACTAACTAAACAAATAACAATGAGTTGATGGAGTCAGAAATGGCGGAAGAAACTATCTTCAGTAAAATTATTCGTAAAGAAATTCCAACTGATATTTTGTATCAAGATGACTTAGTCACAGCATTTCGTGATATCAATCCTCGTGCGCCAAGCCATATCTTAATTATTCCAAATAAATTGATCCCAACAGTCAATGATGTGGAAGCCGATGATGAGTTGATGATGGGGCGTATGTTTACTGTTGCGCGTAAATTAGCAGAAAAGGAAGGCGTGGCAGAAGACGGTTACCGTTTGATCGTCAATTGTAATCCTTATGGTGGACAAGAAGTTTACCATATTCACATGCACCTATTAGGTGGGCGTCCTTTAGGGCCAATGCTAGTTGGCTAGTCATGACGTGCTGATAACGTTATGTAATGGATAATAATTATCCCCAGATAGACACAAAGCTTGAGTATCTTTAATCTTCTCGTTGGGTATACGATAAGTGGTGTGATATTCAGGCTTTTTTATTGCGATAAATTGATTATATCAGATAGCTTATCTATTACTTTATTGGTAATCGTCGCTTACTAACATTAAAATCTAACGCGTTGCTATGTAACGGTAAATGCCGATATTAGATTTATTAGTAAGAACTTGTGGGTCATAGCTAAACGCACGATCATAAATGAGTTTCTTATAATGTTACTTAGAAATTTGATTGTCACGCTATTAAGAGGCATGTAATGAAGTATGTAATGGCATTATTTTTAGCATTAATTATCACTGGATGTAGCAGTGATCATGCTGGTATTAGTATCGAAAACAGCAATCAAAATGTCGTTATTGGTAACGCTTTTCTTGCACGTAGCTTAGTTTTTAAAGACGCTCATATAACGAAAGTTAATGGTTTAATGCAAGCCTCTGTTGAGGCAATAAACAAAGTTAACACAGATCTGAACTTGCAATACCGTATTTATTGGTATGATGGCCAAGGTTTAGAGATCAGTGGTAGTGCGGCACCATGGCATTCCGTTGCGTTGGCTGGCAACGGTAAAGTAATATTACAAGGTATTGCTGATAAAGTTGAAGCTACCCAATATCGTATTTACGTTCGTCGAGCAGTATACTGATTTAATATAAAATATTGTTAAGGTAAAACAATGAAAAAAAGCGTTCTTGCATTATTAGCGGCATCTTCATTATTAGGTGGTTGTGCCCAAACTGTCGATTATGTGAATTCGCATTTACCTGAAACTCCATCGGTAAATTTTGGCTCTAATGATCTTGATAACACGGCATCGGACTTAACAACAAAGATGTTGTCATCACCGGCTGTATCTTCAATTACAGCAGGCGGTAAGCATCCGATTGTGATTGTTGATAATATTCAAAACAATACCAGTGGACATGTTGATACTAAGTCGCTTACTAACACAATTAAGTCTAAAATTTCACGTTCAGGTAAATTTAACTTAGTCGATAAGTCTCGCGTTGATGCGGTGCGTAAACAAATGAACTTTAGTGAGAATGATCGTTTTGTTAATCAAGGTACTGCGATTCAATTTGCTAAAATGACAGGTGCGCAATACATGCTGTATGGTCATGTAACCAATACGAGCAAGCGTGAAGATGGTCAGAATGTCCCTTTCTATAAAATGACCATGCGTTTGATGGATACAAACTCAGGTTCAATTGAGTGGGCTGATTCAGGTTTAGCGCCTAAGAGTGAATCAGATTCTCAAGGTTGGTAATTTAGCCTAAATAATCGGGTAGCAATGTTGAAATTATAATGAAAGATAACGAGAGTTTTGATCCCACATTATTGTCTTTGTTACCCGATGTACAATTTCTAACAGCGAGCCCATTAGCGGGCGGTTTAACCAATCGCTGTTGGAAATTATTCCTGTACCATCCTTCAAATAATCAATCTTCCCATTACGTGTGGCGACCATTAACGAGCACGGCTCAAGCTTTTGGTATTAATCGAACGCATGAATATCAGTTATTACGTTTAATTGACGGTTCTAAATTAGCGCCAAAACCCTATGCATTGTTAGACATTAATCTAAATAATAATGAACAAGTATTAATTGTAGATTGGCTTGAAGGCGAACAAGCAGATCAACGATTTACCAATCAGCAACTGTGTCAACTTCAAGCGCGTATTCATGCTTTACCGCTTCCTACCCATCGATTAGATATTAAGCAACGTATTGAGCATTACTGGCAAACGATTGCTGCTAATTTAAAATCAAAACAATTACTATCTATTTACCATTATTTTGATAATCAGAAGATTAATCACTACTTTTCTGATACCTGCTGTCATTTTGATTTAGGGCGTTACAATATTATTGTCCCTAATGACAGTGACCGGTTAGTTGATGTGATGAACGCTAAAGTTATCGATTGGGAATATGCCAGTGCAGGCGATCCTTCTCTTGATTTAACCATGACGATATTAGCTAATGCACTTAGCCCTGAAAAAGCAGTGAAAGATTATTGTGTGGCAAGAGAGGCGTCCGATATCACCTTGGTATCTACTGATGAATGGTTAGAGGCGGTAAATTACTGGCAGCCTTGGTGTGAGTACCTAGCATTACTGTGGTATTTGGTGGGTTATCAAGTTTGGCATGATGATGAATATTTACAGCAAGCTAAACAATTAGAGCTCAAGCTAAAACAATTGGTTACATAGAGACGTTATAGTAAGTGTGAAACGTTTGTACAAGGAGACGTACTGATGTTGAAAAGAACGATAAGCATAATCTTTATTTGTGTGGTGTTATCTGGTTGCACATTTAAATTGGTATACAATTCATTGGATTTCTGGATTGATTATTACTTATCAGATTATCTTGATTTGGACTCTCAACAACAGGGTGAGTTAGAGCAAGGTCTTGAAACTGCACTTGCACAACATCGACAGCAACAATTAGCCGTATTTCATAAGTTGATTTCTGCCTTACAAACGGATCTTAAAAAACCGTTAACAGCAGAACAAATCGCCAATTATCATCAGCGTTTTACGCAAGCAGGCGAAGCATCAGTTCTGGTTTTTGTATCACCGATCATTGATGTTGTTAAAACAATGAGCCCTTCACAAATTGCAGCCAGTTTACAAGCGATTGAAAAAGAGATAACTGAGCGACGGGAAGAGCGTTTATCAAAAAATCCAAAACAACGCCTTGAAGATCGCTATGATGAGCTTGAAGATAAAGCCCAAAAGTGGATTGGACGTCTAACGAAGCAACAAAAGCAGTTGATCCTAAGCTTAGCGCAACTGCAATTACAGCAATCCACAATTTTTCAAAATATAGCGACAGATAACTTGTCACAATTAAAGAGGATACTGAAACAACGTAATAATGCGCAGTTTTCATTGCGTGTCGAACAACAAGTGAAAAATATTCTTTCTCTTAAAAATGCGGTCTATCAAACTCAACTCGATGAGTATTTAAGCCAGCGTTTTGTCATCATGAAACAGTTAAACGAGAGTTTAAGCCCACAGCAGTTACGCCATTTACAAGGTGAACTCACATCACTTAGAAAAGATATCGCGACATTAATTCAAAAGAAGTAGTACTGAACGCTTTTTATCAATGCTCATAGTTTGCAAAGAAGATCATAGTTTTCATTATTATCCTGTTAAACCATATAGAAAGTGGTAGATTTATAACGTCCTATACAAGGGCACGGATGATTTTAAAATTAAGCGAGAGGGAATTGATATGATTATTTATCTACATGGCTTTGATTCAACAAGCCCTGGTAATCATGAAAAGGTATTACAGTTACAGTTTATCGATTCTGATATCCGCTTTGTAAATTACAGTACCCTGCATCCAAAGCATGATATGCAGCATTTACTAAAAGAAGTTCATAAGTTAGTAGACGAGAATAAAGATACAACGCCACTGATCTGTGGGGTTGGGTTGGGGGGCTATTGGGCTGAAAGAATTGGCTTCTTATGCGGTATTAAACAAGTCATTTTTAACCCAAACCTTCATCCTGAAAATAACATGGAAGGACGTATTGATCGTCCAGAAGAATATACTGACATTATGACGAAATGCGTTGAAGGTTTTCGCAAAAAAAATGCAGGTAATTGTCTTTGCATACTTTCAACTAATGACGAAGTATTAGATAATCAAGCTACAAAAGATGAGCTAGATCAATTTTATGATATAGTGTGGGACGAAAATGAAACACATAAGTTTAAAAAGATCTCGCAACATCTACAAACAATAAAAGCGTTTAAAGCGCAATAATAACGAAATATATTACCTCCTATACCTTAGACGGATCATAGATCCGTCTACCTACACATATGTGGCTTTACTGGCTTCAGATCTCTTTTTGCCTAGCATTTTGCGTGCAAAACAGACCACAACAAACAGTCTGCTATGCAATAAGGTATTTGTCAGTTTAAAAAATTTATAAAATTAGAGAGGAAGTGATTTTGACTCGAATTATTGTTGTTGGAGGCGGTGCGGGTGGTTTAGAGCTTGCGACAAAGCTTGGACGTACCCTTGGTCGTAAAGGCCGTGCAGAGGTTACTCTAGTGGATCGCCGTGCAAGTCACTTGTGGAAACCATTACTTCATGAAGTAGCAACAGGCTCATTAGATGCAGGTGTAGATGCTATTAGTTATCGAGCACATGCGAAAAACCATCACTTTGATTTTCAAATGGGCTCGTTAGAAACGATAGATCGTGAAAATAAAACGATCACACTTGCTGCATTATTTGATAAGCAAAACGAGCTGTTAGTACCTGAGCGTACATTAGAATACGATATTCTTGTGTTAGCGATTGGTTCTACATCGAATGATTTTAATACTCCGGGTGTGCGTGACCACTGTATTTTCCTTGATAGCCCAGAGCAAGCACACCGTTTCCGTACAGAGATGAACAACCAATTCATGAAGTTACATGGAAACAAAGATCAAAAGACCGTTGATATCGCAATTGTTGGTGCTGGTGCTACTGGTGTTGAATTATCAGCAGAGCTTCACAATGCAGTACAAGAGTTACATAACTACGGTTTCGGTGACTTAGATAGCTCTCGTCTAAACGTAAACCTAGTTGAAGCTGGCGATCGTATTCTTCCGGCATTGCCACCGCGTATTTCTCAAGCGGCACACAGTGAGCTAACGAAATTGGGTGTAACCGTACGTACTGGTACGATGGTCACTAAGGCTGATGAAACAGGCTTAACCACAAAAGATGGCGATCATATTCCAGCACAAATCATGGTATGGGCTGCTGGTATCAAAGCACCTGATTTCATGAAAGATATTGCAGGGCTTGAAACGAACCGTATTAATCAGTTAGTGGTTAAACCAACGCTACAAACGACCCGTGATGATGATATTTATGTGATTGGTGATTTGGCATCTTGTGTGCAGGAAGATGGTTCTTTTGTTCCACCACGAGCGCAAGCGGCACACCAAATGGCAAGCCGTTGTTTCTCAAACATCGTTGCGAAAATTACAGATCGTGAACAGAAACCGTATGTGTATAGCGATCATGGCTCGTTAGTATCACTAAGCCGTTTCTCAACTGTTGGTAGCTTAATGGGTAACCTATCAAAAGGTTCGATGATGGTAGAAGGGCGCATAGCACGTATGGTGTATATCTCACTATACCGTATGCACCAAATGGCGTTACATGGGATGTTTAAAACAGGACTTATTATGTTAGTAAGCCGTATTAACCGTGTACTTCGTCCAAGCTTAAAGCTGCACTAAGTTAGTCATAATGGTTTAATTGATGACATAAAAAACGCCAGCATTTTTGCTGGCGTTTTTGTTTATATCTGTTTTTTATTAGTTGATTTTAAATAACTCAACATCAAAAATGAGCACTGAGCCTGGTGGAATGCTACCTGCACCGTTATTACCATAAGCAAGATTTGCTGGAATAAAGAAACGCATTTTTTCACCAACAACCATATGTTGTAAGCCTTCCGTCCAACCTTTGATCACGCGGTTAAGTGGAAAAGAAATTTTTTCACCACGATCGACTGAGCTATCAAACACGGTGCCATTAATTAAAGTACCGTGGTAATGCACTGTTACGCTATCTGTCGCTTTAGGGTGTTCAGTCCCTGTTCCTTTTTGCAAAACAAGGTATTGCAGACCAGAAGGCGTCGTTTGTACGCCTTCTTTTAATTTATTTTCCGCAAGAAAAGCTTCACCTTGCTTAATGTTTTCAGCAGCAACTTGCTTATTGTTGTATGAACGATAAAGGAAAAAAGCGAGTAATACGGCAACAATAACGGCAATAACAATTTTTGACACAATAGTTTCCTTACAAATGAATTTCTTGCATCTTACCACTGTGTCGTTTTTCTAACAGCATGAAACTGTAAAGAATGTTGTGCTTAATCGTTTAATGGTGACACATATTGGCAATGTTAGCCGTAACGATGCCATCTGTAATTGTCACTTTATTCTTAGTAACAAAAAATTCTAGCAATTGTTCAATCGTTAAATCTTTTAACTTGCAGGTGTAAAACGTCGCATCAGAACCGTAGCTATTCGCAATTTTTTCTTTCAGTGTTTCTATTGTGTACGGCTGTTGAGATTCAATCAGTAAATTAAGGATATCGTGAGCGTGGTATGTATTCATCGGGGAGTTGTCCTTCAATATTGTTTACGAATAAAGCATAAGTGAAGGACCCAAAGAAAATGTTGATGTGTGATAATAAAGTGTATTTTAAATGCAGCTTTTTAGGTTAAGTGAATAAATCGCTTGGTACTAGCGAATAAACAAGACCATCAAGCGGTTTATTATGATAATAAATACGATTACGCGCTTCACATTCAAATTTAGCATTGCATGCTTTTGCTGTTTTTTGGCTAGCATAATTATTGATATGCGTAATGATTTCTAAGCGTGTTAGCCCTAGCATTTGAAAAGCAAATTGTACGGCTGCAATATTCGCCTCAGTCGCAAATCCTTGTCGATGACAACCTGTTTTTATCCAATAGCCTAAATTTGCACTGTTGGTCATAGGAATAATCGCACTAAGAGAAACCGTTCCAATAAACGCATCATCAAAGCGATTAAAGATGGCAAATTCATAGCTAAAATCGGTTTGCCAGCTGAGTCGACTTGCGCTTATCCATTCATGGGCATCATGTTGATCAAAGCGATTATCACACCATTCAAGCCATGGACTTAGTTCATTAACTGAGTCATGTACGGCTGCGAGAAAATCATTGAGATCAGCATTTTTAAATGGGCGAAGAATAAGCCGAGGCGTAGAGATTTCGAAATCAAGTTTCATAGCTATCCTGCCGAAATTCGGAGAGTATCTAAATATAAAGTACTGACCTTGTTCGGTCAGTACTCTTAGAGGATGGTTTACTTACACCATGTGCTGACGAAATTGTTCAAGAAGATCTTCAAGGAACTTTATTCGCTTTTTACGATCACTTTGTTCAGCAATAATTTTCAGTTTTGTTGGGCCTTCCATTCTGAAAACATTGGGCTGAGTTTGCAGTAAACCAACAAGGAAGCTTGGATTGATTGCTGCATTTTGATCAAATTCGAAATAGCCGCCTTTTTCACCGTTCTCGATTTTCTTGATGCCAAGCGTGGCAGCTTTAAGTTTGACACTGTTTACCGTCAGTAAGTTCGATGCCGCTTCTGGTAATAAGCCGAATCGGTCAATTAGCTCAACTTTAATTTCGTTTAGCTCGTTGTCATCACTAGTACTTGCGATGCGTTTGTAAAGTGATAAACGAGTATTAATATCAGGGATGTAGTCATCAGGCAGTAGCGCTGGAATACGTAACTCAACTTCTGTTTGTTGTTTAAGTAGATCATCTAGCGAAGGCTCTTTACCTTCTTTTAGAGCCTCAACAGCTTGTTCTAACATCTCCATAAAGAGGCTAAAGCCAACCGATTGAATTTGACCACTCTGTTCGTCACCAAGTAATTCACCAGCACCACGAATTTCTAAATCATGGGTCGCTAACGTAAAGCCAGCACCAAGATCTTCAAGAGAAGAAATGGCTTCAAGGCGTTTCACCGCATCTTTCGTCATACGCTTTGGATGTGGTGTTAATAGGTAAGCATAAGCTTGGTGGTGAGAACGACCAACACGACCACGTAACTGGTGTAACTGAGCCAAGCCAAGATTATCAGCGCGATCCATAATAATGGTATTAGCGGTAGGGACATCGATACCAGTTTCAATAATTGTAGTACACACAAGTACATTGAAGCGCTGGTGGTAAAAATCGCCCATGATCTTTTCGAGTTCACGCTCACGCATTTGACCGTGAGCAAAGGTGATACGGGCTTCAGGGATCAATTTTGCTAAATCTTCGGTCGTTTTTTCAATGCTATCGACTTCATTATGCAGGAAGTAAACCTGACCACCACGGCTGATTTCACGTAACACAGCTTCACGAATAACAGCATCATCGGATTGGCGAACAAATGTTTTGATCGCTAAACGACGCGCTGGTGGTGTGGCGATTATCGAAAGATCGCGCATCCCACTCATTGCCATGTTTAAGGTACGAGGGATCGGTGTTGCCGTTAAGGTTAAGATATCGACATTGGCACGAATCGCTTTGATTTTTTCTTTCTGACGCACACCAAAGCGATGCTCTTCATCGACAATCAATAAGCCTAAATCATGGTAGTTCACACTGCTATTTAGTAGCTTATGAGTACCAATTAAGATGTCGATTTTACCTTCTTCGACATCCGCTAAAATTTGTTTTTGCTCTTTCGCTGTTTTAAATCGAGATAGCACCTCGACACGCACTGGCGTATTAGCAAAGCGGTCACGGAAGTTTTCAAAGTGCTGTTGTGCCAATAGGGTAGTTGGCACTAACACAGTTACCTGTTTGTTGTTATCAACAGCCACAAATGCAGCACGCATAGCGACTTCAGTTTTACCAAAGCCCACATCACCACAAACAAGGCGATCCATGACCTTGGTTTGGCACATATCAGACAGAACTGCGTTAATTGCTAAGGCTTGATCGTAGGTTTCTTCATAAGGGAAACCTGCGCTAAATTCAGCGTATGCTTCACGATCTAGGGTAAATTTAACGCCTGGTTTTAATTCGCGTTTAGCGTAAACATCCAGTAATTCAGCCGCCACATCACGGACTTTTTCTGCTGCTTTTCGGCGAGCCTTAGACCATGCTTCGCCACCTAATTTATGAATAGGTGCGGTATCTTCAGCACCACCTGAGTAGCTACTAATTAAATGCAGTGATGCAACAGGAACATAGAGTTTAGCGCCACCTTGATATTCAAGTGTTACATATTCGGTTTTAATACCGCCAGCTTCAAGGGTTTGTAAACCTTGGTAACGGCCTATGCCGTGATCAATGTGAACGACAGGTTGCCCCACTTGCAATTCAGCAAGGTTACGGATAATTGTATCGGCATTGACTGTGGTTTTTTTATCATCGCGACGACGACGTTGAACAATACGCTCACCAAGTAAGTCACTTTCGCACAAGAATGCAACAGCAGGATCATCAAGAATAAAGCCATTTTCAGCCGAGCCAATAACAAGGCTATGTTTGGTTGGGTTATCAAGGGCTTCATCTAAGGTTTTACAAACCAATGGACGGACTTTGATCCGTGCTAATAGATCGAGCAGCGCTTCTCGACGGCCTTCAGAGGCTACAGAGAAAATGACTTTGCCTTGGAATTGCTCATCAAAGCGTCTGAGTTCAGCAAACGGCTCTTTAAGTTGGTGATTAATCGTGATGCTAGGAACGGGTTTTAATTCAGGATTAAAACGGCCTGCTTTTGGGCTATCGACAGGCTCCGACTGAATACGAACGCGAGGCAGATTCTTAAAGCCTGCGAACATTTCATCTTTTGTTAGCCATAGCTCTTTAGGTTCAAGTAAAGGACGCAATGGATCAACACGGCGTTGATCGTAACGGTATTCAGCATCGGCTAAAAAGCTATCAACGGCAGGCTCTAAATCACCCAGTGTGATAAGCAAAGAAGTATCAGGTAAGTAATCAAATAAGGTTTCTGTTTTATCGAAAAACAGCGGTTGCCAGTATTCAATACCTGCAGGCCATAAACGTTTGCTGACTTGTTGATAAATAGATTCTGGTTCTCGGCGAGCTTCAAAACGTTCACGCCAGCGCATACGGAAATTTTCAACTGCGATTTCATCCGTTGGGAACTCATGCGCTGGTAATAAATCGATACTATCAATTTCACCGGTAGAACGTTGGTTATCTGGATCAAATTGACGAATAGAGTCGACTTCATCGTCAAAAAAATCGATACGATAAGGAGATTGACTCCCCATTGGGAACAAATCAAGCAGCGAGCCTCGGCTGGCATACTCGCCATGCTCCATCACTTGATCAACATGACGATAACCTGATACTTCAAGCTGTAAGCGCAGCTTTTCAAGTGACATTCGATCGCCAGCTTTTACGATTAAAGCATGCTGGTGGATAAATTCTCTTGGGGTTTGACGCTGAAGTAAGGTACTGATCGGCACCAAAATAATGCCAGATTTTTGGCTTGGCATTTTGTATAAACGCGCTAAACGTTCTGAAATAATATCTTGGTGTGGCGAGAAATTATCATAAGGCAAGGTTTCCCAATCTGGAAAAACGTTTACCTCGACATCGCAAAATTGCGTGATTTCTGGCTGAAGTTTTAAGGCTGTTTGGGTATCAGGCACCACCGCAAGAACTGGGCCTTTATGCGATGCGGCCACTTCTGCAAAAGACAGTGCAAGGGCTGCCCCCTTGATATTACCGATATAACGGTTATCGCCAGCCTTACTAGGTAAGGGTATAGAAAGTAAGTGTTTATTATTCATCGTTATTATTTAATTGTCGTTGTTGAGCACGTTGGCGTAAAAGTTTTTGCTGGCTATATAAAGCGGCGCGGATCAGCAAATCTCGATCATCTTCAAGCAAACGGGTATAACGCAATTTAATGATAAATTGCTCATCGCTAGCAATACTTTCGGTGACTTCAGCGTAGCAAAAAATAGCAGCGGCTGGGTAATCTAAAAACAGTTTCACTCTAACATTAGTGCCAACCGGATAGGAAGATGAACTGGTAAAACTAAGGTTACTTGCGCCAAAAGTTAAGGTAGTAAAACGATAGGTAGGATCATCTTGCTGTGATAAAACATAAGACAGTAATAGATTAATTTTACTGTTTTGTGCTGCAAGATAATCCATCAATGCTTGGGTTTCATTTTTGTTGAAACTGGCGAATAAACGATCGGCATTGTCTTCTAACGTCGAACACTCGCTGGCAATACGAAATAAAGGCGGGATTTCGGCATTGAAATCTTGTTCATCAGGTACGCTTTCATTAGATGATAAACGTTCAACGTTAATAGTAAGCCCTAGCTGGACTGAAAAATACTCATCTTGTTGTGTCATAGCGCACTCACTGTGAATAAATCCTATTTCAAACTAATAATAGGAGCGGATGCCATAACTGACAGCCACAGCATATAAAGCTTGAATTAATTGGACTGATTATTACTTAGCAATCATGCAAGGGCAAGAAAAGCGGCGTAAGTGTTTATCATTTAGTCACTGAATTTACATTACATTTACTATGTCGGATGGTAATTGAGGGTGTGAACGAGTATTCTTTACCAACCTAATAAAGGAGTGGTTTCTCAATCCTATGTTTCATCCAGTGTCTTTTTATATTGGCTTACGTTATTTACGTGGTCGTTCAGGCGATCGCTTTAGTCGGTTTGTCTCTTATATGTCTACAGCCGGTATTACTATTGGTGTAATGGCGTTAATTACCGTTATGTCTGTGATGAACGGTTTTGAAGATCAGCTAAAAGGTCGAATTTTAGGTGTTCTACCGCAAGCCGTCGTATCGAGTGCAGATGGACGAGTACCGTTATCAGAAAACGCACCAGAGGCATTAAAACAATTGCCACATGTGACAGGTGTAACGGCGATCACTCGTGGTGAAGCGATTATACAAAGTGCAAACTCTATTGCTGCCGGTACGATGATTGGTATTGAACCTAATCAATATGATCCCATCTCTCGTCATATGATGGTGGGGAGCTTAAGTGATCTTACTCCTGGGAGTTTTAAAGTGGTTATTGGCCAAGCGTTGGCCGTTGAACTGGGTGTTCAACCGGGCGATAAAATTCGTCTGATGGTGACCAGTGCAAGCCAATTTACGCCAATTGGTCGTATGCCGAGCCAACGAAAATTTGAAGTTTCGGGTATTTATGACACGGGCTCTGATGTTGATAACCAATTGGTATACACCAATATTTCAGATGCTGGACGTTTATTACGCTATAAACAGGATCAAATGACAGGTTGGCGTTTATATCTGGATGATCCATTCGTTGTTCCTGAATTAGCTAAATTGAAATTACCCAATGGTTGGACATGGTCTGATTGGCGCGAGCAGCGCGGTGAGCTTTTCCAGGCAGTAAAAATGGAAAAGAATATGATGGGCTTAATGCTTAGCTTGATCATAGGTGTGGCGGCTTTTAACATCATTTCTGCTTTAGTGA
Source organism: Photobacterium sp. GB-36 (assembly GCF_003026135.1). NCBI lineage: Bacteria > Pseudomonadati > Pseudomonadota > Gammaproteobacteria > Vibrionales > Vibrionaceae > Photobacterium > Photobacterium sp. GB-36. Next base: position 233,209 of record NZ_PYNY01000001.1, on the reverse strand, counting down.
TGGTGGTGATGGAGAAACAATCAGAAGTTGCAATATTAAAAACCCAGGGTATGACTCACCGCCAAGTCTTGATGATTTTTATTGTTCAAGGGGCAAGTAGTGGTGTTATCGGTGCCTTATTAGGCGGCTTACTCGGCGCGTTAGTGGCGCACTATCTTAATGCCATTATTTCTGTATTGGGTGTCGATTTAGCATCGATCGGTGGCACGTTACCCACCGTGATTGAACCGATGCAAATTATGTTTGTTATTTTAGGCGCTATAAGCTTGAGTTTATTAGCGACTATTTTTCCTTCTTATCGTGCGGCCGCTGTCCGTCCTGCTGAGGCTCTTCGTTATGAATAATGCGTTGTTATCTTGTCACCAAGTTTGTAAAACCTATAAAGAAGGGCAGTTTGAGACAGAAGTTTTAAAGCAAGTTGATTTAGAGATTGCTGACAATGAGTTGGTCGCCATTGTGGGATCATCTGGCTCAGGGAAAAGTACACTGTTGCACATTCTGGGGGCTTTAGATGAACCCACTGATGGAGAAGTGTTCTTTAAAGGGCAGCGCTTAGATATTTTAAGTGCGAACAAACAAGCGAAAATTCGTAATCAAGAAATTGGCTTTGTATACCAGTTTCACCACTTACTTGCGGACTTTACTGCCGTTGAAAATGTCGCTATGCCGTTGTTAATTGGTGGTAAAAGTGTCAGTCAAGCGCGTACATGTGCACAAGACATGCTGGCTTTAGTGGGGCTTAGTCATCGTTATGAGCACCGTCCTTCGGAATTGAGTGGTGGTGAACGTCAACGTGTTGCCATTGCGCGTGCCTTGGTTAACAATCCTTCTATTGTTTTAGCTGACGAACCTACGGGGAATCTTGATCATAAAACGGCATTAGAAATTTATGATTTAATGCGTAAATTAAATGCAGAATCAGGTACCGCATTTTTAGTCGTGACCCATGATAGTGAATTAGCGGCAAAACTTGACCGTTGTATGCATATGCAAGATGGCGTGTTATCTCAAGTCGTAGTGGAGGCTTAATGTTTCGCCCTCTTTCTTTATATATAGGTAGTCGTTTTAATCGTTCGAAAAAACGTAACCGAATGGTGTCATTTATTTCAATGTCATCGATGTTAGGTATTGCCGTTGGTGTTGCGGTGATCATTGTTGGTCTGTCAGCAATGAATGGTTTTGAACGTGAACTACAAACCCGTGTGTTATCTGTGATCCCACAGGGTGAGTTACAGGCGGTTGAGCCTCCTTTAAATAATTGGCAACCGCTAGTTAAGCAAATAGAAAAACACCCGGATGTGACAGCGGCTGCGCCTTATGTTGAATTCACAGCGTTACTTGAAAAAGGCACAAAGTTAAAAGCTGTTGGTGTTCGAGGTGTTAACCCTCAAGAGCAACTTAAAGTCAGTGAATTACCGCACTATGTTTTAAATGATGCGTGGAGCAAATTTACTGCCGGTAAAAAAGAAGTCATTTTAGGTCAAGGCGTTGCTAAAAGCCTGAATGTGAAAGTGGGAGACTGGTTAACCGCATTGCTCCCTGATGCCGATCCTGAAATGACCCAGCTTCGTGCTCCGCATCGAATTCGATTACAAGTAGTGGGTATTTTAGCGCTTGGGGGAGAAATTGATCATAAATTGGCGCTAGTGCCAATGGCTGATGCACAAAAATACATGGATATGGGGCAAGGTGTCTCAGGTATTCAAATTAAAGTGGATAAAGTACTACAAGCGCAGCGTATTGTAAAAGAAGTGGGTAATACGCTTCCTGTCTATGTTTATCTAAAAAGTTGGACACAACAATACGGCTATATGTACCGTGATATTCAGTTAGTCCGTACGATTATGTATTTAGTTATGGTATTGGTTATTGGGGTTGCGTGTTTCAACATCGTTTCAACCTTAATGATGGCAGTAAAAGATCGGGCCTCTGATATCGCGATTTTAAGAACCATGGGGGCAAGTGATCGCTTAGTGAAATCCATCTTTATTTGGCATGGCGTATTATCTGGTGTGTTAGGTAGCGTGATGGGGTCAATATTTGGTAGCTTAGTTGCTGTTAACTTAACTCATATAGTTCGAGTGATAGAAAAAATCATTGGTCACCGGTTCTTATCGGGGGATATTTATTTTATTGATTTCCTACCCACTCAGTTAGCCTATAAAGATGTGTTAATTGTATCTATAACAGCAATTATACTCAGCCTTGTTGCTACTTGGTATCCCGCTCGTAGGGCAAGTAGTTTGCAACCTGCCAGAGTACTAAGTGCGAAATAGTCTTATTGTATTATTGATATCAAACGGAGCCACATTGGCTCCGTTTTTGTATCTATAGATTAAACTACTTAGAATTTTTCAAGTGTTGACGTTTTGATTTTCAATTACGTATACCTGCGATTGTTGAATCATAATACCCGGAAGGACTGTCATTATTGATATGTGTTTAAGCAATCTTGTTCTCTTATAAATAGAGAAAAGTTGCTGTCATTATGCGATTAAATTCAAGGTCATTAATTAATAAAAATAGATGAAGTCTCTACGTGATAAAAATAAAGAACAATAAATAAAAGGTAGACGATTCTTACGTTAGTTTTAGTGGTCATTATTTGGTCGATAAATAAATAATATTCACAATATTGTGAATTTTATTTTTATTTTATTTTTAATAATGCTTTTTTATTTACCTGATTGGTTATTTTTCGTGCTCTTGTGGGTGGATTCAACTGAATAATTAAACTTTTTTCTTATAAATTGTGAATGGTGTTCATTTGAAAATTAATTAAGTTGTTTCATTTAACAGGGATGAAACTGCGTGCTAATTTTGTCGCCACTGATTTATGGATACAAGTGTCGTAGACGGATTGTTACTTCTCTATTTAAGTAACCTAACTAAGTAAAGGGATTGCACTAAAGTGGACAACTTGTTTAAAAATAAAAACATTTAGGAAAAATAATGAAAAAGAATGCACTAAGCCTTCTAGTGGCACTATCTGTATTAGCTCCTGCTGCAGCACAAGCAGCCGTTCAACTACCTGCTGGTACTCAAGAGATCGGTGTACAAGGTAACGCAAAACTAGGTAGTGGCTGGCATGCAAATATTAACGGTACTTACGGTACTTTCGTTAAAGATAACTGGGAAGTAGGTGGTACTGCGACTGTTCGTGCTCAAGACGCTAATGATGAACTTAGTGGTCAGCTAGGTGTATTCACCGAGTACAACTTCGTGAACTCTACTAACTGGGTTCCTTACGTAGGTGCTGCTGCTGAAGTTGGTGGTCTATCTCTAAGCAACCAAGGTTCTGACAGCAACTGGGGTGCAAATGCTAAGTTCTCTGCTGGTGTTAAATACTTTATTAATCCTAACGTTGCTATCACTTCTGAAGTTAACTACAGCATCGCAACTGATAAGATCTTCTCTAGTGATTCTTACTCAAGCGAGCAAGCTAAGAACAGCCTAACTAATATCGTATTCGGTACTCGTTTCTACTTCTAAGTATAAACAGTATTACGATGTAATAAAAAACCCGCTTTAGCGGGTTTTTTTGTATCTAAAATAGGTGCCATAATAGCGAAATAGTGGTTTAAACCATCACAATAAGCCCCTGTTATTTATTAGCATAAGCGTGTTATTTAAGATACAAAGTCAATCAAGTTCCAAAAGCTTATAGGGTATGCTTAGAACCAAAAAGTCTGCTTATCCACTCACTTTTATTGTGCAGTGTGTCAGCAGACTTTTGTTATATATTGCTTGTTACAACATGGCTTTGTTTTTCTTAAAGCGTTTTAGTAACCAATTGCTTGATAAGCTAACAATAGCAATAGCGAGAGTAACAAATGGTGCAACCATTAATACCATTGTTGCTACTTTGGCGATTTTTTCTGGAAGAAGCGTTAATAAATAACCTAACCCTGTTAATAGTAATACCCAAGCTGTAGCACTTAACCAAGCAAAACGGAAAAAGTGAGCCTGACTTTTAATCCTAAATCCCATCATTAAAGGTAATAAAGGGCGGACAACAGGAATAAATCGTGCGGTAAACAAAGCAACAATACCATGACGAATAAGTAAATTATCCACAGTTTTCATTCGATGAGGTGGCACCATATTCACCCAGCCTTTTACTTTTGGTAGGTGATCTAGCCAGCGACCTTGCAAGTAAGCTAGCCAACTACCGATGGCTGATGCCACGATTAGTAAGAAGACAATCAATTTAAAATCGATGATCCCCATTGCACCTAATGTTCCAGCAAGAATAACAATGCTATCGCAAGGTAGGGGAGCTGCAGGTAAAAATGCACTTTCTAACCAAATGACAAATGTTACACAAACATAAATCATCACCATGCTTTCTGGGTTTTGTAATGCAACAAAATCTTGATACCAGAGCGCAGAAAAAATAGATACAAATGAATCAAGCATCTATGTGTCCTTGTAATAAAAGTAGAAAATAAAAGTCGGTTGACGTTAGTGAAACAGTTGCTCCCGACTATGTGTAAAACGAAATTGAAAATTGGCTAGAGGTAAAAGTTTTTTCCGTTTTAAACAAAAATTTTCTATAGCTATCAGTATGTAAGAGAGTGAAACACTACTCTTTTGTTGTAACAAAGCAAGCAAATGATCACGTTGATGAGACAACGGAGAGCTCACCAGTTTAGGTAATGAGAGTAAAACGCGATAGCGCTGCGTTGAAGATATAAAAGTAGAGTCAACAGACGTTATTGGTGTCGTTTGTTTAAGGTATTGATTTGTATTAATAGCGCTTGCTGTTGCAGATGCACAGTGATGAAAGAAAATGCAACCAAGCAATAATGAGAAAACGTATAATCGTTGAATACACGGCATTGCTATATCTTAGTTAAAGTAATCTGCAGCGTTATTAGTACTGAAATTACAACTAAATAGCAAACGTTTAGTTGTGTACAAATATTGCAAATACGCGATGGTATCTGAATTAAAAAAGCCTCAATATCAAAAATATTGAGGCTTTTTATTTAGATTCTATTTTTATGTTATTTATTTTGAACCACTTTTTTCATTTGAGTACCAATGAAAATAAAGCTGAAGCCTTCAAATAGTAGTGATACACCAACAAAAATACCCAGTAATGACATAGAGAATTCTGGATTATTCATCAGAGTAAAGAAATAGATACCAATAGCAGTAGAAATCAAACCACTGATTACAATCCAGCGCCAACCTGCAAGGTGTTTACGACTATTAAAGCCAAATAGCATACGCGTAACACCGTTGAAAATCATTGTGGCAATCATTAATACGGTAATAGTAACTAAGCCAATAAACGGTTGGCTTAGAATAAATAAGCCGCCAATTAAATAGAATAGCGCACTAATAACGTACCAAATTTTAGTTTTCCAATCATGAATACTAAAGGTGTGATAGACCTGTACTAGACCAATCACAAGGAAAATGGTCCCTACAATTGTTGTGATTGTCATACCCGCAGCAATAGGTAAGCTAATTGCAAAAACACCGGCTAATGCGACAATAACTCCAACAATAATAAACCATTTCCAGCCTTTGCTAAGCATTGAGCTCACAGGGTTATCCATAATAAGTACCTTAAAAGTAAAATGTGTAATTTAAATGTTTTCCTAATACTAGACGTAATTATTTGATTTGCTAGTAAAACCTCTATTGATAAACAGTAATTTAAGTTTTTGAATAAAACATATGATGAAAATGGATAGTGAGTATTAACGAAAATTGAACTGGCAATGAAAATTGTGAAAAATGAAACAGGCGGGTAATTAAATGTGTTTTTTTGATCTAAAAAATAAAGATAAAAGAAGAAAGCCTCTCGTCATAGAGGCTTTTGCTTATTTATATTTTAAAGGTATTAAAGCTAGTGAGTTTTACCAATTCGGAATTTACGTTTATTCCAGCTTCTCACAACGGAATAACGCCATAAGCTACGGATGCCAAAATAGCCGATAAGCGCTGATACTACACTGCAAATAAAGCAGCCAAGTAAAAATGGGGGGCCAATTTGGCTCATTTGGTTAAGTAAAAAATCCCATGAAAGCTCAAAGTGAAACGCGATGTTAGGACTATTCAATACCCAAGCGCCTAACTTGTAAGCACCATAGAATAAAACAGGCATAGTCACAGGGTTACTTACCCAAACGAGAGCCACTGAAAGAGGCAGATTTACACCAAATAAAATAGCTAACCCAGCTGCCATAATCATTTGACTAGGAAGTGGTACGAAAGCCATGAATAAGCCAACGGCAAATGCACCTGACGCAGAACGACGGTTTAAGCACCATAAGTTCGGGTTATAAAGTACATTACCAAAGATCTTAAGTGCTTTTTGGCGCTTAATGACTTCATGGCTTGGTAAGAACTTTTTTATAAGATGTCTAGGCATAATTAGTATTTATTAAATGGCGATAACAGCATGTTACAAACATCATTAGGTATCGCAATAGGTTTTCATTCACTGCATTGGTTATCATTTCTACCACCGTACTGGTGGTATATGACAGCAATAATAGTCAGCCTTGTTATTTTTTATTATTGTAAAAACCATTTTCTTTTCTGGTTTTCAATAAGTGCTTTTCTAGCGGTGTTATGTGCCGAACAATATCGTAAAAAAGTTGAAGACATTCCGCTAAATCGCACAAATCTTACCATAAATGTTCGTATAAGTGCTGTAATAAATGAAAATATACCAATTTCAAATATTGAAGTAGAGGTTGTTGATAATTATTTTCATTCACCGCCTGATAATCCTGTTTTGGATGCATCTCATAGGTTATTTCTGATCTGGCCGGATGCGCCAACATTAAAGCAAGGTCAAATTTGGCACTTACCTGTTAAGTTGAGTCGAATTGTTGGACGTGTAAATCAAGCTGGCTTTGATGCAGAACGATATGCTGTGAGTCGAAATGTACATGGTAATGCTGTGGTGCGTCATCGATTATCATCGCTGCCATTATTACTTCCATCAAGAATAACTTGGCGACAGCAACTCTATGATAAGGCGTTAGGTTATGTCGAAAATATGCCGAATAAAGCATACCTATTAGCATTAGCGTTTGGTGACCGAAGTGGATTAACGAAAGTAGATTGGCTTCATTTAAGAGACAGTGGAACGGCTCATTTGTTAGCTATTTCAGGGTTACACATCGCACTTGCCATGTTATTAGGATGGCAAATAGGCCTAAAATGTAAGCTTTTCTTGCCGCAGAAGCGTTACTTTATTTGGTTACCGATGATAACAGGGTTATGTATCGCATTTTCCTATGCCTGGTTAAGTGGCTTCACTACGCCGACCATACGTGCATTAATTATGTGTGTCTTTCTCGGGATCTTGAAAACAACAGATGTGTATTGGCGCCATTGGCAACTATTATTAGCTGCGTTAGCATTAAGTGTATTTATTGACCCATTCGCCATTTATAGTGCTTCTTTCTGGCTATCATTTTATGCCGTTGGTGTTTTAATTTTAGTTACCCTAAGCCAGCGCTATTTTACAGGAAGAAGCGTATTTGATGACTCGATATCGAGCAATCGCTTCAAAGCGTTTTTATTTAAACTAGCAAAAATTCAGCTTTGGCTATTGGTGCTAATGTTACCCATACAATGGTTATGGTTCGGTGGCGTATCGCTAGCAGCTCCTATTGCTAATATAGTTGCTGTTCCTTTGGTCAGTATCATCACGGTTCCTTTAGTATTATTAGCACTGCTGACGTTATGGTTTCCACCCGTTTCTTCATTGTTTTGGCAATGTGCTGACTGGTCTTTAATTCCTATCATTGAAGGGATCCAATGGTTGGAAGGTGCGTGGTATCCATTATCAGTGAACCTAACCCCTTTACTTTGGGGAGTTATCATCATTTTTGTTGCATTGATGTTATTGCCTTTATCGTCATTTAAGTGGCTATATAGCTCGGTGATAGTAATTACATTGTGTTGGTTTATTAAAGAGCCGGTAAAGTCGGATTGGAAAATGTTGGTACTTGATGTTGGACATGGATTAGCGGTACTGATTATTAAAAATAACAAGGCTGTATTATATGATACTGGCAATCGATGGGAGGATAGAGCCGTTGCTGAAACCACTATTCTACCGATTCTGAGACAGCTAGGTATAAAGCAATTAGATTATTTAATTATTAGTCACGATGACAGTGATCATGCGGGTGGAAAAACAATCATTATCGAGAAGTTATCACCGCAATATAAGTACAGTAGTAATTTTGAAAAGGGATATTTGCCATGCCAGAAAGGCCAAACATGGCATTGGCAAGGTTTGACATTCAAAGTCCAATGGCCTTTACAGCGCGTGTATCATGCCCGAAATCCTCATTCTTGCGTTATCCATGTTCAAAATAGTGAGCTTCAAGGCCCATCCGTGTTATTAACGGGTGATATTGATGCGATTGCTGAGTTGATGATGTTAAAGAGCGCACCGTCACTGGATGCTGATATTTTGTTAGTTCCTCACCATGGTAGCAAAACGTCATCAACGCATACCTTTATTGACACGATAAAGCCCTCATTAGCCGTTGTTTCGACTAGTTATTATAATGCATGGAATTTGCCAGCAAAAAGTATCAAAGCACGGTATCAGGATCGAGGGATTGAGTGGTTATCAACGGGAAATTCGGGGCAGATAAGCGTGACTATTAACGGACGAAACTACCAAGTTATTACTGAGCGACAACACTCAGCCACACAGTGGTATCGTCCTCGTTGGTTATAAAAGTGTCCTTTTTTCAATTTAGGATGTTCATCGCTTGGGTAAAGAACACTTATTGCTGCTTTTTTTTACGCTAAAGATAAATTTTTCAAAAGGATGAGATACAAATTTGGTAGAGAAGGAAGTTAAGGGTAGAATATAAAAACTGTATTAGTAATAAATTGGTTTTCATGACTCAATTAACAGAAAAATCATCAAGCGAAACGTACAAGCGTTTATGGCCCTACATTAGCATTTATAAAGCAGGCCTTGCTGTTGCAGTGATCGCTCTTATCATCAATGCGATTGGTGATACCTTATTGGTTTCAATGATCAAGCCACTGCTTGATGAAAGCTTTGGTGGATTAGACAAAATTGATTCTAATTTCCTAGCGATGATGCCAATCTATTTAATTGGCTTAATGATAATGCGTGGTGCAAGTGGCTTCGTAGCAACTTACTGCTTATCTTGGGTATCAGGCAATGTTGTAATGAACTTACGTCGTCAGTTATTCCAACACTTCATGAAAATGCCTGTTTCATTTTTCGATAAAGAATCTTCAGGGGCATTGTTATCTCGTATTACTTACGATTCAGAGCAAGTTGCGTCAGCTACCAGTAGTGCATTAGTGAGCATTGTACGTGAAGGGGCATCTATTATTGGTCTAATGGTATTGATGTTCTGGAATAGTTGGCAACTATCCGCAATTTTGATTGTGATTGCCCCTGTTGTTGCAATCAGTATTCGTATTGTATCAAAGCGTTTTCGTAAAATTTCACGAAATATGCAGGATGCGATGGGGTCTGTGACGTCATCTGCTGAGCAAATGCTAAAAGGTCACAAAGTCGTATTAAGTTACGGTGGTCAGCAAGTAGAAAAAGAGCGCTTTGATAAAGTGAGCAATCAAATGCGTCGCCAGACCATGAAGCTTGTTTCTGCTCAGGCTATTTCAAACCCCGTAATACAGGTCATAGCGTCTTTTGCTCTTGTCGTTGTATTAATTTTGGCAAATACGCCATCTTTACGAGCGGAACTAACACCAGGTACGTTTGCCGTTATATTTGGTTCGATGTTCGGCTTGATGCGTCCATTAAAAGCGCTTACAAGTGTTACTTCTCAGTTCCAACGCGGTATGGCTGCTTGTCACACCCTGTTTGAATTAATGGATTTAGAAACCGAAAAAGACAATGGTAAAGTTGAAGTTAAACGTGTGAAGGGTGATGTAGAGATTAAGAATGTAACCTTTACTTATCCGACAAAGGACACTCCAGCATTGCGTAATGTGAGCTTTAGCATACCGGCAGGTAAAACATTAGCATTAGTCGGTCGTTCGGGTTCTGGTAAGAGTACCATTGCAAACTTATTGACGCGTTTCTATGACATTGAGTCAGGTGAAATAAACATTGATTCGGTTGAAATTCGAGATTACAAACTTTCCAATCTTCGTAACCAAGTGGCAGTTGTTTCTCAAAACGTACACTTATTTAATGACACTATTGCAAATAATATTGCTTATGCAAGTGAAGGTGCATACAGTCGTGCAGATATTGAACGTGCAGCTGAACTGGCTTATGCGATGGACTTTATCAAAGGCATGGATAAAGGCTTAGATACTATTATCGGCGAAAACGGTGTCAGTTTATCGGGCGGTCAACGTCAACGTCTTGCGATTGCTCGTGCGCTGTTACGTGATGCGCCTGTGTTAATTCTTGATGAAGCAACATCAGCACTTGATACTGAATCTGAGCGCGCAATTCAAAGTGCCTTAGATGAACTTCAAAAAGACAGAACGGTACTGGTAATTGCTCACCGTTTATCTACGATTGAAAATGCCGATCAAATCCTAGTAGTAGATGATGGTGAAATTGTTGAACGCGGTACTCACGCAGAGCTAATTAGCCATGATGGTGCATATGCACAACTTCATCGAATTCAGTTTGGTGACTAATGGCATCCCTTATTGAAAAAATGTGGTTTCAGCATCCGCCTAAAGGGGGGATGCTGTTACTTTACATTCTGCTTTGGCCTGTATTTAAACCCTTAAGTTTTTTATTTGGGGTGATTAGCCGACATAAAAGACGACAATATTCTGCTGGTAAAAAACAAGCGTATAGCGCGCCTGTACCTGTTGTTGTGGTTGGCAATATTACTGCGGGTGGCAATGGTAAAACGCCTGTTGTCGTGTGGCTGGTGGAACAACTACAAGCGCAAGGTTTAAAACCGGGTGTGGTTTCTCGTGGTTATGGTGGTAAAGCGCCGCATTATCCCTATTATGTTGAAGCGACAACTAGCACTGATATTGCAGGTGATGAACCCGTACTTATTCAACGAAGAACGAATGCCCCCGTTGCTGTTGCACCTAAACGCAGTGAAGCTGTGAAGATGCTATTAGATCACAATGTAGATGTGATCATCACTGATGATGGTCTTCAGCATTATGCATTGGATCGTGATATTGAAATTGTTGTGATTGATGGTCAACGTCGTTTTGGTAACGAGCATTTATTGCCACTGGGTCCATTACGAGAAACCTGTGAGCGTTTAGATAGCGTTGATTTTCTTATTTGTAATGGTGGTTCAGCGCAAGCAAATGAAGCATCAATGACATTAGTCCCAACCGATTTAATTAATGTGAAAACAGGTGAGCGTTGCTTGATAGGTGACTTAAAAGATATCGTAGCTATTGCGGGTATTGGTCATCCTCCTCGCTTTTTTTCTACCCTAAATCAATTAGGCGTAACCCCTGTTTTATGTCAGCCTTTTGCTGATCATCAAGCATTTGAAAAACAAACATTGTTAGAGTTAGCCCATCAAGGGCAGCATTTAGTAATGACTGAAAAAGATGCCGTGAAGTGCTATGCGTTTGCTGAAGATAACTGGTGGTATTTACCCGTTAATGCAGATATCGCTCAGCCTCAGGCAACAGACATTATTAATAAGATCATTGAGGTAAAGGAAACGTATGGATCATCGTCTGCTTGAAATCGTTGCTTGTCCTGTATGTAAAGGCAAGTTGAGTTACGATAAAAAAAATAATGAGCTGGTATGTAAATTTGATCGTTTAGCTTATCCTATTAAAGATGGCATTCCAGTTTTACTTGAGCCAGAAGCACGTACGTTAAGCTCTGACGAGGTTAAATAATGACATTTACCGTTATTATTCCTGCGCGCTATCAATCTACACGTTTACCGGGTAAACCGTTGGCAGATATTGCAGGTAAGCCAATGGTGCAGTGGGTTTACGAGAAAGCGATAAAGTCCGGTGCCGATCACGTGATTGTTGCAACGGATGATCAACGCATTGTTGATGTGGTGAAAGGTTTTGGTGGTGAGGTGTGTTTAACACGCACAGATCACGAATCTGGTACCGAGCGTTTAGCTGAAGTAGTTGAGAAATATCAATTAGCCGATGATCATATTGTTGTTAATGTGCAAGGGGATGAGCCACTTATTCCTGACACTATTATCCGCCAAGTTGCTGATAATATTGCGCATAAAGACGCACCTATGGCGACATTAGCGGTAGAAATTGATCACTATGATGAAGTATTTAATCCAAATGCTGTAAAAGTTGTTACGGATAAAGATGGTTATGCATTGTATTTTAGCCGTGCAGCCATACCTTGGGATCGTGATAATTTTGCCAAGCAGCCACGAACTGTGCATCATAATTTACTTCGTCATATTGGTATTTATGCATACCGTGCAGGGTTTATTAAAACCTATATCAATTGGGCACCAAGTGCACTTGAGCAAATAGAGTCTCTAGAGCAATTGCGCGTGCTTTGGCACGGAGAAAAAATCCATGTTGATGTGGCAATTGATGCACCTCCTGCGGGTGTAGATACGCCAGAAGATCTGGAAAAAGTTCGTCAGTTCGTGGGTTAAAAATGCAATAACAGATAAAGCCTAAACAGAGTTTAGGCTTTTTTATTTGTCTTGATTATGGAATAGAGATCAGGCTTTATATCTATTAAATACAAAGTCGTAAGTCACAAGTGTTACAGTGATAACGTCACTTGGTTTAACGGATGAGGAAATAATCCATGGCATTTATTAAGAAGTTATTTTTAAGCCAATGGAGCACTGATTTTCGCTACGTCAAACCTGCGATAAAAAATCAAAATGATCATGTAAAACAAGTCTGGAATGATGAAAAAGAAAATACATTTGGCATCGAGAGATTATTCAAACTTTTTCTTGTTCTATCATCATATATTTTTCCTGGGCTGTATATTCGACATATCTCTGGTAAGTTTGGATTATTAGCAAGGAAAATATGTTCAGAAGTTTATGTTATTCTTAAATTAATAACACCGATACTGATCTTTAATTTTAATCTTGAATCATCACCATTCTCTATTTTATTTATATCTTATTTACTATTAGAAACGTTGCTTTATTTATTAAGTATCATTTTTCTTTCAGATATCTATAGCCCGCCAATATCTAAAAAACGTTCATTTTTAATGTTAGTTATTAATTATATCGAAGTCTGCTTAGGGTTTGCTGTTTTATATAAAGCGACAGGTGGAGTGAGCAATCTAGTCTCAAATTTTGATGCGATATATTTTAGTTTTATTACGGCGACAACAATAGGGTATGGGCACATGGCACCAATCGGACATGATGCGAAAGCCTTGGTGATATTACATGCAATGTATAACTTTATATTTATAGGTTTAATTTTAAGCAATTTTGCTATTAATATCACTTATAAAGATAGTAGCTACAGAGTAAAGGATAATAAAAATAGTCCGCGTAAAGCTGATTAACAGGGCAATGTATTGCCCTGTTAGATAGACTGATTACTGTGCTGTTTTTACACGGATACGACTTTTGTCTACCATCGTTTCATTTAAAGCTTTCATCGCACGGACTGCTTGTTGCTCATCGTCCATTTCTAAAAAAGCAAAGCCTTTTGACTTACCTGTAATTGTATCTAAAACAAGGTTACAGTTTCCTACTTTGCCAAACTCTTCAAACATTTTACGAATTTGGATTTCAGTGGTGCTACGAGAAAGGTTACGAACTAGAATTTTCATTTAGAGATCTTTTATTTGGTGTGTTTTACTATTTTAACACGAAAAATATCGAAGAGAGGTATATGGCGGAGTAAGAAATGAGGAATACAGATATTTCTATTACCTATATTGAAAAGCGATCACCGAAATAAATGATGTAAAACAGTGACCGCTTTTAGTGGCAAGATGATTTATAACTTAGCTAACGTTTCGTCTTCTTCTTTAATTAAGTTTTCTTTCTCTTTTTGTGCTTTTTCACTGAGGTGAGCTTGTGGTTTTTCTTTGTGCTTAATGACTTGACGCTCTAGACGGTCAAAGGCTTCGTTGAATGCATCGATTAGCTCGTTAGCTTCACCAGTAGCGTCGATTTTACCTAGGTTAGACTTAGTTGCGATTTCAACAGTAAACTTACGGCCTTCCTCAAGTTTCATAAATACATCTTTGCTTTGGAAAGTAATTTTGAATTTATCAAACTTAAAGAATGCTTCTTTAATATGTTGTTCTAGGTAGTCTGGAAGTTCAAAACCGCGTGCTGTAATTTTAATGCTCATAATAAGTTACTCATAATGTGTTGGAGTTTATGCTTAATAAGACTAGTCTAAAAATGATTATCTAACGTGATCTATGTCACATTAATTACCATAAGAGGATTTGTTAAAAAGAGGAAGGTCTTGATTGCTTAATAAGCAATTTATAGTGATGGTAATAATGAAAAATAAAGTATTTATCGAATAAGAATGAAAAAAACACTATTTATTAAAATTAAATAATAAATAGTGTTAATGAAATGTAATTTTTATGTTTTTTACTAAAAAAGTAATCTTTGATTGAAAAGTGAAAAACTAAAAAAAAGTGAGATTTTTATTTGTTAATACAAGAGCAATCATAGCTAAATTATGTTTAAGCGTGTGTGTCAATAACGTTTGGTTGTTTCTCTTTATCTATCTCAGTCGTTTTATTTAAGCCTAAAATACGAGAAGTAATAGTTCCTGCCGTCATTGAGCCACTAACATTTACTGCAGTTCTTCCCATATCAATTAAAGGCTCAATCGAAATTAACAAGCCTGCAAGTGCAACGGGCATACCTAATGTTGAAAGAACGATAAGAGCGGCAAATGTCGCACCACCTCCAATACCTGCAATACCAAAAGAGCTGACGGTTACAATGGCAATAAGGGAAATCATAAAGCTGGGATCTAATGGATTAATGCCCACTGTCGGCGCAATCATTACGGCAAGCATAGCTGGATATAACCCCGCACAGCCATTTTGTCCCATCGTAGCGCCAAAGGAAGCAGAGAAGTTAGCAACCGCATCGCCATTGCCAAGCGATTTTACTTGAGTATCAATGTTTAACGGAATTGTGCCTGCACTTGAACGCGAGGTAAAAGCAAACGTTAGTACGGGTAAAATCTTCTTGAAAAAGCGCAGAGGATTGACCCCAACAAAGCTAACGAGTACTAAATGTAATACCAGAATTGACCCAAGGCCAATATACGATGCGATAACAAAATTCAATAAACCTAGAATATCGTCGTAGTTAGAGCCAGCAACCACTTTCGTCATTAATGCCATCACACCATAAGGTGTTAAGCTCAGCACCATACGTACGAGTGTACGAACAATTTCTTGGGCAACATTAACAAACTTTTCAAAGCTAGCGCCTAACTCTGGGTTTGTTTTAATTACCGTTAATCCCGCCATGCCAACAAATGCAGAGAAAATCACAACGGCAATCGTAGAAGTAGGACGCGTACCCGCTAAATCAGCAAAAGGATTAGAAGGGAAAAATGAAATTATCATGTCTGCAAACGACACATTCGCAATACTGCCCAAGCGTGTTTGTAATGCTTCGCCACGGGCAATTTCACGCGCACCTTCAACAATACCATCAGCTGTCAAACCAAATAGGTTAGTGATCATTATGCCGATTAAAGCAGAGATTGCTGTTGTTGCTAATAAAATACCTATGGTGAGAAATGATATTTTACCCAGCGCACTTGAATCCTTAACCTTAATAATTGCGCCAATGATAGAAACCATAATGAGTGGCATAACAATCATTTTTAACAGGCTGATATACCCAGCCCCAACAATATTAATGTACTCAAGGGTGTCACTAACGACAGGAGTTTGTGGGTGATATAACCACTGTAGAGCAGCGCCAAATAAGACACCGAGAATTAATCCGGTAAAAACGCGTTTTGACAGGGTGCTATCGGTACGTTGCTGCTTAATCAACAAGGCGATCAGTACCGTAAAGACGGCTAAATTTATAATTTGGTACATACTGCTAACCTTTAAATTATCAATATAATAAAAACGAGAAAGCAATTATTTGCAGTTAAATAAACTGATGCTTGTAAAATTTAGAAATTAAAATGTTAAGCAATTATTGTTTCTCATTGGAGGGGAATCATAGTGGCTAACGCTTTTTTCAGATACATTTTTTATGACGTTTTTTAGCTTAATTGTTTTATATATATAGCTTTTGGTTATATGCGTTTGTGATAATACGTTGAGGACTACTCAGAAAAGTAAAGAAAAGTAAGTGATGTAGGCAAAAAAAAGCCCAGTAATGATTTACTGGGCGATAAGGGCATTTTATATGGTTTTAGCCAGCAACTGTTAACGCATCTGCACTATCATGATTGTTTCCATCCGTGCTTTGTTCTTTATGGTTAGCAAGAAATGTACGCAATTGTTGCCATAAACTCCCTAGTTTTTCATGCCAATAACGTTCAGTTTGGTTTAAAAACTGCGAGCTTGGCGCGTAGCGTATCCAAGGTTGTTTAATTTTGTTCGTCGCTAAAAAGTTAGTCGGTGCTGGAATTGGATACAGTCCAGCTTGATGAAATTCATACAAGGCTCGCGGCATATGGCTGGCTGAAGTAACAAGTACTAAGCTTTTATCACCAACAACAGAAGCAGCTTGATGCGCTTCTTCCCAGGTATCTTTCGCTGTTTCCAACAACAGAATATCCGATTTACTCACTCCCAATGCTAGGGCGACTTTAGCCATCATACGAGCTTGACTGATATTGGTTCCACCACCGTAACCGGAGAGGATTATTTTAGATCCCGGATACATTCGCGCAATACGAATACCTTCAACTAAACGCATTAACGCAGTACGTGAAAGTTCTGAGGTGATAGGAAACGTTTTATCGATCACATGACCACTACCAAGCACCATAACAAAATCGATAGGTTTAGATGAACCGACAAAAGCGGGATATTGTTGCTCTAATGGTCGCAATAAACTCGTAGAAACAGGCTGAAAAGAGACGGCAAAAATACCTAAAAAAGAGAATGCAATAATTCCCGAAGCGAGTTTTTTCTTACGCGTAAACCATAAAAACAATAATCCAATAACCCCAATGATCAGCAGTGCTGGGAGGGGCATAAGGAGTGTTGCGATTAATTTTTTTAATTCAAACATGAAATGTAGTCCGAAATTTCAGCAGTTGAGCTTGAAAAAGCATCACAAGCCTTTATTCCTTTACTGCTTGTGAGAAAATGAGTCACTTTTTAGATTCGCTATCATAACGTAAAGCAGCCGTGATCAAAGACCGAAATTTTGATGATTTAGCGCAAAAGTTCGCTGAAAACATATATGGCACAGCAAAAGGGCAAATACGACAAACTGTCGTATGGCAAGATATTGAACAAATTCTTACCTCGCTTAGCAGTGTATCACCTCTTACTGTATTAGATGCAGGGGGAGGTATTGGACAATTGTCACAAAAAATTGCATCACTTGGACATCAAGTAACGTTATGTGATCTTTCTAGCGAAATGTTGACATTAGCTCAACAAGAAATTGCTAAAAACGGTTTGCTTGAGCAATATCGTTTTGTGCATTGTCCTGTGCAGGAAATTGATGAGTTCATATCTGAACCTGTCGATTTAATTTTATTTCATGCAGTAATGGAATGGTTAGCTGAACCAATCGAGGTACTTACTGGTCTATTAGACAATGTGAAACCAGGCGGTGCCATTTCCGTGATGTTTTATAACTATAACGGTCTACTGTTTAAAAACTTAATTTGCGGTAACTTGACTCATATTGAGCAAGGAATGCCACATCGCAAGCGCTTTAAATTACAGCCGCAGCAAGGGATAAAACCAGAAGATGTTTATCAGTGCCTTACCGATGCAGGGTTTGAAATCATGGGTAAAACAGGGGTGAGAACCTTCCATGATTATATGCAAACTTTCCGTGTAGGTGACTACAGTTTTGAACAGGTTCTTGAGATGGAGCAGAAGCTTTGCCGTCAAGAGCCGTTTTTGTCGTTGGGGCGTTATATTCATGTGTATGCCCGTAAGCCTTTTGCGAAAGAAACGCACACAACAACGACAAACTCTAATAACAGCAATAAGGACAAGGGATGAGTGAAGTTACCCAGACGGTTCCCGAGTTGGTTAACTGGGTAAAGCAAAACGATTTTGCTTTAAACCTACCAACGGAACGGCTGGCGTTCTTGTTAGCCATTGCCGTTTTAAGCGGTGATCGCTTTGATGAAGAATTAGGGGAAGGAGAACTGGTTGACGCATTTCGCATCGTAAGTGATATGTTCGGCCAATCCAAAGAAACCCTGGCATTTCGCGCCAACAACGCCATTAATGAATTGGTAAGACAGCGATTAATTTCACGCTTTACTAGTGAAGTAACTGATGGCGCTAGTATTTATCGTTTAAGCCCATTAGCGTTAGGCATTACTGATTATTACGTTCGCCAACGAGAGTTTTCAACACTCAAGCTATCTATCCAGTTAGCAATGGTGGCAGACGAAATCAATAAAGCAGCAACGGCGGCACAAGAAGACGGTGATGAAAAACACTGGCGTCAAAATGTTCATGCCGTATTGAAATACTCAGTAGCTGAAATATTCGATCGCATCGATTTAAACCAGCGCACCATGGATGAGCAACAGCAGCAAGTCAAAGTCGATATTGCTGAATTGCTAAACCAAGACTGGCGCGCGGCAATCAGTAGTTGTGAGCAGTTACTTGATGAAACGTCTGCGACGTTAAAAGAGCTTCAAGACACACTACAAGCGGCAGGCGATCAGCTACAAACGCAGTTACTGACGATTCAAGAATCCACACAAGGTCGTGATGATTTAGATTATGTTGATGGGATGGTGTATATCCTTCAAGCAAAACTGGATCGCATTATCAGTTGGGGTCAGCAAGCGATTGATTTATGGATTGGCTACGATCGCCATGTCCATAAGTTTATTCGTACCGCGATAGACATGGACAAGAACCGTGCATTTAGTCAGCGTTTACGCCAGTCGGTTACTGATTATTTTGATGCGCCATGGTTATTGACCTATGCAGATGCTGAACGTTTATTAGACATGCGTGATGAAGCATTAGTGCTTCGTGACGATGAAGTAACAGGTATTGTTCCCGCTGAGATGGAATTTGAAGAGCTCGACTTAGTTAATGATATATTGGCAGAAAAAGTTGCAGCAATGCTAAAAGCGCACAAATCGACAGGCGCACCCATCAACCTAAGCTCACTGCTCAAAGATTATTTGGCTCAACACCCATTTGCCCAGCATTTTGATTTGGCAAGAATCGTGATTGATCAAGCAGTAAGAATGGGATACTCAGAGGCTGATTTCAATGCAATTCAGCCTGATTGGGAAGCAATTAACGAATACGGAGCCAAGGTACAAGCTCATGTCATTGACAAATATTGAAGAATTCATGCCGGAAAATTTAGCAAAAGCGATTGCTAATCCACTTTTCCCCGCACTGGATAACGCGCTCCGTTCAGGTCGCCATATTTCTAGTGAAGATTTAGATAACCATGCCTTTTTGATCGAATTTGAACAAGAGCTCGGCATGTTTTACAAGCGTTACAATGCAGAATTAGTCCGTGCGCCAGAAGGCTTTTTATACCTTCGTCCACGTTCAACCTCATTGATTGGTCGTTCTGTATTATCAGAAATCGACATGCTGGTGGGTAAAGTGTTGTGTTTCCTTTACCTAAGCCCAGAGCGTTTAGCGCACGAAGGTATTTTTACTAACCAAGAGTTGTTTGATGAGTTAGTGACATTAGCAGATGAACAAAAGCTAATGAAATTAGTCACTAACCGAGCAACAGGTTCCGATCTTGATCGTGAAAAACTGTTCGATAAAGTGAAAACATCATTGCGTCGTTTACGCCGTATAGGGATGTTAATTCCAATTGGTGATCATGGTAAATTCCGTATTAGTGAAGCGGTATTCCGTTTTGGTGCCGATGTACGAACAGGTGATGATATGCGTGAAGCGCAGCTACGCTTGATCCGTGACGGTGAAGCCGTTGTGCATCATCAAGAACCAAGCCAATCAAGTTTGCTCGACGATATCGAACAAGACAGTCAAGAATCACTTGAAAATGCAGATGCACAACAAGTGGAACAGGAGAGTAGTATTTAATGGAACGCGGTAAGTATCAATCGCTCACCATGGTCAACTGGAACGGCTTCTTTGCACGTACCTTTGACATTGATAATTTGGTGACAACGCTTTCAGGTGGTAACGGTGCGGGTAAGTCAACAACCATGGCTGCTTTCATTACCACACTCATTCCTGATCAAAGCCTGCTTCACTTCCGAAATACAACGGAAGCGGGAAGTTCAAATGCCTCACGCGATAAAGGTCTTCACGGTAAACTGAAGCCGGGGGCCTGTTATGCAGCGCTTGATGTGGTTAACTCGAAAAAGCAACGCATTATCTTTGCTGTAAAATTACAGCAAGTCGCGGGTCGTGATAAGAAAGTTGATATTAAGCCTTTCTTAATTCAAGGCTTGCCTTCAAACATCAAACCCACTGATGTGTTAATTGAAACACTATCAGAAAACCAAGCGCGTGTTCGCCAGCTTAATGATGTTAAAGACATTGTTGCACAATATGAAGGCGTGCAATTTAAAGCATTTAACTCGGTAACTGATTACCACGTTCAAATGTTTGAAATGGGCGTGTTACCGAAGAAATTACGTAACAGCCAAGATCGTTCTAAGTTCTACCGCTTAATTGAAGCATCACTATACGGTGGTATTTCAAGTGCGATCACACGTTCATTACGTGATTACCTATTACCGCACAACACCGGTGTTAAAAAAGCCTTCCAAGATATGGAAGCGGCACTGCGTGAAAACCGTTCGACATTAGAAGCGATCAAACTGACTCAGCGTGACCGTGACTTGTTTAAGCATTTGATCTCAGAAGCAACGAACTATGTTGCTGCCGATTATATGCGTCATGCTAACGAGCGTCAGAAGAAGCTAGAGCAAACATTAAGCTTACGTGGTGAGCTAATGGGCTCACGTCAAACCTTAATCGATCAGCAGTCTACGTTTAATAACATGACCGCAGAGCTGAATGAATTGACCGAGCAAGAAGGCGCGTTAGAGCAAGATCATCAAGCTGCATCAGATCACCTACAGCTAGTACAAACCGCAGTCCGTCAAGCTGAGAAAATCGAGCGTTACAAAGAAGATCTTGAAGAGCTAACAGAGCGTCTTGAAGAGCAGGTCATGGTGGTTGAAGAAGCAGCAGAGCAACTTGCGATTGCCGAAGAACAATCACAGCTAACGGAAGAAGAAGTTGATAGCTTAAAAACCCAGTTAGCCGATTACCAGCAAGCATTAGATATGCAGCAAACCCGTGCATTGCAGTACCAACAAGCGGTACAGGCATTAGAAAAAGCACGTGATTTGTCTGGCGATCATCAAATGCTACCTGATCAAGCGCCACCGTATCTTGCGCAACTTAAACAACAGCAAGATACCCAAACAACAGCATTATTAGCCCTTAAACACAAACTGGATATGTCGTCAGCGGCGGCGCAACAGTTTGATAAAGGCTTAGCGATCATTACCACCATTGCCGGTGCCGTTGATCGCGCAAACGCAAGTAACAAAGCCCGTGAATTGATTGATCATGGTCGTCAATTACGTGCGATTTCAGATCGTGGTGAGCAGCTAAAAGCGCAATACCGTGATTTAGAGCGTAGCGTGCGTAGTCAACGCCAAGCGGTTGAATTAGCTGAAACGTATACCAAGAAATTCGCCACCACATTAGATAGCGAATTAGCGTTAGTTGAAGAACAAGCGCGCCATGAAGCAACGCTTGAAAGCCTAGAGCAAGATCAAGCAGCGCTGGTTGAGCAACGCAACGACATGCGCCATGACGAGCAACGTTTAGTTTCTCGTATTACCGCATTAGAATCGCAAGCTCCAACATGGATTGCAGCTTCTGATGCGCTTGAAAAATTAGCAGAGCAAGCCAATGCTGATCTTTCAAGTAGCCAAGCGGTGATGGATGCAATGCAGCTAACGTTGGATAACGAGCGTGAAGCTTCGCGTCAACGTGATGAATTAGCCGCACGTAAGAAGCAACTTGACGCTGATATTGAGCGTTTAGCACAGCCTGGCGGTAGTGATGACTCACGTTTACGTGGCCTAGCCGATACCCTTGGCGGTACGCTGTTATCTGAAGTTTATGATGATATCACTATTGATGATGCGCCATATTTCAGTGCGATGTACGGCCCTGCTCGACACGCGATTATTGTTCCTGATCTTAGCGGCATTAAAGAAAAATTAGTCACACTAGATGATTGTCCAGATGATCTTTACATCATCGAAGGTGACGCGGATTCATTTGATGACAGTGGCTTTGATGTTGATGAACTCGAAGATGCAGTGTGTGTTCATTTAAACGATCGCCAACTGCGTTACTCACGTTTCCCTGAAATGCCACTATTTGGTCGTGCAGCACGTGAACAACGTCTAGAGTTCTTACGTGATGAGAAAGATCAAGTAGTAGAAGATCACGCAAAAGCATCGTTTGATTCGCAAAAACTTCAGCGTTTGTACCAAAGCTTCAATAGCTTTGTAGCCACCCACATGTCTGTGGCATTTAACCCAGATCCAGAAGTAGAATTAAAGCAAGCACGTGATCAACGTAACCAAATTGCACGTCAGCTATCTGAATCACAAGCGCAAGAACAACAACAGCGTAGCCAGTTAGCGGCAGCACGTGAAGGTCTTGCATTATTGGGTAAATTAAACCCAGTAGTAACACTGCTTGAAGATGACACCCTAAGCGCACGTTTTGAAGAAGTTGAACAACAACTTTCACAAATGGATGAAGCACGTAACTACCTTGACCGTCATGGTAAAGCGTTAGCCGAGCTTGAAACATTAGTGTCTTCGCTGGACGCTGATCCCGAGCAATTCGATGCGCTACAAGCTGATTACGAAGCGGCAGATAAGAAGCTACAAGAGCTGAAAACCCTGATCTTTGCGGTCGCTGATTTAGCTGAACGTCGTCACTACTTTAGCTATGCCGATGCGGTAGAGCTACTAAGCAAGAGCTCAGAGTTAAACGAGCAGCTTAAAGCGAAACTTGCAACCGCAGAACAAGCCCGTGGTCGCAGCCGTGAAAGCTTAAAACAAGCGCGCGCACAAGCAAACCAGTACAACCAGTTAATGGCGTCACTGAAGAGCTCGCACCAAGCGAAAATGGAAACCGTTCAAGAATTTGAACGTGAACTGCAAGAGCTAGGTGTACGTGCAGATGTTGAAGCTGAAGAACGCGCGCGTATTCGTCGTGATGAACTCAATGAGCGTTTACACAGTTCACGTAGTCGCCGTAGCCAGTTAGAAAAATCAACCACCTCTATCGAACTTGAAATGAAGTCGTTAGTGAAGCGTTTACGTAAAGTGGGTAAAGATTACCAAGACTTCCGTAAGTTAGTGGTTAACGCGAAAGCGGGTTGGTGCGCGGTATTACGTTTAGCACGTGAAAGCGATGTTGAACGTCGTTTACACCGTCGTGAAATGGCATATATGTCGGCAGATGAACTACGTTCACTATCGGATAAAGCGCTCGGTTCACTGCGTCTTGCGGTTGCAGATAACGAAGATTTACGTGATGCATTACGCGCGTCAGAAGATGTGACGCGTCCTGAACGTAAAGTTCTGTTCTACATCGCGGTGTACCAGCATCTACGTGAGCGTATTCGTCACGATATTATTCGTACTGACGATCCAGTAGAAGCCATCGAAGAAATGGAAGCAGAGCTGGGACGTTTAACCGAAGAGCTAACGGCGCGTGAACAACGTTTAGCGATCAGTTCAGATTCCGTTGCGAATATTATTCGTAAAACAATCCAGCGTGAGCAAAACCGTATTCGTATGCTAAACCAAGGCTTGCAAAGTATTGGTTTTGGTCAGGTAAATGGTGTGCGTCTAAACGTTAAAGTACGTGATACGCACGAATCGCTACTTGCAGGACTTGTTGAGAATAAAGATCAGCATAGCGATCTATTCGGTAATAACCGTTTATCATTCTCGGAAGCGATTGCGAAGTTGTTCCAACGTTTGAATCCACATATCGATATGGGTCAACGTTCACCGCAAATCTTGGGTGAAGAGCTGTTAGATTACCGTAACTACCTAGAGTTAAGCATTGAAGTTAACCGTGGTACAGACGGCTGGCTACAAGCGGAATCAGGCGCGCTATCTACGGGTGAAGCGATTGGTACAGGTCAGGCAATTCTGTTAATGGTTGTTCAGAGCTGGGAAGAAGAATCGCGACGTTTACGTGGTAAAGATATCATTCCTTGTCGACTCTTGTTCTTGGATGAAGCGGCACGACTTGATGGTAAATCAATCGCAACATTGTTTGAGTTATGTGAACGCTTAGACATGCAGTTACTGATTGCGGCACCTGAAAATATCAGTCCGGAAAAAGGGACAACCTACAAACTAGTACGTAAGATTTTCAAAGATCGTGAACACGTACACGTGGTAGGTTTACGTGGCTTTGGTAATACACCAAAACATGAAAAACCAATCCAAACAGTCTTAGATATCGACACGATAGACTAACTTTTCGTTAAATATCGCAAAAAAGGTCAGCAGAAGTGCTGGCCTTTTTTTATATCTAAAACAAAAGGTTAGATAAAAAACAAGGTTGTAAAAGATAAGAAAAAAATGTGATCGAATTGGCTTTTTAACAAGCTTGAAAATTAAATGTAAAAGCATTGTCTATAATTCACTTTAAGCACTGGAAAAGCCTATTAAGAATAATAAGGCTTACTAATAAGTGAGAGAGCAATAATGTTAAGTGAAGAAATGGATGATAAAGAGAGAGGCCGTTATGAATGGCGAACATTTCTCTTTATCATTGTTTTACTGTTTCCTATTTTATCTGTCATTTTTGTGGGCGGGTATGGTTTTTTTATTTGGGCGATGCAAGTGTTTTTCCTCGGGCCTCCGGGTCATGGTTAGGCACACGTCAATATTGAATAAAAAACGGTAGGTAAATAATGAAGTCGTCCTTAAAAAAAGCTTGGGTAACCCTGTGGCGCCCAGCAACAAAAATAAGCCTTGGCGTACTCGCATTAGGTGGTTTTATCGCGGGGGTTATATTTTGGGGGGGATTTAATACTGCCCTTGATATGACCAACACAGAAAAATTTTGTATCAGTTGTCATTCGATGAGAGACACCGTATATCCTGAATTAAAAGGCACCGTTCATTGGTCGAATAATTCAGGGGTTAGGGCAACCTGTCCTGATTGCCATGTTCCGCATAATTGGTCGGATAAAATCGCTCGAAAAATGCAGGCGAGTAAAGAAGTCTTTGGCGCCATTGTTGGCTCCATTGATACACCTGCAAAGTTTGAGGCAAAAAGGCTGGAATTAGCCCAACACGAATGGAAACGGTTTGCAGCGAACGGTTCGCTAGAATGTAAGAGTTGCCACAGTTATGCCAGCATGAAATGGGATGAAATGTCACCTCGGGCGCAGGCACAAATGAAACAAGCTGCGGTTAAAGATCAAAGTTGTATAGACTGCCACAAAGGTATAGCCCATCACTTACCAGCGGATATGGCCTCGTCTGGTGGGATTGTCTCTGAATTGACTGCGGCATCACATAGTACCGATTATTCAGACGGTGATACCTACTACAGCGTGCAATTTTTGCCTCTTTACGAAGATGAAGCCAAAACCAAAGACGGGGGTTCTTTAGAGCCTGCATCGGCAGTGAAAGTGTTGGCCATTAAAGACGACATGCTGCAAATTGAACTGAACGGTTGGCGAAAAGTAAAAGGTTTTGGTCGGGTGATTAATCAAGATTTCGGAATGAATATACCGACAGCCGCCTTAAGTAAAAATGCTGCGCAAAGTGCGGATATTGTAAAAGGTTTCGAGAAAAAAGAAGATGACGTCACAGGCCTAGAATGGCAACAAGTAACCGCAACATTATGGGTTGAGAAAAAGAACTTTGTTAGTGATGTCAGTACTATTTGGAGTGCCGCAAAATCGGCCTACAACACCAACTGTAGCGTATGTCATACCCAGCCAGCAGAAAACCATTTTGACGCAAATACTTGGCCTGGCATGTTTAACGGTATGCTTGCATTTGTGAATTTTGATACAGATAGCGAAGCTATTGTTTTGAAATATTTACAAAACCATTCGTCAGACTTTTCTAAAGCTGAACATTAATCAAACTAAAGGTTGCTAAACATACATTATGTTCAGCAGCCTTTTTACGTTTTAATCGTGAGGAATTTTTTTATGTCACTGAGTAGACGTAAATTTTTGCAAGGCTTAGCAACTACGAGTGCCGCTTCTGTTATTGGTCCTGGATTGCTGATGCAAGCGGCTAAAGCTGCTGAAGAAGTCACAAAATCAACAGAGCCGCCCGGTATTTGGAAAGTGACAGGTTCACACTGGGGAGCATTCAGAGCGCGTATTTATAACGGTCAAGTTGCAGAAATTAAACCCTTTGAATTAGATAAGCATCCAACTGATATGCTAAACGGGATTAAAGGGTTAATTTATAGTCCTTCAAGAATTCGTTATCCCATGGTGCGGTTAGACTGGCTTAAGAAAAACAAATACAGTGGTGAAACACGAGGTAACAATCGCTTTATTCGAGTAACGTGGGATGAAGCGTTAGATCTCTTCTACCAAGAATTACAACGTATCCAAAAAGATTATGGTCCTTGGGCACTGCATGCGGGGCAAACAGGCTGGCGTGAAACCGGACAGTTCCAAAGCTGTACCTCACACATGCAACGTGCGGTGGGGATGCATGGCAACTTTATTAAAAAAGTGGGGGACTATTCCACAGGGGCAGGACAAGTTATTTTGCCTTACGTGTTAGGTTCAACCGAGGTTTATGCCCAAGCCACCACATGGACAACCATTTTAAAAGATACCAAAACCTTAATTTGGTGGTCTAACGATCCGATCAAAAATAGCCAGATTGGTTGGCAGTGTGAAACGCACGGCTCTTATGGTTATTACGCCCAATTAAAAGACAAAGTCGCGAAGGGCGAGATCACCATGATATCCGTCGATCCTGTGGTGTCGAAAAGCCAAAAATATTTCGGTTGTGAACACCAATACGTGAACCCCCAAACCGATGTTCCTTTCATGTTAGGTATTGCCCATACCTTATACAAAGAGAACCTTTACGATAAACAATTTTTAGAAACGTATACCTTAGGGTTTAACGAATTTTTGCCGTACTTACTTGGTACTGGCAAAGATAAAATCGAGAAAACCCCAGAATGGGCAGAAAAAATTTGTGGTGTTAAAGCCGACGACATTCGTAAATTTGCTCGTCGATTAGTGAAAGATCGCACCATGATAATGTTTGGCTGGGCAGTACAGCGCCAGCAACATGGTGAACAGCCGTATTGGATGGGAGCCGTGTTGGCATCCATGCTTGGGCAAATAGGCTTACCCGGTGGTGGGGTGTCTTATTCTCATTTCTATAGTGGTGTTGGGCTGCCATTTAGTACCGCAGCAGGGCCAGGTGGTTTTCCACGAAATGTCGATGAAGGGCAAGTGCCAGTTTGGAATAACAATGATTTCAAAGGTTATAGTTCAGTTATTCCTGTTGCTCGTTGGATTGATTCGATTATGGAACCGGGGAAAAAGATCAAATTTAACGGCGGTAACGTCGTATTACCCGATATTAAAATGATGGTGTTTAGTGGCTGTAATCCATGGAATCACCATCAACAACGTAACCGAATGAAAGAAGCGTTTAGAAAGCTACAAACCGTCGTCAATATTGATTACACATGGACGCCAACGTGTCGTTTCTCTGATATCGTATTACCGGCATGTACGCAGTTTGAACGTAATGATCTCGACCAATACGGCACGTATTCTACCTCTGGTGTATTGGCGATGCATAAATTGATAGATCCCTTATACCAATCAAAAACAGATTTTCAGATCTTCACCGAACTCACCGAACGATTTGGGAAAAGTAAGCAATATACTCGCGGCATGACAGAAATGCAGTGGATACATCAGCTGTATAATGATTGTCGTGAGGCAAACAAAAATAGTAACCCAATGCCAGAATTTAACGAATTTTGGAAAAATGGCATCGTCGAATTTAAAACCGACCAAACCTACGTAAGCCACGAAGCGTTCAGAAAAGATCCTGAAATCAATTCACTGGGTACACCGTCAGGGTTCATTGAAATTTATAGTCGAAAAATAGCGCGCTATAACTATGAACATTGCCAAGGCCACCCAATGTGGTTTGAAAAAGAAGAGCGTTCACATGGTGGGCCGAAATCGAAGCAATTTCCATTTTGGCTGCAATCTTGCCATCCCAATAAACGTTTACACTCACAAATGTGTGATTCGGAAAAATACCGTAATACCTATGCAGTAAAAGATCATGAGCCCGTTTATATTAATCCCGATGATGCTAAGAAAAAAGGCATTAAAGACGGTGATATTGTTCGAGTCTTTAATGATCGCGGGCAATTATTAGCAGGGGCGGTATTATCGGAAGATTACCCAACAGGCGTAATAAGAATTTACGAAGGGGCATGGTTTGGGCCGTTGAATAACGACATTGGTGCGATTGATACTTATGGCGATCCTAATACCGTTACCATTGATATTCCAACCTCACAGTTAGCGCAAGCAACCAGTGCCAATACCGTTGTTGTTGATATTGAAAAATTCACTGGCGAAGTGCCACCTGTGACGTCATTCAGTGGGCCTATTTATGTGACTTAAGGCTTAATAACAGCAGCAGTAAATCAACCATTGCTGTGACATCAAGCAAACAATAAAGAGCCAGTAACAGGGCTCTTTATTTTTTTTTAGATATAATAAAATAAACAAAAGCAGTAAAAGACAGTGAGTCGAGATTGGATAGTTCAGAATACCCAGAGCAAGATGAGTTTTCAGGTGTAAAGAAAGCCAAAGCGCCCGTATATGGGGTGGGAGACAGCACCTTACAAGCGGCGGGAGGTGAGCAAGGTGTAAAACAATTAGTGGATGCCTTTTATCACTATATGGATACCTTGCCCGTTGCTGCTACAGTACGTGCTATGCATCACCCTGATTTAACGGAATCTAAAGCGAAACTCACCACATTTTTAGTCGGCTGGATGGGTGGCCCTTCTCGTTACGCAGAAATGTATGGTTCGATCAATATACCGGGCGCACACCGTCATTTAGATATTGGTTTAGCAGAAAAAGATGCTTGGCTATTGTGTATGCAAAAAGCGTTAGACGACCAACCTTATGAAGAAACCTTCAAACGTTACATCATGGTACAGCTTTCCTTCCCCGCCGAAATGTGCCGTAACAGAAAGTAATCATTGAGCAATCATTTTCGATATCGGCAACCTATTCCAAGTTGGAATAGGTTGTCGTCTTGTTTTTCTCTATTGTATTTTTATTCATAACGTTAATATCACGATATTAAAGAATAACTTACAATGTGAGTTGCAATGGAATTAACGTTAGAGATCTTCGTACTACTGTTTTTTGTCGCAGGATTAGCCGGCTTTATTGATGCCATTGCTGGTGGCGGTGGGTTATTAACCGTTCCTGCCTTATTGTCGGTGGGTATTCCGCCAGCACAAGTACTTGCTACCAATAAATTACAAAGCTCATTTGGTAGCTTTTCAGCCTCACTGTATTTTGTCCGTAATGGATTAGTGAAACTTAAAGACATGCGCCTAGCTATAGCCTGTACCTTTACAGGCTCAGCGATTGGCGCGTTGTTGGTTCAACATATTGATGCAGGTACATTAACCAGTCTTATTCCTCTTTTATTAATATTTGTATCACTGTATTTTCTTTTTAGCCCTAATATCGGTAAACCGCAGGGCGATCCAAAACTATCAGAAGCGATGTTTGCTTTTGCTGTGGGTACATCCATAGGTTTTTATGATGGTTTCTTTGGCCCAGGAACCGGCTCTTTATTTACCATTTGTTTCGTTGCGATTGCCAAGTTTGGCTTAGTTGAGGCAACTGCAAGAACCAAAATATTAAACTTCACTTCTAATATCGCTGCGCTTATCTTTTTTATTATCGCGGGGCTACCTCTTTGGAAACTGGGTTTAATTATGGCAGCTGGTGGTTTTATTGGTGCGCGATTAGGAGCGCACATTGTGATTAATAAAGGACAAAAGTTTATTCGTCCAATGGTTATTATCATGTCGATGATTATGGCGATTAAGTTGCTTTGGGATCAACACCCACAATGGTTTCAATTTATTGGTTTCTAAAATTAGTAAATAAAATGCATGCCACACTATACATATATTTAGCGTGGCATATGTGCTACATAAAAGAAGAGATAAGAAAAATGATAGGAATAACAAATAAAAAAAGGCTAAATCATAATAATTAAATATTTTACTCTTTAAGATTCTAAATAAATCCTAGCGTTGTAAGAAATTGTTTTGTTTTTTGCACATAAGATATTAATTTCATTCGAAATGAAGTATATTTGTGCGATTAAGCGATTGATATTTCAACTCTAATGCTGGCAGCGATTCATTATGGATAACAAATTTAAAGTGAGAATAACGCATTCTAGCTTTGCTATATTATTTTCTTTATTATTACTGTTAATTGTTATCGAGTTGTTCTTTTTTAATAACAAAAAGAAACATGATTTATTAATCAACAAAGATACTGCAAATATCAGTCAGACCATTACAACAAAAATTAATGAACAAATTAATAGTATGGTTGTTAGCCTTAAAGCATTAAGTTATTCATTAAATATTCAAAATAGTAAAAATACGAAAGCATTTGATGTAATAGCTAAAAAAGTAATGGCTGATAACGATGTTATTTCAGAACTTCAATATGCGCCTTTAGGTATTATTACCGATATTTATCCTAACCAGACAAAAAATACCGCGATAGGGCACGAACTTAACCACATTAAAGAGCGCAAAAAAGGCGTATTACTTTCCATTGAAAACCGAAGTGTGAGCCTAATTGGCCCCGTTAAGCTTATTCAAAACGGCAAACTGGCGTTTATTCTACGCTTACCCTTATTTAATGAAAAAAAAGAGTTTACAGGGTTTGTAAATGCGATCAGTTACCTTGATACATTTCGAGAAAAACTCGCGCTAAATAAGAGCTATTATAAAATCCTTGGCTTTAACCCAGATGGCCATCGATTAACTATTTTTAATAACATAGAAAAGAGTTGCGAAAAAACCGATAGCTCTTTTACCGTCAAAGTGCCGAATGGTGAGTGGTTGTTCGTTATTCAAAACCAACAAAAAAACTACCAAGACAACAGTCTCTATTTAAGGTGCTTGCTTTACTTTCTCTCTTGCTTGATCTGCATTTATGTCTATAAGCGCGAGATGTACCTGAAACGGAGCCAGAACTCTATCCTTGATATGAATATGATGCTGCAAAAAGCGTCATATACCGATGAGTTAACACATCTACCCAACAGGCGCTTGTTAAATGAAAAACTAGACGCTATTTCAACATTAACCAACAACCAAACCTACAGTATTGCGATATTCGATATCGATAACTTTAAACAGGTTAATGATACTTATGGGCATGATGTTGGTGATGATGTACTGGTTGCGTTTGCCAACATTTGTTTATCGAACTTACGTTCCACCGATATCATTGCGCGTTGGGGCGGTGAAGAGTTTGTGTTGTTAATGGAAAATACCGACAGTCATCATGGCCAAGAAATTTGTACACGTATTCTTCACACCTTGTCACAGCATCGTATTACCTCTGGTGATACTCACTTTTCAGTGACATCGTCTGTCGGGTTATGTGAATTCACCACCCCAGATTTCACAATAACCAGCGTGATGAAGTGTATTGATGAAGCGCTATATGTATCTAAAAAAAAAGGTAAAAACAAAGTCACGCTAGGGCAGTTAAGCGCGAATAAATAGCGTTTTTACTCGCGGGATAGCGATCAGTTATATTGTTTTTGGGATCACAACATCAGTGATAGTCTTAACCAGTTTTTTGACCCTAGGTAGCTTGTAACTATTTTGACGATAAATCAGGTTAATAGGGCGAGTTAAGCCAGATAACGCTTCAAAATCAAAACAGAACCTATCTTCAATCTTTAGCGTGTTCACAATAGACAGAGGCACAAGTGCTGGTGCCATACCTGCCAAGGCTAACTGTGCTGCGGCAGTGTAAGAATCCATCTCCATTAATGGTGCAATCCCTACTTTTTGCAATATTGCTGCTTGAGAATAATTGGCTGGGTTTTTTAAATCATTGACCACTAACGCTTTCGGTAATGCCGTTAAGGGTTGGTTAAATACCACCTTAAAAGGCTCATCGATTAAATGCTCGGCAATAAAACTATAGTTTGCAGGTAGATGTCCCGCACAAAAGCCAATTGAAGCCTTACCAGATTGCACGTTTTCGACAATCACAGGGGTATGGTGAGTGGTAATGGAAATGTATTTATCGTGCTGGAAATATTGCCCCATCGCCTGTGATAAATAACCCGCGACTAAGGTTTCAGAGCAATCAATCGTAATAATGCTTTGATCGTCTAAATTCTGATGTTCAAAAATCAGCCCTCGAATTTCATTAAAACTCGGCCCTACATTGTTAATCAGCGCATGGGCGTCAGGGGTTAGCTTAATTAATCGACCTGCAGGAATGATCAGCTTAGTGCCCAATGTCGCCTCTAACTTGGCTATCCGTTTGCTCACGGCGGATTGGCTGATATACAAACGGCTACCCGTACGGCTCATGGTGCCTTCTTCCGCTAACACTAATAAGGTTTCAATACCTTCGAGTAACATAGTTCATTCCATTGATGAAAGAGAGGAATTGATGATAGAGGATGATGGGGGCTAAGGCTAGATTTTTGCTAAAACGAATGTTTATTAAACAGTTGATGATATGGGTGCATACTATTGATGGCTTATATTTAGTTTAAAGCTCATTGAGTTTAGATTTTATAAATTCATACAAATTATCAGTTAGTTAGCATAGACATTAAAGTGGGGGGAGTGACACAATGCGCTGCCTTTGTATTCATTTCTAGACATAAACAATATAGGTGTACATTTATTTATTGTTTTTGTTGGGGGGATTACTAAGAAATCTATTTGAAATTTTAATTATTGCTATTAGGGAGTTTCTTGATGGCCTTTGACGCGTCTCCTTCTTGGAGTGGTTTTAACTACCAAGGCAAAGTAGCACTTTACTATGCTTTAACGTTAATTAATGCAGACCCCGTAGGGACAGATTTTTCAGACCATGCTCTGATGCTGGAAGACAATGAAGATTTTGAAATATTGTGTAATGGAAACTCTGTCTCAGTCCATCAAGTTAAAGCGTATAACTCTAGCTCTTATGGTAAATATTCTGATGCTCTACTTGAAATAACTCTAGAACTGTATAAACAACCAAGAGTCATCGGAAAAATTCATACTTGGAAGAAAATTAATTCAAAATCAAATCTCCCAGATCTTGAAAATTCTATTAAGGATGATTTAAAGGTTCTTTTAGATCAATATAGAAACACAAATCCAAAGGATGGAAGTTCGATAATAGAAAAAGCGGTATCTACAGATAGGAATAAACCTAAGCAGGCAGCTATATTGAAGGCGGCCTTTCCGGGCTCTACTGCAGTTCAGTTATTTGAAATTTTAAATTCTATTTATAGAGGGCAGAACGACGCAATAAATAGGCTTGATAGCTATCTGTATGATGATGGTAATAGGTTTTGTGAGCTTGAGGAAATCAACGAAAAGATTAAGTCCGAAATTTCAATAGCATTGGAAGCTCACAATATTACATGTACAGCAGAACAGCTAGAGAAAACATTTCACTTCTTTTTAGGCATGATGGATAGATACATAATCCAACGCCATAAGACTAAGCAACAAGAAGAAAAAATATCAATAGCATTTAATGAAATTGTTAAAGCTCTTGAAAATGATCATGAAGATATTGGTGATGAATATCTGGCATATGAATTTAAAAATCAATTTGCCTATCAGATAGATGAATATATAAGTGATCCCGATGATTACACCTACCCAGAAGAAAACGTGCTTTGTAATCTAAAGGAAGCAAGTAAGTTTCTTTTAAACCTTAGCCCTATGGATTTATGGGCATATTATCGAAGCTTCTGTCCCCATATAGATCTAGCACATGACCATAACATGAAAAATGCTTTTGCAACGGATCTTCAAGGTATCCGATATGTACTTATAAGAATCCTTCATGAAATTAATTTTGGTCGAGCTTCACACAACGCATCCAAATATAATTTTAGTTATCGTGCAACGACACCACCATACAAGAGTTTCCTTCCTACAACCATTACCTCTACCGCTAGAGTTACACAAATAGAGAGAAAAATTACATCAAATCCTAATGTGTGTGAGACTTTGTTTGAGGTTGAAAATCTGATTTACAGTGGTTTAGAAGCCCATACATTTTGTCCAACTTCGATGGCCCATACGGATGCACCACTGGCTGAAGATGAAGATCCTCGAACTAAAAGAGACGATATTTTGAAACATATAACACTTGTGCCCATATCTACTGCAAAGGAAGCATTAAACTAATGATTAATATTATTAATAACATACTCTCCAGCAATGGATACAAACAAGTCGCACTCGTGCTACAACAAGATGTGGCAGACCTCTACTTATTTTGCCCACTAACCAATAGTAAGCGAGAAGAATATTTTGTCACGGTACAACTTCGCACGCAGTCTGATAGTAACGCACAACGTCTTCTGGAAAACCAAGTTCAGGACTGGTTCGAAGCAATCAGCCACTCGGGTAAAGTAGATCAAACCTTTGAAAAAAATTGCACACTGCTTCTCTGTCATGAAGAAGATAAAATTAGTAGACAAACAATACTGATGATTGAAGAGGATCAGTATAACTTTAAAAAAAATGTAATAGCTAGTTCTCAAGAGGAGGTGCAGGCTTTACAGAATTATATAACTCAAGAGCAAATCGAGAAGGTAACTGTTAATGCCATAAATAACATAATTAATGCAGAAAGTGGCAAAGGATTCCTTGATTTTAAAGAGAATAACAAGCTTCAAAAAGACCATTACTCACTAATTTTAAAGATCGCACTCAAATTACCTTTTATTACTTATATCCCTCAAGAGCAGCAACTTAGCAATCTTCTTAATGATATTGATATTTCGTTATCACCTGAATTAGCTTCAATCTACAACCAATTAACCAATTTGGATGTAAAGTGGACTGAAAGTGATTGCGTCCAGAATGTGGAAATGATCTGGGGGCGTTTAGTATGATTACCCTAAATAGAATCACCTTTAAGAATTTTAAAATATTTGGTGAAGAGCCATATACCATTAATTTTGAGAACTATCGCTTAGTTTTGCTTGATGGGCCTAATGGGTATGGAAAGACATCGGTATTTGATGGTATCGAGTTAGGGTTGACTGGAGAATTGACTCGTCTTATATCCTTGGATGGTCGTCAAAATCCCACAGATGTAGTTGTTGCGCATCAGGGAAAAGGACATGTTGAAATAGAACTAGAATTTAAAGACAGTGATTCCAAAGTAAAAATATTCAAAAGGAAGTTGAAAAAATCAGTACCTAACAGTTCTAAAAAAATTTCTAGATTTGCTGAACTTTGGGAGTTGTATGAGATAGTTGATGGACAACCAGTACCATCAAGTCAGTTAGCCTTGGATCAGTACCTAGATAGTAACGATTTTAAGCGAGACTTTCACTTATTCCATTATATACAGCAAGAAGATACGTCACGATTTCTAAAGGGCAACAGCGAGACACAGCGAGCTGAAAAGTTAGCACAACTTTTTGGTGATACTCGCGAGGCTGATGAAAAGCTCAGCAGGCTTATAGATATTCTTGGAAAAGTGAAGACGTCGGAAAAAACCAAAAGCAAAGAAATTGATACTATCAAGCAACTGTACAAAATTGATGAGAGTACAAAAAATATATCAACAGGAGCTTATGAGCCTCATGCTTATGCTCTTCCATGGTTGGCTGAAGCTAACAAAAGTCCTTTCTGGGACGATATTGAAATACCAGAGTTGAACCAAGAGAAACTTAACAGCTCTTTGGCAGAGATAATCAACATTAAAAACTTTCTTAAGCATCAACGTTATTTTCTTAGAAGTCGAAGCTTTGAAAACGCGATTCGTCAGAGGGAAGTACTTGAATCTTATGTAGGCTATTTCAATTCTATCAATGACCATGATTTACATGTCGCGCGAAGTCAAAAGTATCAAATCATTAAGAGTTTCGAAGTTATTATCAGAAGTGGCGATCCCAAAAAGATATCTACTGTTAAGAACATTGATACGATTTTACAAATATTGGGGCTTGAGGACGTCGATGCATTTAAATCGGCGCTACAATCTCTTATCGAGCAAGAAAGAAAAACAAACGGATTTAGCTCCATTTATTCGGAACTTATTAAACATCATAGTGCCATGTCCGCTGGACTTCAGAAGATACCAGATGAGTCTTCATGTTTGCTTTGTGGACAAGATTACCAGTCTCATGATTCGTTGTCTCAAGTAATATCTCAGCATGGAGAGCTACTCCGTTTAGAGTTGAAGGGACAAGATAAGCTTTTAGTTGCTTCTAGAGATTTTTTTAATAGCACATATATTTCTCCCTTAGTGAAAGCATGTACGGTTTATCTAGATCAAATATTACCTCCATCTCAGGAGGATCTTCTTGCGTTTTCTAGGGCGCTATCTATGACAGAGCGTTTTGGCAAACTTCGAGATTGGCTTCTGTCTGAAGGTATTCTGCATGATGATTTGTTAGCAACTAATTTTCCTGTAGAGGGAGGTAGAAATACTATTATTGAGGCTACAGATCATCTTTGCGAACGTATACGCTCTGCTATTGGTACAGCTCCTGAAAACTATTATGAGGCCAATGGTGAAAATATATTCGAACGAATATATAGGGATTATTTTAACAGCCAGAATGTGAAACTGGATCTGGTGAGTATTTCTCAACTAGATCAGAAAGAGGTATATATCAAGAGCCTTTATTTCAGCTCTTTGAAAGAAATATCAGAGAAATTTTCTAAGCTTGTAAGAGAACAAAAGTTATTGGAAAAAGCCATGATAGATTTGGGCTGTCTGATTAAAATTTTGCAAAGAAAGATTAAGCAGTACAGGAAGCAGCTAATTACCGATATCGAGATCCCTTTTTATATCTACTCCGGAAAAATCCTTCAATCCCATCAAGCAGGGCTTGGTCAGGGGATCTTCATCAAAGACCCTACAGGGGATGATGAGTTAAAAAATGTGCGGCTTGTTTCTAATTGGGAAAGTGATCATGATATTCTCAATACTATGAGTTCAGGGCAGATATCAGCAGTTGTTATCGCATTGACTCTAGCTTTGCATAAAGTATATGCCTCTAATTTTGGCAGTGTTTTGATCGACGATCCTGTTCAGACAATGGATGATATAAATATGTCTTCATTGGTTGAAGTATTGCGGAATGACTTCAAAGGGAAACAAGTAATTCTGTCTACGCATGAAGCTAAAGTTGCTAGATATTTTACTTATAAGTATTTGAAGCACAGTGAAAATGTTAAAATTGTCAATTTGATGCAACGAAAAGAACATATCCCGAGTAATAAGTTTCATTATAGAACTGTTACTGACAAATAATACAGTCTAGTGGTGCGCGAGGTCACTAAGTTAGAGTGATTGTTATGGACTGGCTGTATTCGTAGGGCTTGAGATAAGACATACTTTACTAATTAAGCAAAGTATGTAACTCAGAAATGTCCAAAAACAAGCTAACTCTAGCTTCAATAAAAAACCGATCATTCGATCGGTTTTTTTATTAATCAGAGGCTACTAAACGTCATAGCAATAAGTTTATTAGCTTATTGACAGTATCGCTCGCAGGTGATTTTGATTATCTCTGTTACAACAGAGCTGGCTGCATGTAGCGACTTTACTGGCAGATATTCATAAATAGAATGGAAGTTATGTGCCCCAGTGAAAAGGTTAGGGCAAGGTAAGCCTTTTTGTGACAACACTGCGCCATCATAGCCGCCTCGCATTGGGATCGCGTTCATCGCTATGTTATTGCGCGTGTAAGCTTCTTTGGCAATATCGATAGGGAACCTCGCTTCACCTTCTAAGCTATTTGCGACATTCTCGTAGCGGTTATCCAATTGAATCGTGATAGTTGATTCACCCCATAATGTGGCACAGCGAACGTTCATGCTTTGTAGCGTGACGAATAAAAAAATGCCCTGTACTTGAATAATCAAGAAACAGGGCATTGATATTGATTATGACTGTAGTTAGTTACTAATCACTTGTCGTGTTGTTACTAAGCAAAAGTTTGAGAACTGCTCGGTAAGAAACGCTTGTTTGCCTTTGATTTTTTTGCTCTTTAGCACATAGGTATGTTCATTCAGTTTCCCTTCGAAATCCCATTTGCTAAAAGCTTCATGGCGAGCGTCTGCACAAGACGTTTGCAAAATATAACTTTCAGTGACTGAAGTGTCACATCCACCTTCGATATTTTTCACACCATGAAAAGTCACATGGCTTTGACGATCACGATAAGTGGTTACAGCCAGTGCATTGAAAAGGTGCACATCATCAGACTTACTCACGTAAGGCAGCATTCGATGAGGATTATCTTTTAACGAGACTGTTGCCAAATCCCTTAGCTCAGAAGAGCAGGGGATAGCTTGGCTCTCAAGAATACTGTCCATTGATGTTTTCGCTTGAGCGATATTAAACAAGCTGGGTAACGCGAGTAGCGAACCTAGCACACAAGCAAATAACTTCATATTTATACTCCGAATCAATACTTGGTCATCGGCATAACAGTGAGTTGCACGTCAAACTTTTCACCGTTGTCAGCAACTAAAGTCACTTTGATTTCTTGGCCTGGCTTTAAAGCTTCTTTAACACCCATAAACATTAGGTGGTAATCTTTTGGCTTTAGCTCAATAGAACCATTTGCAGGGATCTCAAGAGCATCAACTTTACGCATCGCCATCTGACTATCACGCATAAACATACGATGGAACTCTGTGTGTTTTGCGATAGATGAGTTTGCCTCTACAAGGCGGATAGGCTCATCGGTATCGTTGGTGATCTTCATATAACCTGCGCTAACCTTTACCCCTGGAATAGTGGCTTTAGCACGAGCATTTTCAATCGTAAGGACGTCATTAACGGTTTGTACTTGATGGTATGTCTTCGTGTCAGCCACTGCAGTGTCATGGGCACTGTGGTCGTGTGCAGAAGCTTGGAATGCAACCAGTGCCAACGCGATCGATAATACGGTCTTTTTCATTATTTTCCCTATAAATTTTAGTTTTTAGCAAGCGCGTTGCTATGTGCACGGTCAATACCAGCAGCTAGTTCAATAGGTGTCGTTGTATGGCTCATTGCATCAACCAGCTTTCCTTCTGGGTTTATAATATAGAAACGAGAAGCGTGGTCTACGGTGTAGCTAAGTTCAGAAGACGCCATATCAACTAAATCAAAGTAAACACCATACTGTTCTGTTAAAGCGTCTATTTCTTCTTTTGTTCCTGTTAGCCCTTTAATGCGTTTATCAAAATACTTAGCAAACTTGTCAAGAGAATCAAGATCATCACGACCTGGATCGACACTGATAAAGATACCTTGTACGTTGGCATATTCTTCAGGTGGCAACATAGAAAAAGCTGTCGACATCACGCCCATAGAAGAAGGGCAGACTTCAGCACAGTTTAGGAATCCAAAGTAGAGAACGACAGTTTGTCCTTTAAATTGACCAAGGCTGACGGTGCCATCACGGCTATTTAGTTGAAATTCACCGCCAAGATCTTTCAGTGCTTTCTGTCTATCTCCAATCGGGGTTGTACTGTTAGTTATGTAAAGCGCGAAAATGCCAGCGAGGGCAAGTGCTCCAAGAAGGAGCACAATTTTTACAGGGTTTTTCGTCATTAACTTCGCTCCAGCAGAGTAGAAACTACTGTATTACTAGCTTGATAATTTTCTGATAGGTCTCCCGCTGAAAAGTCGAGAGAAATAAGTAAACAAAACACCATGATGTTAGCGATTGAGCAAAGTAACATCTGCTTGCCCCATTGCGCATCTGGCACTTTTTGGTAGCCCACTTTGGCAATATATAACCAGTGAAGACTGACTAAACCGACACCCAGTGCATACCAGCTACCCGCATAACCTAGGTAGTTAAGTGCTAAAGCAGCAACAGCAAAGGCAATAATGTAAGCGATGATGTGTAAACGAGCACGTGCGATACCCACTTCTACAGGTAGAACGGGAATAGATGCTGCTTTGTAATCATCAAATCGGTAAATGGCAATGGCATAGGAATGCGGAAGTTGCCAGATACAGAAAGTAATGAATAAGATTGCAGCGCCTGCATCAAAGTGACCTGTTACTGCGCAATAACCGATAACCGGAGGACATGCGCCTGAAAGTCCGCCTATCAATGTGCCGTAAACGGATTTACGCTTGTAATAAAGGCTATATAAACCGACATAAACAACGAACCCGAGCACACCAAATTGCAATGCAACCGTTGTTGTAAATTGACTTAGTATATAAAAGCCAGATAAACCTAATACCGTAGCCCAGATAAGCGCATGAGATACAGGTATAACATTTTTAACGAGCTCTCGTTCACAGGTGCGTTTCATTAAGCGATCGATATCTTTATCGATCACGTTGTTGAAAACACAGCCAGACGCAACGATTAGGCTAGTACCCATACAAACAGCAAGTAGTAATAGCCAATCGATATTGCCTTGAGAAGCGAGAAGCACACCACCGATGGCGGCAACTAAGTTGCCGCCGATAATACCGGGTTTGGTGATTTTTAGATAAGGTCTATACATCCTGTAACCCTATTAGTGACCCATCAGCATGTTGTGATTTAGGTGTTCCATAATCCACAACGAACCGATGAGGATAATTGCGACAATTACCACAACAAAAACAGCGGAGGAGGTATTCCACATCTGCTTTGATGAGGTGTTCATATGTAAAAAGTAAACAAGTTGAACAAAAATTTGCGCGACGGCGAAAACCATGATTACGCCGATAATTAGCGGCTTAGAACCGATTCCAGCCATCACCATAACAAAAGGTACTACAGTTAGAATGATGGATAGAATCAAGCCATTTAAATACTCTTTTACACTACCGTGAGCCTGTCCACCTTGGCCGTGCTCAGATGAATTAGCCATTACAATACCCCCATCAAGTAAACAACGCTGAATACACAGATCCAAATAACATCTAGGAAGTGCCAGAATAAGCTCAGGCAAGCTAGACGCGTCTTATTATCTTCAGAAAAACCATCACGCTTGAAGTGGACGAATAGAACAATCATCCAAATCAGGCCAGCAAAGACGTGAAGGCCGTGCGTTGCAACAAGTGCATAAAAAGATGACCAGTATGCACTGCTGTGGAAAGTGGCACCTTCATTACTGAAATGCCAGAACTCATAAAGTTCCATTACTAAGAAAGACAGACCAAGCGCAAAGGTAATGCCCAACCACTTGAGCATACCTTTCATGTCTTCTTTGTTCGCCTTAAGCATTGCCATGCCAAAAGTGAAACTACTTAGAAGAAGTAGGGCAGTTTCACCAGCAACGAAAGTTAAGTTGAACAGTTCAGTTGGCTCAATTTGTCCAGCAAAGCTGTTTGAGAAAACGGCAAACACTGCGAAAAGCGTACCGAATAATAAACAGTCACTAAGGATATAAATCCAGAAACCAAAGACTGTATCGCCTGCGTAATCATGATGGTCATGATCGTCGTGATCATGACCGCCATGTGACTGAGCAGCGACGTTTGGTTCAAATGTATGTTTAACTTCTGTAGTCATAATTGCTGTCAGTCCCTATGCCGTAACAGGTTTTAGGTCAGACGAATCATCTTCATCCTGATCTTCGTCTTTGTTTTCTTCGCTTGTCGAACCTTGTTCGCCATAAACACGTGCTAGATGTGCACGCTCAATTGCTTCAACTTCAGCAACTTCAACGTAGTAGTCTTTGTTGCGCTCAAAGCTGTATGCAATCCATGACGCCAAAATACCAACACCGCTAGCGATTACCATCCACCAGATGTGCCATACAAAAGCAAAACCGAGTGTTAATGCAAATGCGCTGATCACAACACCTGCCCAAGTATTCTTCGGCATATGAATGCGCTTGTAACGTTCAGGCGCTTTGTACGCTAAACCGTTCTCTTTTGCATAGTGGTGCTCATCACGGTCGTGAATCTTAGGGAGAACTGCGAAGTTGTAGAACGCTGGTGGCGAAGAGGTTGCCCACTCAAGCGTACGTCCATCCCATGGGTCACCAGTAAGATCAAGGTTTTGCTTACGGTCACGAATACTTACGTAAACTTGGTAGAACTGAGTCGCAATAGCCGATGCAATGATGAATACACCAAATGCAGAGATCCAAAGTAGTGGTGCCCATTCAGGATTATCAGCAACATTTAGACGACGTGTCATACCGCT
The DNA here is from genome assembly GCF_003026135.1 of Photobacterium sp. GB-36. Classification (NCBI taxonomy): domain Bacteria; kingdom Pseudomonadati; phylum Pseudomonadota; class Gammaproteobacteria; order Vibrionales; family Vibrionaceae; genus Photobacterium; species Photobacterium sp. GB-36. The sequence continues at coordinate 190,642 of NZ_PYNY01000001.1, read as the reverse complement.
GAAACCTAGAACGTAAATTGGCATGAAGGTTACAAAGAAACCGATAGTCCAAAGAAGACAAGAAAGCTTGCCTAGTTTTTCGTCTAGCTTGAAACCCGTTGCTTTCGGGAACCAGTAAGTGAAACCTGCAAAGTAACCGAATAGCGCACCACCGATAATTACGTTATGGAAGTGAGCGATAACGAACAAGCTGTTGTGCAGTACGAAGTTCGCTGCTGGAACTGCAAGCATTACACCTGTCATACCACCAATTGTGAAGGTAATTAGGAATGCAATTGTCCACCACATGCTCGCTGAAAACTCAACGCGACCTTTGTACATAGTAAACAGCCAGTTGAATATCTTAACCCCGGTTGGAATAGAGATAATCATCGTAGCAATACCAAAGAAGGCGTTAACACTTGCCCCTGCACCCATGGTGAAGAAGTGGTGTAGCCATACCACGAATGACAGAATCATGATAACGGCTGTTGCCCACACAAGTGAGACATAGCCGAATAGACGCTTACGTGAGAATGTCGCTGTGATTTCTGAGAAGATACCAAAAGCAGGTAAAATCAGAATGTATACTTCAGGGTGACCCCATGCCCAGATAAGGTTAACGTACATCATTACGTTACCGCCCATATCTGTGGTGAAGAAATGGGTGCCAATGTAACGGTCAAGTGTTAATAGCGTTAACGTTACTGTCAGAATTGGGAAAGCCAAAACAATCAGTGCGTTCGCACATAGCGATGTCCATGTAAACACAGGCATTTGCATCAGTTTCATACCTGGTGCACGCATGCGAATAATGGTTACAACGAAGTTAACACCGGTCAGTAGGGTACCGATACCAGAGATCTGTAGCGCCCAAAGCCAGTAGTCGACACCTACCCAAGGACTGTATTCCATACCAGATAATGGTGGGTAAGCAAGCCAACCTGTTGCAGCGAATTCACCGATAAACAGAGACATGTTAATCAGAATTGCACCAACAACAAATAGCCAGAAGCTCAAAGAGTTCAAGAATGGGAAGGCTACGTCACGTGCACCAATTTGAAGTGGAACGATGATGTTCATCAGGCCAACCACGAATGGCATGGCAACGAAGAAAATCATGATTACACCATGGGCACTAAAGACTTGGTCGTAGTGCTCTGGAGGTAAATAACCCGTTCCATTGATGGTTGCTGCTGCTTGCTGGGTTCGCATCATGAAGGCGTCAGCAAAACCACGGAAAAGCATCACTGCCGCAACAATGATGTACATGATACCGATTTTCTTATGGTCGACGGAAGTAAACCACTGTTCCCATAAATACTTCCACTTACCGTAGTAAGTGATTGCAGCCACAAGTGCTAGTCCACCCAAAAGAGCGCCTAGCATAACAGGTAATATGACTGGGTCTGTAAATGGAATTACATCCCAATTTAGTTTGCCGAAGATAGGATCCGGATCGGCGTAGACATCGCCTTTATAAGCCATTTTGGACTCCCGCGTGTTTTTCAATGATATCTTTGAATCGAAGAGGATCGACAGAAGCAAAATAAGTCACAGGGTGAGCTGTTTTAATTTGCTCTTTAGCATTGGCTGTCAGTACGTCGTAACTACTGTCGTTCAATACTTTGTCGGATGTTTTTACTTTTTGAACCCATTGGTCAAAGTCGGCATTGTCTACAGCGTGTGCTTTGAACTTCATGTTGGTAAAACCAAAGCCGCTATAGTTCGCAGAAATGCCACGATAAACGCCTTCTTCTTCTGCCATTAGGTGAAGTCTATTTTCCATCCCAGCCATCGCGTACACCTGGCTACCAAGTTGTGGGATGAAGAATGAATTCATCGTGGTATCAGATGTAACTAAGAATCTCACTGGGCGGTTTACAGGAAGCGCGATTTCATTAACCGTTGCTATTTGCTGTTCAGGGTAGATAAACAGCCATTTCCAGTTCATTGCAACAACTTGGATAGTCAACGGTTTTTCTTCAGACGCAATCTCTTTACGCGGGTCGAGAGAATATGAGGTTTGATAAGTGATCCAACCTAGCGCAAGAATGATTAAACAAGGAACGGCCCACACAATCACTTCGATTTTTGTGGAGTGCTCCCAATTTGGTTTGTATTCCGCATCTTTATTACTGTGACGGTATTTATAAGGGAAATACACGGACATCAGCAAAACAGGGACTATAATTATCGCCATCAAAAGTACTGATGTAATGATCAGTGTAGACTGGGCTTGGCCAATCGAACCTTTTGAATCGAATAGAACCATGTTACTGCTAGTAAATAGAAACGTTAAAAGTGCTACTGATAATATTGCAAGGATCGTTATCCCAACTTTCCTGCTACGTGTTATCTTCATTTTTCCTCCCTGACCTTGTACTACTTTCATTTAATCCAGTAATGAAAATCAGAAGACTGCTTTAAAAGAATTGTCAAATATTTATTATTGATTTGTAATTATTTAACGTGTAAACAAAATTTAGAAATTTGTTATGCGTTATAGATATTAACCGTGTCTGATTTCCTTCTTTTGTTCATAAGGTTTATGACTGCAATTTAATGGCAAAAGAAAGCAATGTAAAACACATGTTGTATTTTGTTGCAAAATGATGATGTTCGTTGCAAATTTTCACTGATTTCGTACAAAAAAACAATGGTGTTGTGTTCAAATTTTAATGAATGTGTACATACATAGCTTAATGATTCGAGTGACTAATATAGGGACTTTTATGTAACTTAAGAATTTTGCTTGCATTCTCTTTGGTTATGATTTTCTTAATATTTTATGTTTTAAAGTACGATATGGATCATTTTTGTGAGTCACTTTGTTCCTGATGTTTTTATGATTTTCTAACCCAAAATGCTTGGGTGATTGAGATCTCATTTTTTTTATTGCTAATTTAAGTTTTGTTACCAAATCGAAACATTAAAGATGGGGGTTAGTTTGTTTTAACTTTCTATGTTTTTTTCTTGATTATTGGCTGATTGCACTCTTTAGCTTTAGATAGGTTAGGACTGTCAATGACGATAGAATTGAGAACGAATGTTGAATCCAGCAAAATTTATCGATATTCAGAAATGAGTAAAAGGCGTGAATCATGGGTATCAGTTAAGACACACCAACATCGATTGAACCGCAATCAATGATTAGAATGAATCAAGAGACACTTTATATGGCGGGTGTTCTGATGTTGTTGCTGGAGTACAGATACCCTCCTAGAAATGAAGGATCGGTATGTTTCGCTAGTGGTGGTTTATGAGCTAAACAGAGAAAATTTAGCGAGTGATTATGCCGCTTTCATGGTTCGGATCTATCAAGCTAACCTGATAGTATAGATGGACGGTGGACGTTTCCAAACACTGTAAAAACATCCAAGTAAGAGAAAGTAAAAAACCGATCAGTTGATCGGTTTTTATATTTTAAATCAATATGATATCTGCGAGTTATTCTTCTAATTCGCTTTTGGTTTTTTCTTGCTGAGTAATGCTACCTACTTCAAGTAGAGGAGCGACATCTAGGTGCTCGGCATTCATCATGGTTGAAATACGCTGTACTGATGACAGTAACAGTGATTGTTCCCAATCGTCCAATTCTTGGTATTGAGAAATAAAGCTATCTTGTAACGGCAATGGCGCTTTTTCAAGTAGCGCTAAGCCATCTTCGGTAAGGTGAGCATGCACTTTTCGCTTGTCTAATTGGCTACGCTGACGTACCACTAAACCGCGTTTTTCTAGTCGATCAAGGATGGTCGTAGCCGTTGCTTGGCTCATATTAGTATTATTAGAAAGCTGACGAATAGTTACTTCTTCACCTGATGCTTTAATCGCTCGCATCAAAACTAATTGAGGCCCTGTCAATCCTGCGTTTTTGTTCAATTTTCTTGAATGCAGATCGATAGCGCGAATAATTTGTCGAAGAGCAATCAGTACTTCTTCGTGCTTGTCCATGTAAATCTCCAAATCTTACAGCGGCATATTACGTGTTGAGATTTATCACTGCGGTAATAAATCTCAATGTTGCAATATGTATGATTACGCTAGCTATAGCAAAGATTATACGTGAAAAACATCGAGATAATCGTTATATCTGTTCGAGTTATGGTTTTTTTAAAAAATTAAATGCAAATTATTATCATTAAATGCGGCTGATGTGTTTCAAAATGTTACCAATCTGATATTATTGTAAATAATAACAATTATCAATTAGATTTCTATTCTTGATTTTATTAAGAAACGCTCTAACAAGGAAGGCGCTTTAATGAACAAAACATTGACTCACACTCTGATTGCAGCAGCGATTTTTACGTTGCCTACCGTGACACTAGCGGCAACCAAGCAAGAGGTGGTGACGCATTATGCTGATCTTGCACACAGTGTTTATAGTGATGCATTAACGACCGCAAAAGATTTAGATAAAGCGATTGCTGCTCTTGTTGCTAATCCTTCTGAAAAAACACTTTCAGCAGCACGTACCGCATGGAAAGCTTCTCGCGTTCCTTACCAACAATCTGAAGTATTCCGTTTTGGCAACGGTATTGTTGATGATTGGGAAGGACAATTAAATGCATGGCCGTTAGATGAAGGTTTAATTGACTACGTAGCGAATGATTACCAACACGAGCTTGGTAATGAAGGTGCAAAAGCGAATATCGTAGCAAGCAAAACCCTGAATGTGGGTAATAAAGAGATTGATGTTACTAAGATCACGCCTGAATTGATTGCTGGGTTAAATGAATTAGGCGGTTCTGAAGCAAATGTGGCTTCTGGTTATCACGCGATTGAGTTCTTATTATGGGGACAAGATCTTAACGGTACTAAGAGTGGCGCTGGCGATCGTAAATTTACAGATTTTGTAAAAGGCGAAGCGTGTACTAACGGTAACTGTGATCGCCGTGCTGATTATTTAACGGCTTCTTCTCAACTGTTGATTAACGATCTGCAATGGATGGAAAAGCAGTGGTCAGCAACAGATGCGAAGAACTACCGTAGTGAACTACTAGCAGAATCAGCAGATAACGGTTTGCGTAAAATGCTATTTGGTATGGGCTCTCTTTCATTAGGTGAGCTTGCTGGTGAGCGTATGAAGGTGGCATTAGAAGCCAATTCAACGGAAGACGAGCACGATTGTTTTTCAGATAACACCCATAACTCGCATTACTACAATGAGCAAGGTATCTATAACGTTTACACGGGTACTTACACCCGTACTAATGGTGAAGTGTTAACAGGTCCAAGTATTAATGACCTAGTGGCAGCGAAAGATAAGAAAGCCGCGGCTGAAATTAAAGCTGAATTTGATAAAACTCGCGCTCAACTCCGAACACTGGTTGATTCAGCTGAAAAAGATAACCAACACTTTGATCAACTTATTGCTACAGATAATAAAGCCGGCCATGCGTTGGTGAATAAATCTATTATGGCGTTAGTGCAGCAAACGGCTGAAATTGAAAAAGCGGCAAGTATTATTGGGGTAAGTAACCTAAATCCTGATACAGCAGATCATCAGTTCTAAACGACTTACTGCTCAACAAAAATATAAAGAATAAGTCGCCAGCAGTTAGGGCGACTTTATTCGTATTTTAATAATAAGAATCTATGAGTGTGAGTATGAAGTATTTAGCAACGATATTGATGTCGTTAGGGTTACTGCCTGTTATCGCGTCGGCAGAATCATCTCTTCCTGATACAAAACCAAAGTATACCCAAGAGCAACTGGCAAAAATTAAATCTGGCGGTGATACCACCACGCCAAAAACAGGTGCCAATGCCTTTTCTTTGCCTTCAAGTAATTTGCCAATGTCTAAGCGATTAGATTTCAGTGTTGGTAACAGTTTTTTTCGTAATCCTTGGGTACAAGCCCCTGCAACAACCGATGCCCGTGATGGTTTAGGGCCGTTATTTAATACCAACGGTTGTCAGAATTGCCACATTAAGGATGGGCGCGGTCATCCACCTGAAAAAGGCGATATTAATGCTGTCTCTATGCTGGTGCGTTTAAGTATTCCAGCACTAACAGATGCCCAGAAAAAACAGTTGATTAAAACTGGCACAATTCCAGAGCCGACTTATGGCGGCCAATTACAAGATTTTGCCTTGCCTGAAGCTAAACCAGAAGGGCAAATAGCATTAACCTACACTGATGTACCTGTGACGTTTTCTGACGGTGAGGTGATAACCCTACGTAAGCCTAATTTAACTATTACGGATCTCAATTATGGCCCAATGGTGGAAGATGTAATGCTGTCTGCACGTATTGCGCCACCAATGATCGGATTGGGTTTGTTGGAGCATATCCCAGAGGCGACATTGAAGTCTTTTGTTACTGCACAAGCCGATGAAGGCAGAGGCGTAAGCGGAAAATTAAACCAAGTGTGGGATGTGCAAGCGAATAAAACGGTGATTGGACGCTTTGGTTGGAAAGCGGGGCAACCCACTTTAATGCAACAAAATGCTGCTGCGTTTAATGGTGATTTAGGCTTAACCAGTGCGTTATTTGAACAAGAAAACTGTAGCGATAAACAGTCAATTTGCCAAGAACTGCCTAATGGCGGAAAACATGAAGTCACAGACAAAGTGCTCAAGTTTGTTGAATTTTATTCGCAGCATTTAGCGGTACCTGCGCGTCGAAATATTACTGATCCTCAAGTTATGAAAGGCGAAAAGTTGTTTGCTGATATTGGCTGTGAAAGTTGTCACCGCACGAATATTAAAACGGCTACTGTCCCTGATCTTCCAGCGTTATCTGAACAAACTATCAACCCTTACACCGATTTATTGCTACACGATATGGGTGAAGGGTTAGCAGATAATCGTCCTGAGTTTTTAGCGAATGGGCAAGAGTGGCGGACCCCGCCGTTATGGGGATTAGGTTATACCGAGGAAGTGAACGGACATACTAACTTTTTACATGATGGGCGTGCACGAACGGTTATGGAAGCGGTGTTATGGCATGGCGGTGAAGCGCAAATAAGCCGCGATAAAGTGTTGCAACTGCCGTTATCTGATCGCCAAGCATTAGTCGCGTTTTTAAATTCACTGTAAAAGGAGCGGTATTGTAATGAAGAAGTATACAAGCCAATCTCAGATTATTCTTACCGTTTGTACAGTGGCGTTAAGTATTATGACCACAGGCTGTAGTGACGATAGTACTGATGATAGTACTGACGTTTCACAATCAGAGCCTAAATCAACGCCACTGATTGAAAATGTAAAACCTACGGAGACGTTAGGTTTTAATCTTACGCCTGTTTATGAACTGTCATTGGATGCCGCAACAAAGTATCAGCAATCGACCCGTTTACTGCATGCTAGTGTGAATCATATTTGTACTCAGTACAGTGATGCATCTGTAAAAGCGGCGCAAGAGGCATGGTTAACAACCATGCAAAACTGGATGGCATTACAAGGCCGAGAAAAAGGTAGTGAAGAAGCTTTAGCGTTAAGCTGGCAAGTGCAATTTTGGCCTGACAAAAAGAACACCACAGGTAGAAAGCTTAAACAGTTATTACAGTCAGAAAAAACATTTAGTAGCCAAGACATTGCTGATCAAAGTGTGGTTGTGCAAGGTTTAGGTGCTGCTGAGTGGTTTTTATTTCAAGAGCAAAAGCAGTTATCTCAGGCTAATTATTGTCAGTTAGCCGATGCAATAACAGGGCATATGGTACAAACCGCTACAGCTTTAGTCTCAGAGTGGAAACATAACCCATGGCAAACATTACCACCGCCATTAGCCTTGGGTGAATATTTAGGCGCACTCAATAACCAGCTTGATTACACCCTTAAAAAACTGACGCGTCCAATGGGTAAACCGGGTAAGCCAAAACCCTATCAAGCGGAAGCGTGGCGTTCACAAACATCAATGGTGAGTTTAAAAGCGAGTGTTGAAGCATTACACCAGTTATATTTAGCCAATGGTAAAGGTCTACATGCTTTATTGATTAATGAAGGACATGAGATCACCGCAAATCGTATTAATCAGCGCTTTGAACTGTTGTTAGCCGATTGGCCTCAAGAAAAGAGCATGGGAGCATTACTCAAAACAAAAGCTGGATACCGTGAATTAATTAATGTGTTTAATGGGCTGGAATATATTCAGTTAGCGTTACACGATGATGTTGCGGCAGAGCTAGGTATTGTGATGGGGTTTAATGCAACCGATGGCGACTAATTTATCGAGGCGTAAATTATTACGTTATGCGCTTTCATCAGCGAGTGCTTTACCGTTTATGTCGTTAACAGGCTGTGATGCCAGCGCGAGACATGGTGTTTCAGTACAATCACACAGTCAGCCCAAACTGATTGGTTGTAGTCGAACCGCAGCAGGGAAATTTGCAGCTATTGTGGCTGATTTATCAGGAAATCCACTGCTGAAAATTATGCTACCTGCACGAGGTCATGGTATTGCGTTGCAACGTAATGGCTCATTAACCGCGGTGTTTTCTCGCCGTCCTGGGCAATATGTTCAAGTGTTTGATCATAAATCAGGTACAGAGTGGGGCTTACGAGCAGCAGATCCTAATCGTTACTTTTACGGCCACGGTGTTTTTTCTGATGATGGTCAGTATTTGTATACAACGGAAGGAGAATCCGCAACCAGTCGCGGTATTATTGGGGTCTATGAGGTTAGGCAAGGTTTACCTAAAGTGGCTGAGTTTAGCGATTTTGGTATTGGTCCTCATGAGGTGATTTGGGCTGATAATAATACCTTAGCGGTGGGGGTTGGAGGGGTGCATACCCAAGGAAGAACACCGTTAAACCTTGATTCAATGCAGCCTGCATTAGTGTATGTAGATAAGCGCCGAGGTGAGATTGTTGATCAAGCTGAACTTGCAGATAAGCGTCTTAGTATTCGCCACCTTAGCTTAATGGATAATGGCGGTATAGCTTGCGGTCAACAGTATCGTGGTGAGCCTGAACAGGCCGCACCGCTGGTGGCAACCCATCAACGGGGTCAGGCATTGCATTCTTTATTGGCGGAAGATGAACAATGGTTGAGGTTTAATCATTACATTGCCAGTATTGGTTCGATTGATGGCTATTTATTAGCAACCTCACCAAGAGGGAATTGTTACGGTATTTGGGATCAATCAACGCGAGAGTTAGTTGAGGTGAAGCCTTTGGTTGATGCTTCTGGCGTTGCAATGCTAGATAACCATTGGGTTGTTGGCTCAGGCGCAGGGAAAATACTCAGTATTGATACCCATTTTAAAAAGACGTCAAAACAAAGTGCGATTATGTGGGATAACCATTGGGCACTGTCTGCTGTCTAATCACGGTATTTTCTACGGTTTAATTATAAATGCTGTTTCTTCTTATTAAGAAACAGCATTGTTTTTTGCAATATGCAAACATTATTGCTATTAATTCCCCGTTTCCTTTCTATTCTTGTAGATATATTTAACTTTAACTAAATTGCGTCTACATTTAATTCTCTAAATACTATTATTAGTAATAGCGAAGTAGTGCTTGGGGACTTCTATGACTATTTGTAAGTATTGGTATTTCACCTCTGTATTATGCTTATTTTCTATTAATCTTGCAGCTTCATCTGATTTATCATCTCACTCTACAACAGAAAATAAAACGCTTGAAATAAAAGATAAGCAAATTATTACGTCTGAATTAATACATTCATCAGGTGAAGAAATATTTAGCAATAATCATACCGTTAGTCAGCAATATCAAATAGCGAAAGGCTGGGTAACAGATATTGCTAATAATGTACAAGGTATTCAGTATCTTGATAAATTGGCTGAGTTGTATTTTACGATTGGATATAGTCAAGTGTGGCAAGATCAAATTGCTATGGCTGAATTTGAAGATCAACTTTATTTATTGTCATTAACAAAAGTTTCTCCTGATTTAACCCGTCGTTATCATAATTTAAAACGTTATCGAAAGAGTGATGATTGGCGCTATTACGATGTGCTGGCAACTGATACATTATTTGCATATATGGGTTTTATTGAAGCGGTACAGAAAAAAGGAAACTTATGGTTATTTGGTGATATACCTCCCACAATACTGCCATTACCTTCTGATGGGTTTATAGACAAATTATTAACAAGCCATGAACAACAACGTTTACGTAACTTTATTGCTAGGTTAAAACCATTCGATAATGAATATACAGAGCTTGTTACTGCGTTAAATAAACTTAACGAGATAAAAGATACTCGATGGCCTGTCTTTTTATTTAAAGGCAATATTCACCCAGGACAGTATGTTAACAATATTGAGGGTGTTGTCACTGTGCTGGAAACATTAGGCGATATGACGGCATTAGAAGCGAAGAAAGTACGTACTCAAAAAAGAAAATATTTAACAGGCCCTGTTTTGCTCGCAGTAAAGCGTTTTCAACAGCGACACGGTTTAAAGAGTGATGGCGTAATAGGCGCCCACACCCAGCAATGGTTAGCATTAAATATCAAAGAGCGTATTCGGCTATTGGCACTAAATGCACAACGTATGCGATTATGGTCGGTCAAGCCAGACACTGGCATTGTGGTGAATATTCCCAGTTATCATATGGACTTATGGCTTGGCGGTGAAAGGGTACTGGGAAGTAAAGTCATTGTTGGACGCCCATCAAGACAAACGCCTATGATTGATTCTGATATTCAATCGGTTGTCTTTAATCCCTATTGGAATGTCCCACATTCTATTATGAAAAAAGATATTATGCCGAAGGTGAGAATAAATCGAAATTACTTGTCTAGCAATAATTATGAAGTGCTAAAAGGATGGGAGAATGCACAAAAAATAGCTATTAATTCAATTCCATATTATTTGTTATCACCGAATCGTTTTCCCTATCGTTTAAGACAAAAGCCAGGAAAGAAAAACGCATTAGGAGTATTTAAATTTAATTTCCCGAATAGCCAAGCTATTTATTTACATGATACCGCTTCGCGATTTTTATTTGAAAAGCATGACCGTGCATTAAGTTCTGGTTGTATTCGAGTTGAACAGGCAAAAAATTTAGCAAAGATACTATTAGAATATTCAGGAAGTAGTGAAGAACGTTTTAATCATTTATCTGAAAGTAAAAAAACGCGCACGATAGTGTTAGGTGATAGTAAAAATGTACCTGTAGATTTAATTTATCAGACTGCGTGGGTCGATGAGTTAGGCTTAGTGAATTATCGTAGTGACATATATCAGTATGACCGCGATCAAGGAAATAATAGTTCGTTAATTTCTGCTTACAATTACTGAACTAGATAACCCCATGAAAATAAATAGTAGTTCTTTCGCCATTAAAAATATGTGACATGGCTCTTTGACTACTTTATTAATGATGGATATCGTGCTGGAAAAAGCGGGTGGTATACGCCTTGCATTATTCCAATAAATAGCACGTTTTTTTATCATGAGTTGGTATGTCAGAAATTAATATTAATCGCCGTAAATTCCTTGCTCTCGGCGGAGCGGTTGTCGGTTCTTGTTTATTACCTAATATAGCAATTGCCAGCCCATTTAAAGCTTCCGATCCTCGTGATCTATTGATTCGTAATCTTCATACAGGTGAAGAGTTAGAAACAAAGTATTTTAATGGAAAAACGTATGTCGGCTCTGCGGTAAGACAAATTGATCATCTGTGTCGTGATTTTAGGCAAAATGAAGTGGCTCGCATTGATCGTCGTTTATATGATGCAATCTCACAAATTCAGACATATTTAGGCCATGAAGGCTATGCTCAACTTATTTCGGGCTATCGTTCGCCAAAAACCAACAAAATGTTGGCAAAACGCAGCGGTGGCGTGGCGAAAAAGAGTTATCACATGAAGGCACAAGCTATCGATTTTAATCTTGAAGGTGTTCCATTATCAAAAGTTCGCCAAGCGGCAATGGATCTGAAAATTGGTGGTGTGGGTTATTACCCTGGAAGCCAGTTTGTGCATATTGACACAGGTCCGGTACGTAACTGGCGCGGTTAATTAGATGCTATAAATCGTCGCTATATTTTTATAAATAATCGTGGCATTCTTTCGGCTTATGTTTATGGCTAGGATGTTAAGCGAGTATGAGTCTTAAGTATCAAATTGTTCCTGTTACACCGTTTCAGCAAAATTGCTCAATTATTTGGTGTGATGAAACAAACCAAGCGGCGATTGTTGATCCTGGTGGTGACATTGAACAATTAACCAAGGTGGTTGACGAACTAGGGTTAACGGTTACTCAACTTATTTTAACCCATGGTCACCTTGATCATGTTGGAGGTACAGCGCCTTTATCTCAGTCTTTAAATGTGCCGGTTATTGGCCCACATAAAGATGATGAGTTTTGGCTACAAGGCCTACCGCGTCAAAGTGAAATGTTTGGCTTTCCGATGACGGAAGCATTTGAGCCAACGCAATGGTTAAACGATGGTGATGAAATTCATGTCGGTAATCAAACTTTGCAAGTTCTCCATACCCCAGGACATACACCTGGACATGTGATTTTATTTAGCAATGACGCTAATGTTGCATTTGTTGGCGATGTGCTATTTAAAGGGGGAATTGGTCGAACTGATTTTCCTCGTGGTGATCATCCAACATTGATCAACGCGATTAAAACTAAGCTGTGGCCATTAGGTGATGATGTGACTTTTGTACCGGGTCATGGTCCATTATCGACATTTGGTCATGAGCGAGCAACAAACCCATTTGTTGCTGATGAAATGCCATTATATTAATGCGATTTTCTATTCTATAAAGTGAGGCGATAGCCTCACTTTCTTCTATTTGCGACCTCTCTTCAGTTTGCGCTCCGTCACATTTTTACGTCAATTTCACCTGAATTAGGAATTATTCCTAGTTATTTTAGGTCGCCTTCTCATGCCTCAACGGTTAGGCATCGATAAAATCCTCGGCAATGATCATCTATCCATTTTTATTGGTATATCCCAATTTAATCACACGTTTTTGAATGATGGTGATCCCTGCACTGTGAATGTTAATGGTAATAACAGTACTCCGATTGGGCGTATTGATCATAAAAACATCCATAGCATCGATTTTTCAGTGACTATCTGAGGATTTCACATGTTAAAACTGCTTACACAGGTAAGAAAACCAACGCTTGATTTACCTTTAGCTGTTCGTAAGAAAATGTGGCTTGCGCCATTCTTACGTTCATACCTCGTAGTATTTGTTAGCTACATGGTAATGTATTTCATCCGTAAGAATTTCAATATTGCGCAAAACGACCTGATCTCTGATTACGGTATGAGTATGACGCAACTAGGTACCATTGGTCTTGGTTTCTCTATTACTTATGGCATCGGTAAAACAGCATTAAACTACTGGTGTGATGGTAAAAACTCGAAAAATATTTTGCCATTGGGCTTATTATTGTCTGGTTTATGTATGCTGGGCTTTGGTTTAGTCATGGGGCCATCAATGGGCTCGTTTTACATGATGATTGGCCTGTATGCATTATCGGGTTTATTCCAAAGTGTGGGTGGCTCTAACTCGTACTCCACTATTTCAAAATGGACCAGTAAAAAGAACCGCGGTACGTTCCTTGGTATGTGGAATATTTCGCACAACATCGGTGGTGCGGGTGCCGCAGGTGTTGCACTATTTGGTGCAAACTACTTCTTTAATGGTAATGTTGCGGGTATGTTTATCGTACCGTCAATTATTGCAATTGTTGTTGCGTTAATTGGTTTTAGCATGGGTAACGACAGCCCTGAATCTTATGGTTTAGGTACCGCTGAGGAGCTATTTGAAGAGCCAATTTCTGAAGAAGATAAAGCGGTTAACGAAAACCAGATGAGCAAGCTGGAAATCTTCAAAACCTATGTGCTGTACAACAAGGTTATTTGGCTACTATGTTTTGCTAATGTATTTCTTTACGTGGTACGCATTGGTATCGACCAGTGGTCAACGGTATACGGTTACGAAATACTTGGCTTTGATAAAGAAACCGCTATTTCTGGTTTCACCATGTTCGAAACGGGCGCATTGATCGGCACATGTTTATGGGGTTTCTTCTCTGACTTAATCAATGGTCGTCGTGGCTTAGTTGCGTGTATTGCTCTTATTGGTGTGATTGCAACATTAGGTTTCTACCAACATGCGGATACAATTTTTGCTTACAGAGCATCATTATTTGCACTTGGTTTCTTAGTCTTTGGTCCACAGCTTCTTATTGGTGTTGCGGCAGTTGGCTTTGTTCCTAAGCAAGGTATCGCGGTTGCCGATGGTATTAAAGGTACGTTTGCTTACCTAATCGGTGATAGCTTTGCGAAATTAGGTTTAGGTATGATCGCTGATGGTACGCCTATTTTCGGTCAAACAGGTTGGGCGGGTACATTCGTTGCGCTAGATACGGCTGCGGTCATTTGTTGTGTGATCATGGCAATTGTTGCTGTCCTTGAAGAGCGTAAGATTTACCGTGAAAAGAAAGAAAACCAGCAATTAGCAACTAACTAATTAGCAGCTAATGTTTTAGAAAAGCGCTTTGATCACCAAAGCGCTTTTTTGTATCCATGTATTTATGAATGCCAATAGGGAATAAATCTCAAGTAAAGCACTTGCTCACAGTAATATGAAAGGGTAGTTTATGGCGTTTTTCTCTATAGGTATTCAGGTAATGATCAAAATTGCTTTGGTTGATGACCACGTTATTGTGCGTTCTGGCTTTGCTCAGCTATTAGCTTTAGAGCCTGATATGGAGGTTGTTGGACAGTTCAGCTCTGCTGCAGAAGCGCGAGTAGGTTTACCTGGTTTAGATGCTACGGTATGTATTTTAGATATTTCTATGCCTAACGAAAGTGGTTTAACGTTACTTGAAGATCTTCCATCAGGTATTGCCAGTATTATGCTGAGTGTTCATGACTCTGCAACGGTAGTAGAAAAAGCATTAAGTTTCGGCGCTAAAGGTTTTTTAAGTAAACGTTGTAGCCCTGATGAATTAGTTCAAGCAGTGAGAACAGCAGCGCAAGGCGGTTGTTATTTAACTCCTGATATCGCGATTAATTTAGTCTCACCTAATTGTAATAAACAAGCATTAGGAACATTGACGAAACGTGAGCATCAAATTAGTGAATTACTCGCAACAGGGCTTGATGTTAAAGCCGTCGCGGTAAAATTGGGTTTAAGCCATAAAACGGTACATGTTCATCGTGCGAATGCGATGGATAAATTGGACGTAAAAAATAACGTTGAGCTTGCTAAGTTCTTTAGCGGGGATGTTATCTAGTGCGTAGCTTTAGCCTAACATCACTTTGTGTTTGGTTATTTGTTTGCTGTAGTTGGTTCTGCTTATGGGGTATTTCATACTACTTCATTATGGATCCTATTCTCGCAACGGTGTTTTTTCCTTTTGCACTTAGGCTTGGTTTAACTCTTCATAGCTCTAAAAAGTATTGGCTTGCTATCTATAGTGCAGAATGGAGCGGATTACTATTACTGGCATTATCTTTGCCGCAATATAGTTGGCTGGCTTTATTTATTGCCAGTATGTTATCGATACCTGTCACCTTACTTGCGCGGCGTTACTATAAAGGTGTGCAGTGGCGGTTACTTACTGTTATGGCTATAGCGATAACAACATTAGCACTGATCAATATGCTGGTATTGAATGGGGTGCACTTGTTTGACCTTTTCAATACTCGCCGACTCGGTTTTATTTTCCTTATTAGTATGACGAGCGGCTTAATGTTGGTACCGAGCTGTTATTTGATTTGGAATTATTTGTTTCAAAAGGAGTGGATACCATTAACAGTCGATGTGGTTTCTCGTCCGGTTGAATTTCGTAGCCAGCATCTGTTCTTTTTCTGCCTATTATTCATTGCCAACATCTTATTGCAGGTGCATTTACCTGAGCAATTGAGTTTGTTTGCGCCATTTTGTTTGGCAATTCCGATTATAGTATTAGCGTTTCGTTATGGTTGGGAAGGGGCATTACTGGGCACCTTACTTAATAGTATTGCTTTAATTGCTGTTCGTAGTGAAGTGAGTTCAATTGAAACCGTTGATTTGTTGTTGTCGTTATCAGCACAAAGTATCACCGGGATCTTGCTGGGGATTGGGATCCAACATCAGCGAGATTTAAATAAAAAACTGTCGAAACAATTAAAACGCAATTATTCCTTATCACGTCAGTTGGTTACGGCTGAAGAGTCTGTAAGACAAAATATCGCGCGAGAATTACATGACGAAATTGGACAAAATATTACCGCAATACGCACTCAAGCCAGTATTTTAAAACGTGTCGAAACATCACAGGCTGGTGAATCTTGTGCCTCTTCGATAGAGCAATTATCGCTAAATATTTATGACACAACAAAAGGCTTATTGTCGCAATTACGACCAAAAACACTGGATGATTTAGGCTTAAAAGCAGCGATTGAACAAGTGATCAGAGATTTACACTTTGAAGCACAAGAGGTTGATGTCGCAATGTCTTATCCAAAAGGTATTGATGATGTGATGTCAGATATGCTGCAAATCACGCTGTTTCGTGTCGCACAAGAAGCACTTAATAATATTGCAAAATATGCAAAGGCAACGGAAGTGCTGATCACATTGTCGGTTGATGACAATATCACGATGGAAATAGAAGATAACGGCGTGGGTTTTAAAACCAGTGATACATTGAAAGGCTTTGGTTTACGTGGGATGAAAGAGCGTATTGAAGCATTAGGCGGTCAGTGTGTTATTACCAGTCATACTCAGCCAAAAGCTGAATTACAGATGTACTATGACCATCCGCCTTTAGCTGGGACTAACATTCGTGTTGTACTGCCACAGCTTAGCTCTCTCTCATAGGTTTAGAACCTTTAGACGATAATAGAATTATGAATATAGACGCGACTCAAGACACGGCTCAACGTTATCGTTATTGGCGTATTCACATTATGGTGAGTATGTATATTGGTTATGCTGCCTTTTATTTAACCCGTAAAAACTTCAGTTATGCCATGCCTGCAATTATTACTGATTTGGGGTGGGATAAAGCCGATATTGGCCTAATGGGCACATTATTTTATATCACTTACGGCTGCTCGAAATTCATCTCTGGGATTGTTAGTGATCGTTCTAATCCTCGTTACTTTATGGGTATTGGGCTGATTGCGACCGGTGTAATTAATATTCTATTTGGCTTATCTAGTTCGATTGTCGCGCTCAGCATATTATGGATATTAAATGCATGGTTTCAGGGCTGGGGATGGCCTGCCTGTTCCAAGTTATTAACAACGTGGTATTCACGCTCTGAGCGTGGCAGGTGGTGGTCTATCTGGAATACTGCACATAATATGGGGGGCGCAATGATCCCCATTATTGTTGGTTTCACTGTGCTCCATTTTGGCTGGCGTTACAGTTTCTATATTCCTGGCATCATTGCTGTGGTTATCGGTTTATTTCTTTGTTGGCGTTTACGCGATAAACCGACGTCAATGGGATTACCCAGTATTGGACACTGGCGCAAAGATCACTTAGAAATTGCCCATGAAAATACAGGCAAGGGGTTATCACAAAAGCAGATCCTGTTTCGTTATGTACTGAATAATAAATATATTTGGCTATTAAGCCTTAGCTATATTCTGGTCTATATCGTTCGGACAGCGATTAACGACTGGGGTAATTTATACCTTACCGAACAATATGGTTATAGCTTGATCACGGCTAATAGCGCGTTGTCATTATTTGAAATTGGTGGTTTTTTAGGCTCGCTGGTGGCTGGGTGGGGATCGGATAAAATATTCTCAGGCAATCGCGGGCCGATGATCTTATTGTTTTCAATCGGTATCTTTTTGTCTGTCGCCGCGCTGTGGTTAATTCCAATCTCGAGCTTTGTTTTACAGGCGGTGTGTTTATTTACGATTGGCTTTTTTGTATTTGGCCCTCAAATGCTTATTGGGATGGCGGCGGCTGAGTGTTCACATAAAGACTCTGTCGGTGCTGCAACCGGATTTGTAGGGCTATTTGCCTATATGGGCGCAGCACTTGCGGGTTACCCATTAGCGATAATTATGCAGCATTACCATTGGATGGGATTCTTTGTCGTTATTTCTGTAGCGGCTGCTGCGATAGGGTTATTGTTATTACCATTTTTAAGAGCGCAACATGGCGACGCTATTGGCGTATAGCGGCCGCTTTATAACGCCTTAATAGGCCAATAAAATCATTAATTGGCCTATCTAATGTGTCTTCAGAGATGAAGAAATCAAAGCCTAAGAACTCACGATTATATTTCATACGGTGTGCTAGCATCGCTCTTAAGCCTTTAAAGACATGACCATTTGGCGTTTGGTAAGGTTCATCATCAAATAACACATCTTCTATTGTGTTATTCGCAACGTCACTATTTTTAATGGCCATAACTAATAAAATACGCTGCTCAATAATAATGCGTGCGGCCAATCGAGGACTGATGCTGTTAATAAAATCATCATAATCGTTGAGTTTAATACCGATCCAAGGAACAGGCTGTTGCCAGCCTTGGTGGTTTATTTCAGCTTTACCTAATTGAGATATATTATTCCAAGTGGTTGACCAACCACCGTAACGACTATGATATTGGCAATGCATGAATGTAAGTGTGAACAGATATTTTGAGTCACAGATGTAACGAATAACGATAACGGCACTAACCCCAATAATAATAGTGGTAAAAATGGTTGTTTGCAGTGTCATATTAGGAATAAAAAAGGTAAGGCAGCTAGCACTAATCGACGCTGTAAAACAAAAAACAAACAGCATTACATTAGGGGTAATAGGGGCTGACTTTACATGATAGGTTTCCATTGTTTTACTCCAAATCAAATCATCAATTTATCTTACGTTATGGAAATGCGTAGCGATCGTTTTGATTACTCAAAATATTGCACATCAACGGCATGTTCATGATAGATGCCTACATGTTTTGTACTTATTAAGTATATATGAAGAATATAGAAGGAATTTTTTGCTTAAAATCATATTTATCGGTTGATATGTCGTCGTTTGCTGGCATTTCTCTGACATACTTGATATAAAACGCGCTTACTTTTTCCCGCTGGCATAGTGGTGACTGAAAGTAGTGCAACGGAGTAGGAAATTTAATGAGAATCTCTCACAAACGTAAAGTACAGCTAAAACTTCAAAAACAGACGCCTGTTTTTGCTGAATTAGCGACCAAAGCAGCGCCTAAAAAAGCAGCTAAACAAGCACCAAGTGTTGAAACAGTGAAAGCTGCACCAGCGGCAAAAGCTGTAGAAGCAAAAAAAGAAGTTAAACCGACACCTGCTAAAGCAACAACGGCAGTATCATTAACTCCTAAGCAGCAACAAGTGTTAGATATTGTTGTGAAAAATGCTGAAGGTTTAAACCCTAAAGGCATTGGCTTAGAAGCTGGCCAGGAAGATGCGAAAGCGGCTTCTTGGGCTACAGGTGCGTTAAAAAAATTGACCGAAGAAGGGTTAGTTGAGCGCATCCAATTGGCTGGCAACAAAGTTTTATACAAAGCACTTTAATCAGCCAATCCCGCTTCTTTTTAAGAAGCGGGGGTTTTTATTCTTATTTATATCCCTTCTAAAATATTTTCTTCTGCTAATATTAAGTTCTACTTTATTATTTATGCATCGTTCCGATTATTTATAATAATAATTATTTTAATGCTATAAATATAATAATGAATTAATATCCATAATTTATTAGATTACGTTTAATATTTATTAGCTTACGTTTTATATAGCGTTTATTTGGATGTTAATTTCAAGGAGCTCGAAGCATTTGGAGTTAATGATCTATGACAATGATAAGTGCGAGAGAATTTTCAGATTGGTTGATTGATCGTTTTGCTGAAGATAATCAAGGCGTTTCTTTAACGCGGGAAGATATAAATATATTAACGGGTAGACAAAGTTTCTCGTTAGGGTTTGTTCATGATATTCACTATGAAGTGATGCGCCATAATATGGCTTTTGTAACTGATACTACACGTGAAATGTTCTATCTTGTTCCTATTGCAAAAAGGCCTTGGAAGGAACAACTAAATAGAAATTACGAGCGAGATTTATATTGTAATGTATTACCATTAAATAAATCTGGCTAATTTTATGTTGTTTAAATTAGTCAAACTTGCATAAAAAAGACATATAGCTGTTACGGTAGGAAATAAAAAAGAGGACATAATGTCCTCTTTTATTGCTCATCTTTTATATTATAAGACGGCAGCAATACCTTTACATAAAGGCATCATATTATCTTTTGTCATACCCGCAACACTAATACGGCCTGAACCAACAATATAAATAGCAAAATCATTTTTAAGTTGTGTAACTTGGTCTTTTGATAAACCAGAGAACGAGAACATACCGTTTTGGCGTTCAATGAAGCTAAAGTCGTTAGTGACACCTAACTCTTTTAATGTTGCTACAAATAGCGTACGCATTTCTTGGATACGATCACGCATATCAGCAACTTCTTGTTCCCATTCTGCACGCAGCTCAGCGTTGTTTAGGATGGTTGTTACAATCGCAGCACCGTGAGCTGGTGGGTTAGAATAAATAACACGTGCGATAGATTTCACTTGGCTAAATGCTGTGGCTGCTTGCTCTGCAGTTTTACCAACAAGTGTAAATGCACCTACACGTTCATTGTATAAACCAAAGTTCTTAGAGAATGAACTTGCTACCAGTAATTCTGGCAGTTGATCTGCAAAGATGCGTAAACCTTGCGCATCCTCTTCTACACCGCGTGCAAAGCCTTGATAAGCAAAATCAAACATTGGTAGTAGTTTTTTCTCAATGCAGAGTTTTGCTAACACTTGCCATTGTTCTGTTGTTGGATCAATACCCGTTGGGTTATGGCAGCAACCATGCAGAAGAACAATATCGCCTTCGCTAGCCTGGCTTAAATCAGCAATAGCCGCGTCAAAGTCAATATCACTTGTTTCAGCGTTATAGTAAGAGTATTGCTGTGTTTCAAGACCAGCAGCGCCAAAGACACCATGGTGGTTAGCCCAAGTAGGATTACTGATCCATACTTTTACATCACCCAATTGACGCTTAATAAATTCAGCGGCAACACGTAATGCACCAGTACCACCAGGTGCTTGAGCGGTTTGTGCGCGTTTTTCAGTGATGATTGTTGCATCGTTACCAAAAAGTAGCTCTTGAACCGCTAGGCCGTATTCAGGCGTACCAGGAATGCTTAAATATGACTTTGTTGTTTCTTTTTCAAGTAAAATAGCTTCTGCTTTTTTTACTGTGGCAAGGACAGGCGTATTACCTGTTTCATCTTTATAAATACCAACGCCTAGATTAATTTTTGTTGCGCGTGTATCTGCTTTGAATTCTTCTGTTAAACCTAAAATTGGGTCAGCAGGAGCTGCTGTAATTTTCTCAAACATATTTGGTCATCCGTGGCGTTAATAAATGGTAATGTCTATTTATACCCTTTGTCATAGAACCTTTACAAGAAAATGCAACAAATTAGTCATAATTTTTATTCATGAATTAAGTCTGACTTTTTTTTTCCTTAAATCGAGACAATGCACTGGTTGCTTCTGAGCGTTTAATCAGCTTAAAAATAAGGTCATTCTCTTTGTCAATACAATCAATTAGCTGTTGGCGTGAATGGTCAGATAGGAGTTTTTTAGTGTGCTGCAATGCTTCTTTAGGTAAAGCGATAAGTGCATTAGCACAGTGCACAGCGTGTTGTTCAGGTTGAATGGTTATTTGATTGATAAAACCAAGAGATAGCGCTTCTTCTACTGTCATTTCCTCGCCAAGCAGTAACATTGCTTTGGCTTTTCGTTCGCCGAGTAATTGCGGTAATAATAAGCTTGAACCAAATTCAGGGCATAATCCGAGCTTTACAAAGGGAAGAGTGAAGATTGTATTAGGAGTGGCAAAAATAAAGTCACAGTGTTGTAACAGTGTCATACCTATTCCAATAGCAGCACCAGAAACCGCAGCAATAATAGGCACAGGACAGTCAATCATAGCGAACATAAAGCGTTCAATAATCGCTCTATTTTTTTGTGTTTGAGTGCTATCTGCCTGTGCTAACTGAATAAAATCTTCAATATCATTACCACTGCAAAAAATATTAGCATTGCCTGTAATAATAACGACGGAGATATCATCATTTTTTGCTCGTTCTAACTGTTGAGCAAGATCTTGATACATAGCAAGGCTAAGTGCATTTTTTGCGGAAGGGCGGTCAATAGAGAGCGTAAGAATATGATTTGATAAAAATGAAGTGATCATGTTGCCATCCTTGAACAATGAGTGATCTATCAAGGATGGCATATTACAGTCATTATTTGCTAATTTAGTATCAAAAGTAAGCAGTCGTCAGCAATAACGTCATTAAATAATCGTTGATTGATTACGGCCGTTATGTTTTGACTGATATAACGCATCATCACTAACTTTATATGCTTCAGTAAATGATAATGTGTCCGACACCGTACCCCCAATTGAAATTGTGACATCAATCCCATGGATAGGGTATACCTGAATAATATGTCGTATTTCTTCTGCCTTCAGCTCTAATTGCTCTTTTGTCATAACCGGGAAGCTTAAAATAAATTCTTCCCCGCCCCAACGTATAGCGATATCACTTTGGCGGATACATTGATTAATTCTTTCCGCGACAGTCCGTATTACTTCATCGCCCATTTCATGACCATAGGTATCATTTATAGACTTAAAGTTATCAATATCAATAATTAACAAATAGAAGCTTTTTTGAGAAAGAAGCTTTTTCTCATAGTAATCACGTCGATAGAAATGCGTCATAAGATCGCGTTGTAACGAAAATTTTCTTCTTTTCAATCTTGAACGTAATAGCTGAATCATGAAGGTTAAAAATAATGCAGGCGTAAGCGATACTTTTAAAATAGCCAATAAGTTTACACCTACATAAAAGGGATCTTGGCTAGCACAAGGTAATAGTTCTTTTATGTTATAGCCATGCTTTGCTGGGTTTTCATAAAGCACCGTTTTGAATTCGTTATTGTAACTTTTAAGTGCTTCATGAAGTAAGTTACTTTTTATATCAATAGCCAGCAATGCATCTAACTTACGATTATTGTAGATAGGGTAATATAATGATCTGATATTTTGGTTAGATCCTTCTTCTACATACCTTTCAGTCAATTTTAAATTACAGCCATAAAAATAGCGGTAAGTTTCACCAAGACCCTCTCGTTTAATAATTCGCTTTATTATATCGTTGTCATGATTATTTTTATAAAGTTCTAAATAAAGAGGTCTAGCGGGATCAAAATGGACATAGTCAGCAGGATTTTCAAAAACAGCAATCGTCCAGATGTTATTATCTGTAAGCTCATCGAGTTGAGAGCGTAGACGGTTTATTCCTGTTGATAATAATTTCACATCTGAAGGTTTTTTTACCCAAACGTCAACGTCATTGTAATCGTGCAACCCTTTTGGGATAAAGGTGGTGCTTGTATTGTTGTAGTATGAACTAAAACGTCGACTTACAGAGTAAATAGAATTAATTTTTTCAAAATATTGCTCATGAAATTCGTCTAAATGAAAGGCGTTGTAAGCGAAATATCCACCTGATATTCCTATGAATAAAAGAGAGAAAAGTTTAAGGCTACTGATTAAACTTTTGTTTTTATTTGTCAACTTACCAAACATTTGCAATATCAATACAAGAAATTAAGGATGGGATTTTATATCTTAAAAGTATAAATTCAATCATATTTGCCATCTCTTTGATGAGGATATTTTATTGTATCAAGAAGTAAAATCTATCGAATTTTTTTTATTCATATTAGATACAATTAAAGCACATTTATGGGTTTTGAGTAAGGTCATAGCGGTGTTTTTAATCCTATTGTAAAAATATCAAGACAGCTGACTGCTATTCTTATTTTCATGAGTTATGGATTCGAAAAGATAACTGCATCTTGGTTATCTTACCTTATTACCTATTCGACTATTGTTTCTGATATAAAAGATTATGGCAAAAAATTAGATACAGATTATTGGTTAGAAAGACAATAAATCGAAAAATATCGACGTGTAGCAAAGCCGCTCAAATACAATTAAGAGTGTTAGAATATGATAGTCATGATATCCGCTATATTGGTGTAAAAATAGGAGCTGATAAACTAAGCACTTCGAACGGACTCATTGACTTTCCAATCATTTTTGTAATAAGTGTTTATCTTTTCATTCTGAATATGATGATAGTTTTACACCCACAAGTTGGTTCATAATCTGTTCTGATTTAGGTCATTTGAATGGACTGGTTGTCGTTAATCGTTATTTAAAAGATAAATTAAACCAGAGAAATATTTATTATTACTGGTTAATATATTTCTTATTATTGTGCTTGATCGCAGCGGGTATTATTGACTATTTCATTCTCAGCTGGGATTAAAAAGTTATTAGGAGTAGGGTGAAAAAATAATGAATTTATTTCATATTATCAACCTATTATATCTCTTGATAAGAAGATTTAAGAGTATTATTACTCAAAACCTGTGCCGTTTAACAACCTAGACTTTAATGATTAACGTCGTTTAATGTCATTGTTAATCAGATTTCTTCAAAATGGATGATAAAAGAAAGGCTGCCAATAGGGCAGCCTTTTTGCGTTTTGCAATTCTAAACTAAATACGATTAGAAGTTTGCAGAGCGTGGAGTTCGTGGGAATGGGATCACGTCACGTACGTTACCCATACCAGTTACGTAAGAGACTAGACGCTCAAAGCCTAGACCGAAACCAGCGTGTGGAACACTACCGTAACGACGTAGGTCGCGGTACCAACCCATGTGCTCAGGATCTAGACCCATCTCAATCATACGTGCATCTAGAATGTCTAGGCGCTCTTCACGTTGAGAACCACCGATGATTTCACCAATGCCAGGTGCCAATACGTCCATCGCTGCTACTGTCTTACCGTCGTCATTCAAACGCATGTAGAATGCTTTGATGTCTTTCGGGTAGTTCTTAACAATTACAGGTGCTTGGAAGTGTTCTTCTGCAAGGTAACGCTCGTGCTCAGAAGACATATCAATGCCCCACTCAACATCGAACTCGAACTTACGGCCAGAGTCTTGAAGGATCTTAATTGCATCAGTGTAATCAACTTGTGCAAAGTCAGATGTTACGAACTTCTCTAGGCGAGAAATTGCGTCTTTGTCGATACGTTGAGCAAAGAACTCAAGGTCGTCACGACGCTCTTCAAGTACCGCTTTGAATACGTATTTCAGCATGTCTTCAGCAAGTTTAGCTACATCGTCAAGTTCTGCGAATGCAACTTCAGGCTCAACCATCCAGAACTCAGCTAGGTGGCGGCTTGTGTTTGAGTTTTCAGCACGGAATGTTGGGCCGAAAGTGTAAACCTTGCTTAGTGCACACGCATATGCTTCAGCATTTAGCTGACCAGAGACTGTTAGGAAAGTTTCTTTACCAAAGAAATCTTTGTCAAAGTCTACTTCGCCTTTATCAGTCATTGGAATGTTAGCCATGTCTAGCGTAGATACACGGAACATTTCACCGGCACCTTCACAGTCAGATGCTGTGATAAGTGGTGCAGACATCCAGAAGAAGCCTTGCTCGTGGTAGAAACGGTGGATCGCTTGAGATAGACAGTTACGAACACGTGCAACAGCGCCGATCACGTTAGTACGTGGACGAAGATGTGCAACTTCACGTAAGTACTCAATTGAGTGACGAGTTTTAGCCATTGGGTAAGAATCTGCATCTTCAACCCAACCAACGACTTTCACGTTGGTTGCTGCTAGTTCAAAATCTTGACCTTTAGCAGGAGATGCTACGATTGTACCGGTAACCTCAACAGAGCAACCAGTTGTAAGCTTAAGTACTTCATCCTGGTAATTATTTAACTCATTAGGGACCACGGCCTGAATCGGGTCGAAACAAGAGCCGTCATAAATGGCAAGGAAAGAGATCCCAGCTTTGGAATCACGACGTGAGCGAACCCAACCGCGAACAGTAACTTCACTGTCTACCGCTAGTTTGCCGCTTAATACGTCTGTTACAGGCGCGTAAGTCATGTTTAAATCATTCTCCGTTTAGGCACTGACTTTGGAATTAAAGTATCTCGTGCTTAAAGATATTTATGTATTAGCAATATTACCTTTCTTACGACAAGCATCAAGTATTGATATCAATCAAATGATAAATTGATGAAAGAAATAGGCAATTTGAGGTGATAGTTGGTTAATTATCGGTCATTTGCAAGAAACCGCTTCGCTTTAGCGTTGTAAAACATTAAAGCGAAGCGGTTTTTTGATAAATGTTTTATAAATCAAGCAAAGTACAGAGCGATTAAGCGATGGCTAGATATTTGTGTGTTTGGATCGATAAACGCCAGTTACGTTGAATACATGTTTCAATACATAGTTCTGTTGCACGTGGCTTTTGACTAATAGGTTGAAGCGCAATCGTGACATCAGGTTTTAGCGTCACGCCATCAATGAGCGCATCAAGTTGTTCAATGTCTTTGCTAGTGCCGACAGGGTGCTTGATCTCGTTAGCACGCGCGAGGGAAGAAGCTAAGACGGGCAACTTTGCTTTCATGTTAATTTTTGGCGATACCGTTACCCAAGTATTATCACTGGTTTGAATTTCAGATGTGCCACTGGTTTCGATCTGACAATTAAAGCCAGCTTCTTCTAGTGCATGAGTTAAAGGACGAAGATCGTAAATACAAGGTTCACCGCCTGTAATAACAATATGTTTAGCCGTATATTTTTGATCTTGTAATAATTGCACTACACCATTAGCGTCAAGATTAGTCCAAAGTGGTGAGTCCCCAGTTTTAGCCATGATCTGCTCTAAGCTAACTAAATCTTGTGGCTCTGCTGTCCAAGTTTGTTTGGTGTCACACCATGAGCAGCCAACAGGGCAGACTTGTAATCGAACAAAAATTGCAGGCACGCCAGTAAATACACCTTCACCCTGAATTGTTTCGAATACTTCGTTAATTTTGTACACGTTGAACCTCTTATTTTCACGTCTATAACCATTCTAGTGTCAATGAAACATGATCATTATTAGAAAAGTTACTGCGTGAAATAAATCCGCTAATTAAAAAAAAGAGTAGGCAAAAAAGCCTTTTTTTCATTATCGCAGAAGCGAAACTCAATGTCTTTAGTCGTTGATAGTGATACTTGTCACGTACTGACGATAAGAGGCTTCACAATTACTTCGCAAAGTAAAAAAATTAGTTTCCGAAGGTTTTTAAGCTGATTTTTCTCAGGAGTATCGACATGTACGTCGCTCAGCCAGGCCATATCGATCATATAAAAAGAAATAATGCCGGCAGCGTATATAAACTAATTGATTTGTATGGGCCGATCTCACGCATTGAATTGTCTAAACGCAGTCAACTTGCCCCCGCAAGTATTACTAAGATCACCCGTGAATTAATTGATGCGCATTTAATTAAAGAAACGCAATTTCAAGAACCTAGTAGCCGTGGACGACCTGCTATTGGGCTAGTTCCTGCCAATGAAGGGTGGCAATTTTTATCTATTCGTTTAGGTCGTGGTTATCTTACTATTGCTTTACATGCACTTGGCGGCGAAATTCTAGTAGAAGAACGTCAAGATATTGAGCAACTGCATCAAGAAGATGTGGTTAAAAAGTTATTAGCTGAAATAAACATTTTCTTTGCCAATCATGTTAGCGAACTAGACAGAATGACAGCGATTGCAGTGTCATTACCAGGGTTAGTTAATTCCAGTGAAGGTATGGTATTACAGATGCCACATTATAATGTGTCTAATTTACCCTTGGGTGAAATTATTCACAATGAAACTGGACTGCCTGTTTTTATCGGTAATGACACACGTTCATGGGCTTTAGCAGAAAAATTGTTCGGTAATTCTCGTGGTATTGCAAACTCCATTTTGATTTCTATTCATCATGGTGTGGGGGCGGGGATTGTCCTTGATGATAATGTGCTGCAAGGGAAAACCGGTAACGTAGGTGAGCTTGGGCATATTCAAATTAAGCCGTTTGGCAAACGTTGTTTTTGTGGTAATCATGGCTGCTTAGAAACCGTTGCGAGTTTACAGGCCATTTTAGAACAAGTGAAAACGCAGCTTAAAGCAGGGCATGAATCGATGCTGAATCATATGCCTTTAACGATTGAATCAGTATGTGATGCGGCAGTAGAAGGTGACAGTTTAGCGCGACAAATTATTGTGGAGTTAGGTCATAATTTAGGGCAAGCCATTGCGATAATGGTTAACCTATTTAACCCCCAGCGCATTTTGATTGGTGGGGAGTTTAATCGTGCTAAATCGGTACTCTATCCTGCGATTATGGATCGTATTAGCTCGCAAACCTTACCTGTTTATTTCGATGGCTTAGAAATAGAAGAAAGCTGTTTTTACACTCAAGCGACGATGCCGGGAGCGGCTTTGGTTAAACAAGCGTTGTACGATGGACATTTATTGATGAAACTCGTCGACGGTTAATTATATTTGAATTAAGTGATTGCTATAACTAATTGATACTACATGGAGATTAGAATTTTTCTTTAATTTCCATGTAGCTTTCTCGAATATGTTCAATCAGTGCTTGAATCCGTTTAGCAGGTTTTCTGGTATACGGATAGACAGCATAAATCCCCACCACTTTCCCCGCATGTGCCGAGAGCAATTCAACTAACTCACCGCGCTCTAATTCATCATGAACTAAGCAATTGGGTAGATAAGCGATACCATTACCTGCGAGGACATTTTTTTTCAACGCTATCGCATTGTCGGATGAAAAGTTTCCGCTGACTTTTTGAGTGTAAATTTTATTTTGTTTAATAAATTGCCAGTCAAAAGGGCCAGTACTTTGAGGGTTATAACCTAGACAATTATGGCTATTGAGATCTTTAGGTTTTTCTGGCTTGCCATAATGTTCAATGTAAGCGGGTGAGGCACATATTACCCAGCGAGAATTAAAAATATGACGAGCGATTAAGCTTGAATCTTCGAGATAACCGGTACGGATCACCAAATCGTAGTTATCAGCAACGAGATCGACAAAGTGATTGTTTAGCGACATATCAACCGAAAGACCGGGGTGTTTCTGACAAAAATCAGACACGGCTTTTGCTAATACTAATTCGCCTGAAATTGTCGGTACTGACATCCGAATTTTACCAGAGAGTGCTTCGCTGTAGCCCTTCACAGAGTCAAAAGCAGCTTGAGCAACATGGTTGATACTTTTAGCACGATGGTAAAGGACTTCACCGGGTTCTGTGAGTGTTAGCTTTCGTGTGGTGCGATATATAAGTTGTAAGCCTAATTCGGTTTCAAGTTTACTAATACGCTTGCTAACAACGGATTTAGTCACATTATTGAGTTCAGCAACCTTACTGAATGAGCCATGTTCAATAACTTGAGTGAATAAAACGAGATCATCGATAGCTGGCATTATTTATCCCACTTAAAGCCTAATAGGCGAAGGATTATATACTTAAAAAGATTAAATTCTAGATAAAAAAACGCAGCCCGAAGACTGCGTTATTCGTATTCCCGTAATGTGCTTAACCACTAGTATCCTACTAGTTTGCTATCACTATTGGTGATAAGTAAGCTTACATATCATCAATAATGATGTAGGTGGCAAAGACGGGCCCATGCACACCAACAACTTTGATCAGCTCGATATCTGCTGTCGAGCTCGGACCTGAAATAAAGTTAACACATGAAGGTACACGTTCACCGTTCATGGCTTTTTGATGCAGAATCTCAGTTGCTTGTGTTAAACGAGCAACGATTGAGCTTTTAGGTACAACGAATACAGAAGCTTCTGGTAATAGGCTTACTGCGCGACCCTGTGCTGGGTTGCTGTAAAGTACCATTGTGCCTGATTCTGCTAACGCTTGTTCAGCGAATACAACACCAACTTTTGCACGTTCAGCTACTGTGATGTTTGCTTCGTAACCCGCCGAGTGATCCCAAATGTAAACACCATGCTTATCGGCGCTCAAATCTTTCGGGTCAATAATGTTAAGTAGACGAGTATCTGCGGTAAAGATGGTTTCACCAACAGGATCAATGTTTGTTTCGTCTTCGCTGCAATATTTGAAACAAACATTACGCAGTGCTTCTGCTAACTGTGCTTTGGTTGTCACAACAGCTTGTGCGCCTAAAGAAGACTGCGTGTATTCGACCAAGATATCTTTTAATTCATCTTGTGATTTATCAGCAAATACGTCTTTGTGACAGTTATATTTTAGGTTTGGACGCTCTACTGGGGTAGTAATACGTTCACGACCAAGTTGTTTAGCGATGTTGTTAAGGAAACTATCGCGATTATAAATGCGTTGCTCATTTTGAGATGACATACGGAAAGCTCCTTAATTATTTATTTTTGTTTTTAAACCAACTGCGGAATGACTCACCCGATGGGTTTGGTAAATCACGCGTCTGAGTCCATGCGTTTAGTAGACCAACTTTAAATGGTAATTGACCATTTTTAATCAGTTTACCTGCAACGATAGCACCGATCTTAACGGTTTTATCCCATAGTGCAGGGTGAGCATTTACAAAGCTAAATCCACTGACGGAAGCTCGCTCCATGGAATCTGTGATTTTCTCTTCACCCATGATTTGACGGTGTTTAAGCAGCAAATCAGACAATGGTATTTTCACCGGACATACGTCATGACAAGCACGACATAAGCTACAAGCATTGGGTAGATCTTTAAAATCTTCATAGCCGCCAAGTAGTGGCGAAAGTACCGCACCAATAGGGCCTGAATAGATTGAGCCGTAAGATTGACCACCGATATGGCGGTATGCAGGGCACGTGTTAACACACGCTGCACAACGGATACAACGTAGGATAGAGCGGAATTGAGAACCAAGAATTTTAGAACGACCGTTATCTACAATCACCAAGTGGAACTCTTCAGGACCATCACAGTTACCGTCTTCACGAGGACCTGTAAGTGCTGTCACATAACCTGTTAGAGGTAGACCTACTGCACTTCGACATAGCAAACTCGCAACAATATCGAATTCTTCAAACGTAGGAACGATACGCTCCATACCCATTACCGCGATATGCGTTTTCGGTAGGCTGGTTGCAAGACGTGCGTTACCTTCATTGGTAACAAGGGTGACGGTGCCTGATTCTGCGATAGCAAAGTTACAGCCAGTAATACCGATCTCTGCTTCAAGGAAATCATGACGAATATGTTTACGAACAAAACGTGTCATTTCTTCTGGATCAGAAGAGCCTTCGTAACCGAGTTTCTTGTTGAAAACATCACGAATTTGAGTACGGTTTTTATGTAGTGCTGGTACAACGATGTGTGATGGCGCATCACAATCATCGACTTGAAGAATGTATTCGCCAAGATCGGTTTCAATCACTTCACAGTTATTACGCTGAATCACTTGGTTCATACCGATTTCTTCGGTCACCATGGATTTAGACTTAACCACTTTTGTCGCATTCTTTTGCTGGATAATCTTTTCGATGTAGTTAGTTGCATCTTCAGCTGTTGCTGCAAAGAATACATGACCACCGTTCTTTTCAACGTTATCGCTAAGTTGTTGTAGGTAGTAGTCTAGGTTTTCAAGCACATGGTTACGGATATCCATACCCATTTCGCGCCACTCTTCCCAGTTACCGAGTTTCTCCGCAGCAACAGCGCGATTTTTGAACATACGTTCTTGTGCATTAGCAACAGCGGCACGCATAGACTCGTCTTTCATTTTTACATGAATACGATCTTTAAATTTTTGGTTGCTTGTTTTCATTGACATAATAATGACCTCTTAACGACTCATCAGCACATCAACAATGTGCATCACTTTGATTGGTTGACCTTCACGGCTAATACGACCACCAATATTTAATAAGCAGCTAATATCAGCGCCGATTAAGAAATCAGGCTCTGCTGCTTTAATGTGACGCACTTTTTCTGTCACCATCTCACCGGAGATTTCAGACATTTTCACAGAGAATGTACCGCCAAAACCACAACATGTTTCTTGGTTTTCGATAGGTAAAAGCTCAAGTCCTTCAACGTTGCTTAGAAGAAGTAGAGGTTCTTCACGTACGCCAAGTTTACGGATCAAGCTACAAGAAGGATGGTAAACACCTTTACCTTCAAGACGAGCACCGACGTTTTCAACACCTAGCTGACGTACAACAAATTGTGTTAGTTCGAACAGACGATCAGCGACTTTTTTCGCGCGCTCTGCCCATTCTGGTTCATCTGCTAAATACTCAGGGTACTTTTTAACCGCAGCCGCACAAGAACCGGCAGGGGTTACGATAGGGAAGTCATTGATCTCAAAAGCTTGGATCATACTTTTCATTGCCGGCTTACTTTTTTCAATGTAGCCACTATTTAATGCAGGCTGACCACAACAACCTTGACGTTCTGGGAAGATCACATCGCAGCCAAGTTGTTCTAGTAAACATACTGTTTTTTTGGCAACTTCAGCTTTTACTGTATCGCCTAGGCAGGTGACAAAAAAGTTTACCTTCATTTTATTGCTCCAGTGGCGGGTTACCGCCTGATTGTTCATATTTGAGATTGGCTTACCCGAAAGCAAGCCAATCATTTATCTAATGTTATGTAGGGACAATTAGATAAAAATGCTGACACATGCTGCAATCACACCGTACAAAATCATAGGGATCACTGTACGCTTAATGATGTAGCCTTCTTTATTTGCAATACCAAGAATGGTCGATACCGCAATAATATTGTTAATACACACCATATTACCCATCGCACCACCAACAGATTGCATGGCTAAAATAGTGGTTTCAGGCAACCCAACATTGTGCGCGATACTCTGCTGAATTGCGCCAAAGGTTAGGTTTGAAACGGTTGCTGATCCTGAGAAAAAAGCACCAAGCGCACCTAAATAAGCGGCGCAGTATTGCCAGTTTTTACCCATTAGATCAGCAAAGGCATTACCCGTTGTCATAATGGGTGAGTGCTCTCCACCAATCATCATAAACTTCACCATAATTAACGCGCCTACTAGGGCGATAAACGGTGTTTTAATGCGTGATGCGGTATCACTAAATACTTGTTTTGTTTGCTGCATATTCATTTTTAGGAAAGGAATTGAAATAAGCACTACCACAAAAAACGGAATTAATGCCGGCACATAGAGTGTTTTATATGCCCAAGATGTATCTGTACCTAAAATATGACTAAGCTGAATGATTAACGCTTGGCTAAGGTGTAAATCAGCAAAACCTACATTTAGATGTAGCATTGGCGTTGCGTCATTTAATAGGCCTTTGAGACCAAGTTGCTTAATACGGGTTACGATTAAAATAACAATCAGTAATAGTGTTGGCGCCATTGCTTTAAAAACAGTACCAAATGGTAATCTTGCTAATTTTTCATCGTTGTCAGCATCTGTCTGCTTTTCTAAACCAATATTGTAACGAGCAAAAATAATCGACAGCGTTAAGCCAATTGCGCCACCGATCAATGCTGGGAACTCGTAGTTCCACTGGGCTAGACATACATAAGGTATAGTACATGACCAAATGCTTAGTTGGATAAACACAAAGTTGTGTTTTATTTGTTGCCAGTTAACAACAAACTTAAGCGCAATGACGGGAATAACCACCGCTGCCGCTGTATGCATAATTGCTGATAGGCGACCGACATCAAGCAATTCTGCATCGGGAAGTCCTAAGTTGCCTAAACCAAACCATGTAGGTGTACCCACTGCACCAAAAGAGACTGGAACAGAATTCATAACCAGTGCTAGCATGGCTACACGTAATGGATTAAAACCAAGACCGACTAATATCGGCGCTGCAATTGCTGCCGGGGTACCAAACCCTGATGCGCCTTCAATCATAAAAGCGAATGCCCATCCAATAATCATCAACTGACCGACTTGGTTTTTACTGATGCCTTCTAACCATTGGCGAATCACATCTTCAGCACCAGATACGTTTAACGTACGATTTAATAAAATAGCACCTGCAATAATTGATATTGGCGTTATCGCGGATAATGCACCAGAAATGACGTTTGCGGCTAAAAGTTGGCTGTCTGTACCAAAATAGACAAGTTGTAAAAAACCAACGATGAGTGCCGTCACTGGTAATGCGATATGTGATGGTAACGCATTCTTTTTTGTCATCATCCAAATTAAAAGCAAAATAGGGATAACCGATATTGCAAGATTTAACATATTTCCCACCTAGGTTATTTCGTTGTTTCACGAAATTGTTTTGTTGTTATTTTTAATTATTTACTGAGTGACACGTAATAACTGAACGCATAACCGCAGTGGGGAGAGTATTTTAGGTTGGAAATAGATGATGACTATCTATTTTTTAATCCCAAAGGTGATGAAAAATAAAAGAAATGTGATGCTAGTTGACAATTATGTATCAGCGATTATTTTTATATTTATTTATAATCAATGGGTTGTGTGTTTCTGGAGAGAGTGTTTAATAATTGATTAGGTGAGTATTGGAAACAAACATTTTGCGATTCCAACCTAATAAAGATGCTAATTTTTTGAATAATAGATAAGTTTAGTAAAAAATAAAATAAGACTTATTTTCAAATGAAATCGTATTTGTTGTAATTAAACTACAAGTGCGATTTTATTTTTGTATAAGAATGGAAATATAAAACGACGTTATTTTGTTTATATTATAAATAAGGTTGTTCTTATATTTGAAATTGTAAATGAATGGTCAGGTTAAATATATATTGTCGAGGTGAAGTGAAAAATTATAAATGCAATGAGTCAATAAATGAATAGGGTTATAGAGCCTCTCAACGGTATTTCTAGCTATAAGGAATTTAGCGAGAGGCTGTAAGTAAGTCTTAGTATATGGCTTTACCTATACTGTTAAACAGTTGGCTCACACCTTGAGTAAAATGAAGTGGGGCATTTGACACGGTGTAGCAAAGGCACCCTTCAGAAGTTTTTGGGCTGTGTCCTGAATGTGACTCATCAAGTAAGATAAAATCACCAGCAACATAGTGCCCGTTTTCATCTTCGAAATCCCCAGCAAGCAACAGCGTAAGTTCGTAGCCTTTATGAGTATGAGTCGGGATAGTACCGCCTTTGCCTATGTGCAATAAGCTGGATCTGACTTCACCTTCTTCAAAGGGTAATCGAGCACGACTAATTTTCCCTAAATTGCGCCAATTTAACTGATGAAATTTAGTGAATGCTCTCGGTAATGCATAGGTTATACCTTTACATTCAATAGTAAGGGACTCTGGCTCATGGTATGGCGTATTGTCATCACTACTCTCTGTAATGTCACTCAGCATGGCAGAAAAACATGCATCTACTTTAAGATCATGCTGTAAATCACGTTGTGCATCTTTTGCTTGCGCCCAAGAAGCATTGGCAATTTGAGGTGTTAATTGTGATTCTAACTGTTGGCAATGAGGGCAAAGTTCAATATGTGCTGCCACAGCCAGCGACATAGAAAGGGGTAATCTACCTTCTATGTGTTGCTCGAGTAATTGTTTATTGGGGTGATGTTTGATTAACGATATATTATTAGTAGGCATCGTCACTCTCCAAATGCGAACGCAGCTTTTGCAAGCCTAAGCGTAACCTTGATTTTACGGTCCCCACTGGGAGTCCTAACTGATCGGCAAGTTCTTGATGTGAACGCTGATTGAGATAAATTTCCTTCACTACAACTTGTTGATTTTTTGGTAATGTTGCTATTAATGTAACGAGCTCATCACTGAGCTGTTCGTTACTTGGATCATCAGATGTTGTGACGAGTCTCTGTTCAAAAATAGGCCAGATATCATCACTGTAATTATCTTCTTTTGTTGCTTGACGCTTACGTAGAATATCAAAGCATTGGTTACGCATTATTGTGTAAACCCATGTTGATACAGCCCCTTTCTCAGGATGAAAAAGGTGTGCTTTACGCCAAACAGTAAGCATTGTTTCTTGAACAAGCTCCATCGCATTCGCATCATGCTTGAGGTGTTTTAAACCATAAGAGCGGATTTTTGGCGCAAAATGAGAAAATATAGCGGAAAAGGCCGTTTTATCACGGTCTGTTGCTACACTAACGAGTAATTGTTTTTGTTGCTCAATACTGATCTCATTCATTGTGGGTGTTCTCAACCTATAATGATGACTAGATTGAGAATTAGGGTATGTAATAATAGACATAATCTCAATGTGTATTGATATAAATAGTGAATAGTTACATAGTGATACGTCATTAATTTAGTTATGGATCATTTTTCTGCAAATTATCATCAATTACCGTGTGTAGAAAAGATAAGGCGGCAGTATGGTCGTTTCGGCTCATGAACCACTGCTTTTGGTTGACTTCTAAGGGTAAAATTTCAAGCCAGCGCTGACATACCCATGTCATGTCTTCAAAATTAGGGGCAGGGTAATAGCTTGCATGATCTGGATGTTCTTGGAAAAGTACTTTAAGGCTGTTTGCTATCTCAACATCGGTATAGTTAATATCAGTACTTTGCCAATTAGGGACGGAAGATATCCTGCCAAAGAAAAGATCGTCTTCATCACGCCAATGATCGTCAATAAGAAATAACTCAACGGCTTGAATTGTGATACTCAATACACCGTCTGGTAAGGAATCAAAATCAGTGATAACTACGCGTGTGCCAAAGTGGCAGATCGTATTATCGATTGACATGCACAAACCGAATCCATTTTTGTTTGTAGCTGCAATTTTTACCAGTTTGATATAACGAGGTTCAAAGATCCTTAATTTGCTGATCCCGCCTGGTAATAGATAAACATCTAGTGGAAACAGAGGTATTTGCATAATCTTAGCCCTAGCTGACGTACTCTCATCGATACTGTACTTAAATTATTATTATTTTTAGTACTGGCATCATGACCTAAAGTATAAGCAGACATAAATAAGATTTTTGTCTGCTTTATGATAAATCATGCGATATTTTCGCTAGAATTAATGACCGTTATATTGAACTTATAACTTTTTTAATTGCAGTCGTCAGTAGGGTTAGCTGTGAAGAGCTAATAATGAATGGCGGCATAATATAGACAAGTTTGCCAAAGGGGCGAACCCAAACGCCTTGTTGAACAAACTTCTCTTGAATACTTTTCATTTCAACAGGGTGATGCAGTTCAACCACACCGATGGCACCTAACCAACGGACAGATTTTACATTTTCAAGTTCTGCAATTACTGGCAGTTCCTGCGCTAATTGCTGCTCTATATTTTTGACTTGTTGTTGCCATTTATTTTCTGCTAATAAATCTAAACTGGCGTTTGCGACGGCACAAGCAAGGGGATTCCCCATAAATGTTGGTCCATGCATAAAGCATTGCGCTTCACCGCTGCATACGGTATCGGCGACATGCTTGGTGGTCAGCGTGGCTGACAAGGTCATATATCCACCCGTTAACGCTTTACCTAAGCACATAATATCAGGGCTTATTTCTGCGTGTTCACAGGCGAATAATTTACCTGTTCGACCAAATCCGACAGCAATCTCATCAGCAATAAGTAAAACATTGTATTGATCACAGAGCTCACGAATACGTTTTAAATACGTTGGATGATAAAAACGCATGCCACCTGCACCTTGAACAATGGGTTCAATAATCACCGCAGCAAGATCATGATGCTGAAGACGTATTTTTTGTTCAAAGTCAGCAATGTCAGTTTCATCCCAATTATCCCCAAATCCACATTCTGGCGATTTGGCAAAAATATGCTCAGGTAAAAACCCTTTATAAATGCGGTGCATGGAATTTGTTGGATCAGTCACAGACATCGCGGCAAAAGTATCACCGTGATAGCCATGGCTAACCGTTAAAAATTTTGCGCGAGATTCATTTTGTGCGTGCCAATATTGCAATGCCATTTTAAGAGCAACTTCAACGGCAACAGAGCCAGAATCGGCAAGAAACACTTTGTCTAAAGGATCTGGGGTGATGGAAATGAGTTTTTTACACAAATCAACGGCTGGCTGGTGGGTGATACCACCAAACATCACATGTGACATTTTATCAAGCTGCGCTTTTGCCGCTTCAGTTAAAACTGGGTGATTATAACCATGAATAGTCGACCACCATGATGACATACCATCGATTAACTGCGTACCATCTTCAAGGGTGAGATAAACGCCTTGGGCTGATGTAACAGGGTAGCAAGGTAGGGGAGTAACTGTTGATGTATAGGGATGCCAAACGTGTTCTTTATCAAAATCAATATCTATATTGTTTGTTTTTTGCACAGATGTAAACCTCTGTTATTATCCATAGTTGACAGTCTACGTGCTGTTAGTAGACTAGCCAAGTAGTAATAGTTCATAGAGTTATCATTTAATAGCTTTTTACTTAGTAAAAGTGAAACAAGACGTTAACAAATAGAGCTGTGAAACATCAGGTAAACATGAAGGATCGAGCAAGTCCTTGTGAGTCGTAAGATAACTATAATTGAGGTCAGACTGTGGAAGTACGTAATAATTGGACAGTAGAGGAAGTCCAAGCTTTATTCGATAAACCCTTTATGGATTTAGTCTTTGAAGCACAGCAAGTACATCGTCAATATCATCAGCCTAATCAAGTACAAGTCAGTACTTTGCTTTCGATTAAAACAGGCGCATGTCCTGAAGATTGTAAGTATTGCCCACAGAGTGCTCATTATCGTACCGATGTAGATAAGGAACGCTTATTGGAAGTTGAGCGTGTCCTAGACGCTGCAAATAAAGCAAAGCAATCAGGCGCAACCCGTTTCTGTATGGGAGCGGCTTGGAAGAACCCGAAAGAGCGCGACATGCCGTATCTACTCGATATGGTTAAAGGCGTAAAAGAAATGGGTTTAGAAACGTGTATGACGCTGGGTATGATCACCAGTGATCAAGCCGATACGCTTGCCGATGCTGGTTTAGATTATTACAACCATAACCTTGATACCTCCCCTGAATATTACGGCAATATTATCACCACACGTACTTATCAAGATCGACTTGATACGTTATCTCATGTTCGTGATGCTGGGATGAAAATTTGTTCAGGTGGGATCATTGGAATGGGTGAAAGCTCGCGTGATCGCGCCGGATTATTGGTTGAGCTAGCGAACCTGCCTGTTCACCCTGAAAGTGTACCGATTAATATGTTGGTCAAAGTGAAAGGGACACCGTTAGAAAGTGTTGATGATGTCGATCCTTTTGACTTTATACGTATTATTGCGGTTGCCCGTATTATTATGCCAATGTCAGCGGTACGTTTATCAGCTGGTCGTGAAGACATGAATGAGCAGATGCAAGCGCTTTGTTTCATGGCGGGTGCTAATTCTGTGTTCTATGGTTGCAAATTACTGACAACACCAAACCCAGGTGAAGATAAAGACATGCAGTTGTTTGCTAAGTTAGGGATTAACAGTGAGCAACAAGCAGCGAAACCTGATGAAGTTCAAGAGCATGAATTATTAGGCAAAGTGGCACAACGTGTGGCATCTCGCCCGACTAAAGATGACATCTTTTACGATGCCTCTGTTTAGTCAACGCTTTCGCCATGCGTTAGCAGAACGAGATAAACAAAGGCTTTATCGTAGCCGTACTTGTTTATCTCGTAAGCTGGGTAATGAATCAGGACACATTTCTGCGGATCAACAATCATTTGTTAACTTTTCAAGTAATGATTATTTGGGATTAGCACAGTCATCTGAAATCATCGAAGCATGGCAGCAAGGGTTGAGCCTATATGGTGCTGGCAGTGGCGCATCACCCTTAGTGACAGGTTATCACTCTCCCCATGCAAATCTAGAAGCGCAATTATCGGAATGGCTCGGTTATGACAGGGCGTTACTTTTCAGTAGCGGATTTAGCGCAAATCAAGCTTTGCTTTTTACGCTATTACAAAAGCACGACAGTGTGTACCAAGATAAGTTGAATCATGCTTCATTGATGGAAGCGGGCATGTTATCACCAGCAATGATGAAGCGTTTTCCACACAATGATATTGATGCCCTAGATAGATTACTTGATAAACAAGTCCTTGAACCTAACCAAGCACGAATGGTGATTACAGAAGGCGTATTTAGCATGGATGGTGATTGTTCACCGCTTAAAGCATTACGTCATGTTTGTGATAAACAAAAAAGTTGGTTAGTGGTTGATGATGCACATGGGTGTGGTGTACTTGGCGATGAAGGAAGAGGGAGTTGTGCAGCGAGCGGAATAAAAGCAGATATTTTAGTGATCACATTCGGTAAAGCGTTTGGGCTTCAAGGCGCTGCAATATTATGTGATAACGACACTGCTGAATATTTGATTCAGTTTGCACGACACTTTATTTACTCAACAGCAATGCCGCCAGCTCAAGCCTATGCATTAAGTAAAGCATGTGAAGTGATACAGCAACAACCTTGGCGACGAGAAAAATTAACAGCGTTAAGTGATTTGTTCACCCAGCACCTCGATGCTTCTATACCGTTGCAGTACACCATTACCCCTATAAAACCGATAATTATTGGTAGTAGTGAACAAACTATCGCGATATCTGAGCAGTTAAAACAGCGTGGATTATGGGTAGGTGCAATTCGTCCTCCGACGGTTCCTCAAAATACAGCTCGTCTTCGCGTCACATTAACAGCGACACATAATGATAAAGATATTCGTCTGCTTGCTGCATCATTAAATGAGGTAATTAATGAGCAATATAATGGATAAATTTAATACGGCGTTAAATACCGAGCCAGCGATGCCAATAAATAAACAAGCGGTTGCATCGGCTTTTGGTAAAGCGGCAAAAAATTACGATAACGCCGCGGCATTTCAACGTAAAGTTGGGCATTTATTATTAGAGGAATTACCTCATCTTCATGCCGTAGGAAGCCATAAAAAAGCGATCGATGTAGGTTGTGGTACGGGATATTTTAGTGCGGAATTGGTAAAGCTTGGCTTTAATGTGACGGCAGTTGATCTGTCTTTAGAAATGTTAGCGCAAGCCAAGCAACGCTGTAATAGTGATTGTGATTATCTATTGGCTGATGCTGAAAATTTGCCATTGGCAGACAATAGCTATGATATCGCATTTAGTAGCTTGGCGTTACAGTGGTGTGATGACTTAGCTGTACCACTTCAAGAATTAAAGCGTATTGTTCGGCCGGGCGGTATGATCTTTTTCACAACGTTGGTTGATGGTTCGTTAAATGAGTTAAAAGATGCGTGGGCACAAGTTGATCAATATCAACATGTTAATGATTTTAAAACAGAAAATGAAATAAAAGTTGCGCTGGCGCAAACAGGAACACAGATAGATAAATTAGTATTCTCACCCATAGTCGTTCATTACCCATCAGCATTGGGGTTAATGAAAGATCTAAAAGGAATTGGCGCTACACATTTGCAACAAAAAAGGAAAAATGTGTTATTAGGTCGTAAAACATTGAACGCGTTAGAGCATGCCTATGATGCCTATCGTGATGAAAGCCATTTATTACCCGCCACGTATCAAGTTTGTTTTGGAGTTTTAATTAATGACTAATGCTTTTTTCCTTACTGGGACGGATACCGAAGTCGGTAAAACAGTCAGTAGTCGCGCTATTTTACAAGCGGCCAGTCAGCACAATATTCAAATGGCAGGTTACAAGCCTATTGCTTCAGGCAGTGAAGAAACAGCCGAAGGACTTCGCAATTCAGATGCTTTATTTATACAACAAACATCGCCGGTTGAGCTTACTTATCAAGAAGTGAACCCTTATACGTTTAAAGATCCGGTCTCGCCGCATTTGGCTGCAGAAAGAGAAGGTAAAACCATTGATTTTGATGTGCTTTCACAGGGCTTAGCACACCTTAAAGCGAAATCTGATGTGGTATTAGTGGAAGGAGCGGGGGGGTGGCGTGTGCCCGTTACACGTACCGATTTCTTGTCTACATGGGTTAAACAAGAAAAGTTACCTGTCATTTTAGTGGTAGGCATTAAATTAGGGTGTTTAAGCCACGCCATGCTTACGGCTGAAGCTATTGAAGCTGATGGTTTAGAGCTGGTTGGCTGGGTTGCTAATCGGGTTAACCCTGGAGTTGAAAATTACGCAGAAATGATAAAAATGCTAGAGCTTAATTTACCGGGTGTGAAATTAGGGGAAATTCCTTATATGCCAGGTATTAATAGGCGTGATTTATCATCGTATATTCAATTAGAAAAGCTTGGGTTATAGCGTTTAATCATCGTTTTTTTATACACAGAATAAGATAAAGGCACTCATTGAGTGCCTTTATCTTTATAACTGACCGCGGTATTACACAATTAATTATCTTGGTTAAGGCCAATGAGTAATTCTTGTGTTTCTGTTGCTGATGATTTTGATACCTGATCAATACCCAGCTCTTTATGTGCTTCTTCTAAAGACATGCCAAGGTGACAACGTAAAATATCAACGGCAACTTGGTAATTCTCTTTACTAGCCATGAATCCTCCCTGGTTCAACATTTTGTCTAATATAAACACAGCCACAATAGTAGAGAATGTTTTCTGAGGCAATAAGACTAAAGTCTAATAAGTAAGATAGTGCACATTTATTGTTCGTAACTTATTGATACTATGC
This sequence comes from Photobacterium sp. GB-36, assembly GCF_003026135.1. Classification (NCBI taxonomy): domain Bacteria; kingdom Pseudomonadati; phylum Pseudomonadota; class Gammaproteobacteria; order Vibrionales; family Vibrionaceae; genus Photobacterium; species Photobacterium sp. GB-36. The sequence goes on along the minus strand of NZ_PYNY01000001.1, from coordinate 148,163 downwards.
AGCTAATGATTATGGTAAATATGATATTAATTTTATATTAATGAGGGATAAGAGGATTAAAGAACGTCATAGATTGAGGATATTAAAAAAATAAAGCAAAACCTTTGTCTGTGTTCGCTATTGATAAATTGCCACTTTGAACATATATAAAGAATTAGTAACAATTAAACTCTTTAAATCATACGTATATTCATTGAATATAGTGTTAAGTTACAGACTTTGTTTACTATAGAGTCAGTATTAAGAGATAGCATCGATTCTACTGATAACGGTAGGAATTGAAATAATTTCTAAGTGGAGAATATTAGAAATATGAAGCGTATTGCATTGTTTTTATTAACAAACTTAGCAGTAATGCTGGTGTTCAGTGTTGTATTGAACATTGTTTATGCTGTAACAGGGATGCAACCCGGTAGCCTTTCTGGTTTGCTAGTTATGGCTGCACTATTTGGTTTTGGTGGTTCATTGGTTTCTTTGATGATGTCAAAGTCAATGGCCCTTCGTTCTGTTGGTGGTGTGGTTATCGAAAGCCCACGTAACGAAACAGAACACTGGTTGATGGAAACAGTATCTCGCCAAGCACAACAGGCGGGTATTGGTATGCCAACAGTCGCGATTTATGATTCGCCAGATATTAACGCATTTGCAACAGGTGCGAAACGTGATGATTCACTTGTCGCTGTTTCTACAGGTTTATTACACAGTATGACACGTGATGAAGCTGAAGCCGTGCTTGCTCACGAAGTGAGTCACGTGGCGAATGGTGACATGGTAACAATGACGTTAATGCAAGGTGTTGTGAATACCTTTGTTATTTTCGTTTCACGTTTAGTGGCTGGCGCAATCAGTGGTGTGAACAATAACGATGAAGAAGGTGAAAGTGGCGGTAGCTACATGACATACTTTATCGTATCGACCATCATGGAAATTCTATTTGGTTTCTTAGCAAGTATTCTAACAATGTGGTACAGCCGCCATCGTGAATTCTACGCTGATGCGGGTTCTGCAAAGCTTGTTGGTCGTGAGAAGATGATCGCAGCACTTGAGCGTCTAAAAGTGAGCCACGAGCCACAATTAGAAGGTTCAATGATGGCGTTTGGTATTAATGGTAAGAAGTCATTATCTGAATTATTCATGACTCACCCACCACTAGAAAAACGTATTGAAGCACTTCGTCAAGGCGAGTACTTAAACAAGTAATCGACAAAGACACTTTCTCAACTAGAAAGCGTTAAATAAAGCCCTATTAATGAAAATTAGTAGGGTTTTTTTTGCGTTTAACTTGCGTAGTGAGCAAGTAAAACGAGAAAGAGGCTTGTCGAACTACGCCAGAAGTTAATGGCACAGTCCCCAGTCAGCAAAAAACGATAGTCCCATCAGAAATAACCGCAGTATTTTCAGTTACAGGCAGTGTAAAAACGCAGTAATGACGCCTGTTCTTGCAGATAGAGTGATGCTATTTCATAGCGTTTGTCGAATCGGTCACCCCAAATGCCCCAAAAATAAGATCCAGGATATTAAAGATACCGACATAGGTCTGCGCCATAGCAGCGGTTGGTGCAGGTAAGTCTTTATCTGCGAAATAGTTTGGTAAGTACGTCGCGATAAACATAACCTGAAAACCGCAGACAAAGAAACCTAAGTGAATAAATCAAAGCTTTTGTTTTGAAATACTCCTTTAAGGCTTCTGGTTGTGTTTGGCTCTATAATTAATATTATTTTAACTGATGCCAAGGGCTTAAATTAAAACGCTTTGCGCTGTAGTAATAATACGTAGCCATTGAAATACCTGCGGTTATGCCTGCAAATAGAGAGGTAAAAATAGCAGAAAAAAGAGCAATAGGCGTATCGCTGATTATCTCTGCAAGAATGAAAATAATCGCAAAAATAAGACTATACCATGCAGTAAAAATGGAAAAGTTGGTTTTGAAATGGCCATAATGAGGGAGAGGTGCTTGTAATCCTGACCAGTGCAATAATTGAAAGCTGATAGGATGACTATTCGATGGCTGAATGCCATAGCGCGTTAATTCTTGATGTGCTAAGGCTAATTGCTGTTCGAAATGCATTATTTTATCCCTAAACATAGTGTATGTGAAAAAGACAGCGTTATTATTTTGTAGTAAAAAATGAGTTTAAACAATCAAATTAAAATGAAAAGCTAATAAATTAATAAAGAAATTTTTATGGTTGTGATTTGTATTTTTTATCGATAAATGTCTTTATTGTTTTGCATTAATTATTGCTGTAAGGTTGCCGACCGAGATATAAAACATCATTTAATTAATGTTTCTCACCGAAGCATTATTTCTTATTGAGTAGCTATAAGTGTATAAGTTATTGTATATATTTTTAATTATCTCTTTTCCTTCATTTTCATTAAGCATAAATAGCTCTTCAGAGAAAATGCAGTTGTTAAAAGTTAAACAAGAATATGAGAACCAAATTCATCAATGTCAATTACTTGAAAATAGAAAATTAAAACCTATTAATGACTCATGGTTAAGTAGCCAACCTTTAGAAAGAAAAAAGATAATACTTAATGAATTGAATAATATGGCTCTTCAGCGGTGTGTTATAAAAAAAGAAAAAGATTTTACATATAAGTTATTGGATTATACAGCTAAAACAGGAGATAAATTATTTCTAAATAGTTGGCTTATATTTCAATCCGCTTTATATAATGCAAGAGATAATTTAGCATTAACAGAAGAAGAACGAAAAAATATTAATCGGCTTGCGAAGATGCCAAAATATTATTATCCATTCAATATGGAATCTGTAAGTTAATGTTTAGTAACAAGTAAATGGGGAGAAGGAACTCCCCATTTAAATTAAATATTAATAAATGGAGATAGAATAACTACTCCGAGAACAGCCATAAGTAAGCTGATCCCTGCTGGTATAATCCATTGTTTTTTTGTTTCTTTATTATTTTGCACTCCGATTGAACCTCCTAATCCATTTAAGAGCTAATGCTTATCTTACATCCTGTTAAGCATTCAATTTATGATTATTTAAGAATAGCTATTAAAAACATAAAATTTATAACAAAGTTGTTAACTTGTGATCTCGAGTCAATAAAATAAGTAAAGAGAATATATTTATAAAATTTATGATCTCGCTAACGTTATTATTTTTAGAATAAAAGCTCAAAACGCAACACAAAATTCCATTTTTATAGCTATTATTTTATTTATATTAGGAATATTTTGTCGTGTACCTCTTTTATGGAGTTTCACAATGACTAACTTTAAATATTACAGCGAAGATTTACCTTGCTTTATCTGTCATAAACGAATGGCTAAAACTGAACTTGGATGGTTTACACCAAGTATGAAAGACGATGTGCTTGAACAGATAAAAAGCGTTACCTCTCAATCAAATACAGACTATGAAGAGTATTTTTCAGTCAGTATCATATGTTCAGAAGATGAAGCGCGCGATTATTTGCTACTGAACTATTATGGTTATTCTGAACATGAAATTAACCATGGACAAGTTAACTCAGAAGATTCAACCGAAGTGAATGATCTCATTTCAGAGCATATGACATCAGAAGGTGTTGCAATGTTTAAACATGAGATTGCGTTACAAAGCTGTGAAGAGTGTACTCCTGAGATTGATGAAGACTATTAAATAAGTGGTAAAGGAAAGAATATGCTGTGGGATATCGGTTATGAAAAGTCGAACAAGGGTTTAGCGTCAGGCGAGTTACTACCGTTAATAACAAACGATCTTATCATTGAGCAAAATGGGATAGAGTTTATTGTTAATGTTGAGACAGAGAATATGAAAGTTAAACATTCTCCATCTGTAGCCACTCATGATCCGTTTGTATCACCATATAATCCTTCAGCATATATCAACACGATTGGAGAGCAACACGTTTGTTTATTAAATAAATTTCCTATTGTTGTTCCTCATCTACTTATCTGTGCGAAAAATTATATTCCGCAAACGTCGCCATTAGTGTTAAAGGATTTTGAAGCTTGGATAGAAGGAATAACGGATGATAGCGTCTTAGGTTTTTTTAATTCAGGTGCGATAGCAGGTTCTAGTCAAATGCATCGGCATATGCAGCTTATTAGAACATCACTGCCTTTAGAAAAGACAATTCTTCAGGGACTATTACCCTTTAAACATGACTTGATGAGATTCGAATATTTAAATGCAGCAGATCTTTACCAGCATTATTTGTCGGTTATGGAATCAATGCAGTTGTATATGACATCGAGTATCAATGGTTTAACAGAATGTCACCCGTATAATATATTATTAACACAACGTTGGATGTTGCTTATTCCTCGCACAAAGAATCAAGTTGGCGAAATAAAAGGGCATGGGGTGAATTTTATTGGCCGCTTTTTGGTGAGTTCAACTGAACAATTGCAATGGCTAGAAAATTACGGTTTTGAACGTTTTTTAACAGATTGCGGTGTTCCAAAATAATAATCCGTTAAATTCGATTAAAGTCTGTCCAGATAGCACTTATTACTATTTACACTCGGTATTCACTTCGCTATTATTCGCGACATGGAGAGATGGCTGAGTGGTTGAAAGCACCGGTCTTGAAAACCGGCATACGTTTATAGCGTATCTAGGGTTCAAATCCCTATCTCTCCGCCATATTTAAAACGAAAAGCCGCTGATTAATCAGCGGCTTTTTTGTATCTAGCGTATTGAAACTGCCCATGCCAATGGGGTGATACAAAGGGTTCAATACAAACTACTTTCCTGTATTTATTACATACCTTTCTCTACCTAAAGTACTGCGCTTGAAGCATCTTCTTATCATCACCACAAGCCGCAATAATGTTTTTAATCCGACGGACGAAATACTGTTCTTACTTTTATCACAGTAAAATATAGGTTGGATGTAATTTTTTGCGACTAACACTATGAAAATTAGTGCTTTTATTTAGTAAGATGTTGAATATTTACAGTATTAATAAAGCGTAAAAGTAAGAATGCTTATTAATATACTGTTAAGTTTCTGGAGAAGTAATGAAGTACGATGATTTAGGTGATGGTTGGTCAAAAGTAACTGTATTAGACACAGAAACATCAGATTTTTACAATCGCTATTACTATAAGCGAGTTAAAGCCAAAAGAGTTGAGATCACGACACCTAAAGCTCTGGTCTTAGCTTCATATACCTTGATTGAAAAAGATTTACGTAGTGTTGCAGTATGGCTCAATGAAATAGAGTCGATGATGAAAGCGGATGTCAAACTTGCTCAAGATCCGAAACACAGAAAGACTGGTCATGACCGAACGAGATACAATTTAATTAAAGGGTTGTTTGTGGCAGCGTTAACTTTTTATGCGAAGTGTTTCGCTACTTGCGAAGGTCGAAAGGTCAAACTTGAAAAGAAGAATCTTGATGAAGATTTTCAAGAGAAACATCAATCTGCTATTGATATGCGGAACAACTTTGCTGCACATAGTGGGGCGGAGAAGGTAGAAAAAGTCAAAGTTGTATTAGCTTTGGATACAAAGCGAAGAAAAGGGGCTATTCCTTACTTTACTCGTGAGTTAGGGCAACCTGACACATATACGTTAGAAAGTCTCGCTGAGTTTCGAGGTTTAGTTGAGCATGTGAAGTCTTTTGTTGACGAAAAAATTGATACTTTGAATAAAAAGGTACTTCAAGACGACATCATTTCGAAAGGTGGAGACTATTGGTACAAAGAAACTTAACAAATAAGGATATGTGTCGCGAAGCCGACACCTATCCGAAGTGTTGGACAAGCCCAAGCTACCTTATTATAAGTAAATATTGGAAATATCATGAAGGGGAATGCCAAAAAGAAGTCGAGCGTTATCCTTGGTGTGAACCAATAATATTAATACCCTGATTTATAATAAAACCCTCTTTAATTCTGAAGCGTGAAAGCCATTATCCTTATTATTTAACGTCGGTTATCTGGGTCGAAATATCCCCGTTAATTGCATGACATGTTGGCAGCAGGGGCAAAAGGGTTGGACTTTTATACGTACCGTTTTATTCGGTGAGGGCAACGTTAGTTGCCCGGCTAACATGAACATAAATTGGATTGCTTTAAGCTGTTTCTTATTATGACCACAAGCCACAATAATTCTTAAACATGGATATGAACCCTGCTTTGTCTCCATCTCTCTTATCTCCATTCTCTTTCTTTTAGTACTCGTGTTATTCCTATATCAATTTAGGCGAGATATTTTTGATTTCTGCTAATGAAGCAACCTGTTTATTTGTCCAGTTATAATGCAAGTCGTAAATTTTTACGCTTAGACTTCGTTTTAAATAAGAAAAAATACTTAATTATCTCAGCTTCTATTTATAAGGTATTGATATATAGGATGTAATATTCATAGCTGTGTTTTTAACACGACGGGTTAAAAACAGTTCTTACTTTTATCAACGTAAACATATCGGGTGGATGCTAATTTTTGCGATTAAGGTAATGAAAATAAATGTTTTTATTTATTAGAATGTTGAATATTTGCTGTATTAATAAAGCGTAAAAGTAAGAATGCTTATTAATATACTGTTAGGTGCTTGAAGGAAAAGGTAAGTATGGAAATTGCTTTTCAGCAGATAAACATTGATGATTTCGAATTGTGCGTAGCTGCGAGAAAAGATGCATACTTTTGTAGTTTTGGGCATTACGATGGTTTCGACGACTTCATCAGTGGTTATCGTGAACGAGTATTAGACCGGCTAGCAACATCAGGATGGTTCTATATCCATATATTTGTGGATGGTCAGTTTGCAGGGCAGTTAGAGTTTCGTAGCTTTTCACCCGAGCCGGAGACTGGCTATGTGCATCTCATTTACTTAAAACCGAATTTTCGTGGTTCAGGACTCGCTGCAAAATTGCAGGATTATATTGTAAGCGTATTGAGTACAGCGGGTTGTTTGCGTGCTGTACTTTTAGTAAGCCGAACTAACCATAGAGCTCTCACATTCTACAAGCGCCATGGTTGGGAGTTCGTGCGCAAGAATCCCAAGCACGATGAAACCGACTTTTACCAACTTTGGCTACGCACCTAACAAATAAGGATATGTGTCGCGTAGCCGACACCTATCCGAAGTGTTGGACAAGCCCAAGCTACCTTATATAAGTAAATATTGGAAATAGCATGAAGGGTGATGCTAAAAAGAAGTCGAACGTTATCCTTGGTGTGAACCAATAATATTAATACCCTGATTTATAATAAAACCCTCTTTAGTTCTGAAGCGTGAAAGCCATTATCCTTATTATTGAACGTCGGTTATCTGGGGCGAAATATTCCCATTAATTGCATGACATGTTGGCAGCAGGGGCAACGTCAGTTGTCCTGCTAACATGAACATAAATTGGATCGCTTTAAGCTGTTTCTTATTATGACCCCGCAGCAAAACATAATCACCTACCCGACGAAATCCTTTTGGTAACACATGCTGCAATATCAACCAGAGAAATTTCACCACGGGTAATGTGCGTGTTTCATCGTTTGAGTTTGGCTCTCTTTATAACGAAGTGTCACCTGATCATTATTGATATTCAGTTGTGTAAAATACCGCTTCAGATCTTCGGTAGTTAACGTGTCTGGCGATTTATCCAGTTGATGGGTAATGCGACGTAGAGCACGACTATAAGCATCAATCGTAGCGGGACGTTTACCTTGCAAGGTGAGATGGGTAAGGTGTTGTTCATAAAGATAATCTGAACGATGTTGCTGCGCTTTGTTCATGATAAATATTCCTTTTTAAAAGGTATATTTACCGTAGTCGAGCTTATGGGCTTTCACTCTGCCACGTAGCGGCTTCGTTCAACAAACTGTTCAAGAGTGATTCGCAACGCGTGGCATTTTTGGTATGCGGTGACTTCGGTGTTGAAGTGCAATGCAGCGGCTTGGTCATTGCGTGCTTCACACCTTAATTGGGCGTTATACAAATCGAGGTAATGAGGAAGTGATGAAGCCAGAGGCATTTGCTTCAATTAAGGCTGTATTGTTAGCTATTTTAGGTACAGGTTTGTTTGCTAAAGCAATTCAGTTGTATGGTTTAGGGTATTATGAAGGCTTTATTGAAGGCCATGGCTTTGAATATTATCTCTTCCCAATTGAGTGGGAGGACACAGCGCTATGGGCGTACTTTGCTAGCCAAGATCTGGGAACAAAGTTTTTGGGGGCTCTTGGAATAAGCCCATTACAGTTTATCGTAATAGCAATTGTTCTATTTTTTAGTATCTTATTTGGCCTGTATTACCCTAGAACTAAAAATGACATAGAAGCGGAAGGAACTGGCAGCGGAAAGTCTTTAAAAGACAACTTATTCATTTCTATGATTGGTTCATATGCTTTAATGGTAGCAGTTTGTCTATTCAGCCTTTTTGTCCTTATTTGGGTTTTTCTTCCCTCAGTCGCATTTGAACATGGAGAAGCGGTAGCTCAAAAACAAATGGCAAACTATCAACAGTTATGCGTAAAAGACAACCCATATTGGAATAATAAATGTATATCAGTTTTAGTTAATGGTGTTGAGTATACCGGCATCATCATTGTTAGAAATGATGATAAAGTAGGCCTACTTACCCAGAAAGGTGCTCTAACCTTTACGCTTGAGGAGAAGTTTAGTTACTTCAACCTGAAGAATGAGCAATAATTTGTATAACAAATAAGGATATGTGTCGCGTAGCCGACACCTATCCGAAGTGTTGGACAAGCCCAAGCCTCCTTATATAAGTAAATATTGGAAATATCATGAAGGGGGATGCCAAAAAGAATTCGAGCATTATCCTTGGTGTGAACCAATAATATTAATACCCTTGTTTATAATAAAATCCTCTTTAGTTCTGCAGCATGAAAGCCATTATCCTTATTATTTAACGTCGGTTATCTGGGTCGAAATATTCCCGTTAATTGCATGACATGTTGGTAGCTGGGGCAAAAGGGTTGGGCTTTTATACGTACCGTTTTATTCGGTTAGGACGCCCGTTATGCTAACGCTATATAAATGGAGTAAAAAATGGAAGTTGTTGAAGTAAAAGGTTTTGAAATCCAAGGTTTAGTTTTAAGAACCCGCAATGAAATTGAGATGAATCCTGAAACGGCGAATATCCCAAAGCATGTTGAATACGTTGACTCGAACTTAGTCATCAATTATCAATCGGGAGCAAGGGCTTATAGTGTCTACTGCAATTACGAATCAGATGTTGATGGCTACTTTGATGTTTTGATGGGGGCGGACGAAATATCTTCTTCAAATGTTGCGCTGTCATCGGTATCTGTTCTTCCTGGCTCTTACCTTAAGTTTGAATCTGAAGGTGAGTTTCCTGCTGCTGTTATCGCCGCGTGGCAGTCAGTTTGGTCGTACTTTGCTTCTTCTAATTGTGCGCATGAAAGGGCTTATACAACAGATTTTGAGCACTACGAAAGTGCTAGTAAAGTTAGCGTCTACATTGCGCTGAAATAATTTACATAACAAATAGCTAAAACGTGATTCGCACGCGTGGCATTTTTACTATGCGTAACGTTTGGTGGTTACAATTGTTTTGCTCGCGTATCGAGAATTCAAAGCCTGTCTCTCCGCCAAGTTTTAAAAGAAAAAACCACTAATTAATCAGTGGCTTTTTTATAGTTACTAGATTCTCAACCATCGACTGATTGAAGAATGTCATTAGTGTGTAGGTTTACTATTTTAGGGGCACCTATCACTTTATCATTCCACTCGCTGTTAGATTTTATGAATTACAGTTTCTAATGGCATACGAGATTTAGGTAAACGAGCATTAAAATCAGATTCATCATGGTAGCCAATCGCGAGTGCGACAGGGCATGAGAAGCCATCTAACTCTTGGCTGAATTCTTTCTCAACACGTTTTACGTCAATACCTTCAAGAGGTGTTGAATCTATTTTTAATCGTGCAAGAACATGCAGAATATTACCGAAAGCCAGATACAGTTGTGCTTTTGTCCAATTAGCATTGTAGCCACTCGGCTCGGTGTATAAATCCGCAAAACTAAACTTGCTCACAGCATCGTCTTTTTTCTCTGGTTTAATGCGGCCATCAAGAATATTTTTATCTATCACGGCTTCAAAATCTTCAATCGAATAATGAGGGTTGTGAGTAAATAAAATGATATGGCTGGCGTTAGTTGCGTGAGGTTTATTGGCTAAAAACTTAGTCTCAAAGGTATTGCTAAATCGTTGTTTAGCATCATCTGATTCTAAAATAATAAAGCGCCATGGCTGCGAGTTGATTGATGATGCCGATAAGCGTAGTGCTTCTGAAATGATGGCAATATTTTCTGTTGAGATGGTTTTATTAGGATCGTAACTCTTGGTGGTATAACGCCAATTTAAGTCATCTAAAATAGGGCTGTTCATCTTACTTTTGCTCTTATTATTAATTGTCGTATTAATAAAATGGGGCTAGTCAGCACAATTTCAAGGTTTAGGCGGTATGTTGAGGCGAGAGGGGGGAATATGACTATGGCATACATCGCGTACACCATAGTAAATAGTATGGAATTATGCGTCAGGGCAGCAAGCAGTGCAGCCTTGTAGCGCAATGTCATGTTCAAGCTCAATCATGCCATCAGCATTCTTGTTTGCTTTGATTTCTTTTTCAATTTCAACAAGGTCGTCTGGATCTACGCCTGTTGTTTGCATTTCTTCTTCTGAATAAGCGAATGCATTTAACAATAGGTAATACTTAGCTTCATCAACAGAACAGGTAATAGTGGTCACAAGATCATCAGGGTAATCATTGCTCGCTGTAATGATGGTATTTACTTGCGCAAGAACCGCTTCATGCATAGCAGGGGTTAGCCAACCTAAACTTGCTTCTGCTTTTTGTTGACGGCAATCGAAACAAGGTAAAAGGGCGGTATAAAGATTAAAATTGCTCATGGTGAATCCTAAAAATAGCTCTAGCGATGAAGGTTACATTAGCAACGATCATAAACGTATTTGAACCATGCGTATATTAGGAAATTATCCTATTCACGTCTAATCAATAATGAAGCTTTGAATCAGTATCATGTTTATACTAAAACATAAGTAAGAGATGGTGTGATATTGTATGTCAAATCATTATGATAAAGTTTAAATAAAGGATTTTTGATGAAAAAGCAGGTGTTATTTTCACTGATTGCATTCGGGCTAGTGGGGTGTGCTGGAACGCCATCAAATAGCTATACATTAAAAAATGCAGCGGGTGTATCGTCATGGGAGCTATGTAAAAATATTGGCTATCATGAGTTTTTTAATCGTACAGAGAAAGCAGCGGAGCTTAAGCAATATGTGACGGAGCGTGGTGATATTGCGCCAGAGTCATGTGCGGCAGCAGCACAAAAAGGCAAAGAGTTTGCTGAGCAAGAATACCACCGCAACACAGGGTTATAAGTTTGAAACAATAAGCCTAAGCAAAGATTGCTCAGGCTTGTTTCTACTATAGATCTGTTGTGGTGATTTGCACTTTCACTAACTGGTTTGGCTTACCTGTCAGTTTCAGGGTATAGCTTCCCCATTCGTGGGTGTTTAAGTGGGTCAGGTATTGTGATGGCTCGGTACATTGCAAGTTAACAATATCTGCACCTTGAATATCTGCACCCGCCATTGATACGTGGGTTTTCGGTGTAACACCGACGATAAACTTCTCATTCCACTCTTTGATCGCCAGTTGAATATAAGCTTCACCTTGGGAATTTAGCTGGGTGGACAAGCCTAATTCTTTATTTAAAATAAATTCTTGCTGGCTGGCCTCTTCAAGTGTTGAAGCTGTAGCAATGGTCTTTGTTGGCAAGTTACATAGTGGCTGATAACTTTTGGCAAAATAATCATTGCGCCCTTTGTGTTCAGGGTTAATGTCGGTGTTCGCGCTTACGGCTATTGATTGGCTTAGCAAGGTGCTTAATGTCATTAACTTAATCGTCTTTTTCATGGTCTTGTTTATGGTCTTCATGACTTCACTTTAAAAGGTGGAAGACAGTTCGGGCTGTCTTTTTTATTTTTTAATGGGACTAACTGGCAAAAAGGATCTTGGTGTTGCTGTGTTGGTAGTCGAGTTATGGCTAAGCTATTGAGAAAGGCAACGAGCGCTTTTTTCTCTTTATTCGATAAACTAAAACCTGAGATCTTGTTGTCTTTATTGAGATGATAACGACCATCTCCTGCATTTTTACCTATCGTCAGTATTCGTCCACCGGCGGCATAATGTTCAATATACTGCTCGAGTGATTGTACGCTGCCATCATGTCCCCAAGGTGCTGTTTCGCTCACATTGATCAATGAAGGTATACGGTATTTTCCGTCGTCACTTTCTTTATGGCTAAAACTGGCTTTGCCACGTTCATTTTCAGGGTATAAGTATTTACCGTCTTTATTTTTTATACCGTACAACCCTGTACTGACATAAAGTGGATCGGTGTTATTTTTAGGGGTATTTAATAGCTCGCCACCATGGCACTGGGAGCATTTAAGGCGATCACTATTGAATAGGGATAATCCTAGTTGTTGCTCTTTATTCAGTGCATCAGTAACACCTGATAAATAACGGTGATAGGGCGTATCAACACTTTGAATTGTTTCTACATATTTCGCTAATGCGTTAATGACTTTTTGGGTTGTGAAATCTGCTGATTGATAACTGGCTTCAAATAGTGGGGTGTAGATATCAGACGCTTGTTGTAAGCGTTGCAGTAATAACGGCTCTGTCATCCCCATTTCTGTTGGGGCTGTGCCAAATAAAGGTAACAAAATAGCTTGTTCTAATGTCTGTAATCCTTCACGACTTTGCATGAATTGATCATAGTGGGCAACATTGAGTAATGCAGGCGTGTTTAGCGTTGTTGGATTGCCATGGATATCTGGCACTTTGCTAAATCGATTGGTCCAACCTAGATCGGCGGCATGACAAAGGGCACAACTGCGATTGCCGAGCTTTGACAAGCGAACATCATTAAATAAATAGCGACCTAAGGTGATCTGAGCTTGCTGCTCACTGGTTGTTGCCAATGCAAAATGAGGAACTAAGACAACAAAAATAAGGCTAAGAAAGGTGAGTAGTGGACGCATTGTCGAGAGTGCTCTTAACAGAATGAGCAAATGATATAAGATACGGAAAAAGAATAGGAATAAATATTGTTTCAAAGTGCGACATTAAAAGATAAAACGAGAAATAACCTTTAATTTTATAACCTTGGGCTATCTCTCGTTTATTACTAATGCTTATGTGTTAGAAACTTAAGCGCCTTCAAAGTGATAAAGCATATCGGTGTTGTGGGTCATTTTGGTCAATAAGGTATTGGTTAATTTATTGGTTAATGCCAATGCGTTATCAACTGTTTTTTGTTCAAATTGATTAATTAATGCTTGTGCTTTTTTAGGTTGCGTTTTGTATATCGCAAGGTACTGCTTTTCAAGCTCTTGTTGTTTAACGGCTGTTTGCTGCTCAAATTGTTGATAGGCTTTTTGAACAATGGGTGAGAACTCATTCCAGTTGGTCATGGCAATGGTTTGTAACTTACGGAATTGCCAGTTAGCAGATAGATTGTCAGCTTTATCTGTGCCAATCGTTAATGCTTTAGGCACTTCTGTCATGCCTTGATAATAAGGAATATAAACGCTAAGTGCTGTCATCCCATACGCCATGTATTCGGTTTCACCGATAGCGATAGGTAGATTAGGACGAACTTGCAATATGTGTGATTCTTGGGTTCTAAATACAGATATTGGTCGGTATGGTTCTTTCGGATTGCTATTCGCGTATGGGTCGTGTGACGTACCTTGGTAGTGATTTCGTAGCCCTTGTTCAACATCTGCAACCGATAATTTATGGCTTGGTTTTAAAAAGACAGGGAAACTCTCACCTTGCGTTATCTTGGTATTTAAGCCTTTTGTATACATGTGTTGTAACGTCCAAACACGGGGGTAATTGTACGTTTGATCATTCTTGGTATCTTGCGAGTAAGCTTTGTGGAAATTGAAAGCCTCTCCTGTAACTGGAGTATATAAAGCATGTTGTTCGGCAAAGCTAACTAGCGTAGGAGAAGCTAAATAATCGGGATTATGCAGTTTATAGGTAGTTAATCGACCTTGGTTAGCTGAAACGAAATATTTATCAGCTGGGATTTTTTGTGCCATCCATTGGTGACCACTGCCGGTTTCTAAATACCAAATACCGGTTTTATCAACGAAGGCAACGCCAAACCCTTCAGATGCGCCTTGTTTTTCAATGATCTTACCTAACAGTTCAACGCCTTCTTTGGCTGTTTTTACACGTGGCAAAATGACATTTTCAATCGCATCTTCACCAATACCAGTCTTGGTTACATACGGATCCGCCGCGAGTGCTTGAGTACCGTTATAAATGGTTTCGGTTGCAGACATACCTACACCAGCAGAGTTAAACCCAGCTTCACCCATACTAGTACCATGGGTGTCAAAATCTGATAATGACGTGTATTCCAGTGCATTTTTTGCTGCTGGGTAAGTAAAGTCATTGGCGTTAGATTTGAAGTCAGCTTTTTGTTTCGCTTCAGCGGGGTGGTAGATAAACTGTTTTGCATTAGTGGCTTGATAGTCTTCATTACGTGCGACAATAAAAGATCCATCAGTTGTTGCTTGGTTACCCACTAAAATCGTAGTGCAGGCAAATGCTGGTACACTAATAGCTGAAGTAATAAGTGCGGAAAGTAATGTTATCTTTTTCATTAATTATCGTTAAGTTATTGGCATTGGACGAATATTCTTGCAGTTGAATGAAATATAAAACGTGATATTCGTCATATAATTTTTTTAGCTTGATGCACACTAATATTGCATGGATTGCGGGAGTAAAAATGCGTAATTATTCTGTATGGCGTGATTATGATTTAATTAAACATGACAAATAAAAAGGAGAAAGTAATTAAATACTTTCTCCTTTTTATATGAAGTTGAACTTAAAAAATTATTGTGGTTTTTTTTCTTCGTTTTCACGATGAATATAACCACCTATTTCTTCATCATGATAATTAATCGACATATTGCTTGCGCGAGTTTGCTGGTTAATTTCATAAATTTGAGAAGTATTCATCAAATCGCGTTGGCTTGTGTGAATGTCAACGTTCGTTGAATTTCTTGAGAATTCAACGTCAATAATAATGATTATATCGCGTATGATAAAGATAAACTCATAGGTCTTTTTTGCGTGATAAGAATGCCTATTAATACATTGGCATAAGTGATTAGAAGGGGTTACGTGTTTACAATTAATAAAGCTGGTGATTCTGATTTTGAATCGCTATACGATTTGATCTATCAAAATATGTATCAACTACAATCCGAGCTTGGCTTACCTTGGAATGCCGAGGGTATAAAGCGCCATTATAGGGCTAAAGATAATTGGGTAATTAAAAGTGGCGATATTATTGTTGCTGGATTTTCAATTGAAGCTAATGAAAAGTGTTTATTTATACATTCGCTACAAATTACAAAGTCAGAGCAAGGCAGTTTATTAGGCTATCGGGCATTTAAACACATAGTGAAAGAGGCTACATCACTTGGCGTTCCGTACATCAAGTGTTGTGTGTTTAGCAATAATAAGGCTAAAGAAATGTATAGTTTAGTTGGTTTTCAGAAGTTAAGTGAGTCGAAAGGAATATTGGAGCTTCAGCTTGATTTGAATGACAGGAGTAATCTATTTTTGCGTAGGTTGAGAACAGAAAAAATTGTTTAAGAGGGATTAACAACGCATAGCATTTTCACTATGCGCGGCTTTGGTATTTCGTTGCTCACATCTAAGCGAGCGTTATACGATCAAGGAGATTTTTGTCTGTACGATATTTATCAATATGGACTCAGCGATTAAGCATAATCACGATCGCGATAATTGTAATGAGAGCAATGACATTGAGTACGCTATATAAGATAGTTTTAGGCATACTAAAAGTCAGGTGGTTAAAGTCGTATTTTGTTCCAATAGAGGTAACAGCAAGAGGGAGCATAACCAGTAAGCCGAACAGCCAACGAATATTGTTAGTCATTAAATAACCAACCTGAACTTCTGCAATAATAAAACCAATTACGGCTAATACTAATGTCGTGATAGATACGGCGAACGTACGATTGTATGAGTCCATTAATTCCGCGAATGCTTTATATTCTTCATCAGTAAAATTAGGTTGATTAGCCATATTGTCGCTACACCTGTAGGTAATATCTTTAAAAAAGTGATGATGATTATAACGGATAATGACACCAAGATAAAAAGGACAATTGCCTGTGTATACAGCTAGCCATGAAGAGATGGCGAAATATATTATTAATTTTATTAGAAAATTTAGAATGTTTTAGAAAACATATAGCGATGTTCGGATGAATATATCTGCTTTTCTGTATAGAATTACACCGTATGCAGTGCATAGAGTTGAGTGGTTCTTAAAGGGGAAAGTGATGCGAATAATGGGATCAGAACGATCGGTAGCTGGATTATATTTAATAGCGTTATTTTTTAGTTTTATGTTGTTTGGCACCGCTTACGCTAATCAAGAGAAAGATCCCATTCGTCAGCCACCGATGGTGGAAGTGATTGGTAATGGCCCTTTAGTTCCGCAATCTCACCACCAATCAATTCCAATTAACTTTATGAATCTTGATAAAGTTGATGTTGAAATTTTACATATAACTGATCCCGACACCTTTTTAAATGACAGTTACCTGTTAGATAACCTAAGCCCTTATGGTTTAGAGCGTTTACAACACGCTTATGAAAGTGTTTATGCTGATCGTTTTACACTGCCACCAAGCAAGTTAAATCAACAAACTGCAGCACGTATCCCTCTTTCACATCATTTGCCGTCAGGTTGGTATGTTGTGGTGTTAAAGGCACCTGGCGCGTTTGATGAGCTAAAAGTTAAACATGTGTTATTAACAGATATTGGTATTCAAGCACGGTTAAATACCCATCAAGCGAGTTTTTCTGTGTCACGTTTATCAACGGGTGACGCTGTTACTTCAGGTAGCGTTGATATTTATCGCGATCATAAACTGTTTAGAACAGCACCCATCGACCATAAAGGTGAAGCTAACTTTGATATTGTGGCGAAAAACACCGATATCGTTATTGCTCGTACCAATAAAACAACAGCAGAACGCCAACTCGCTCCTTCATTACAACAGAAGTCACAACAAGAGATCGGTATTTTACCTCTGCGTGAAGCGCCCTTAGATTTATCGGATAGCAAAGTAGGAGGGCGAGCTTATCAACCTTATGAAGCGTTTATTTACAGCAACCGTGATTTGGTTAAGCCGGGTGAATCATTACCGTTAAATATTTTGCTGCGTGATCAAGACGGTCTGGCGATTAAAGATCAGCCGATCACATTAACGGTATTAGATCCACGTAATGATGTTGTGTTATCTGAGCAACTCTCTCCGCAAGCAGCGAGTTTTTATTCTAAGCAACTGAACACGACATCTAGTTGGCGTACGGGGCGCTATACCGTTGAAGTAAGGCTCGATCCTGAAGCGCAAAAGCCGATCAGCCAATACTTCTTCGAGCTGGAAGAGTTTGTTCCTGAGCGGATGGACTTAACCTTTTTCGATCCTGCAAAGCTTGTTATGGCGGGCAGTCAAACCAAGGTTGAACTAAATGGGCGCTATCTATTTGGTAGCCCAGCGGCAGGTAATAAAGTTACTGCCGAGGTTATGTATAACTCAACGTCGAGCTTTAGCGGTAAATACAGTGATTATCGAGTCGGTAAGCGATTTTCATTGGCTAGCCGTTATCAGCAATTAGATAAGCAAACATTATCAGCAGAAGGGAAAGCAGAGATAGTTTTACCGACACCTTCTGCTGCTAAAATTCAATCACCAGTTAATGCGGTCGTTAATTTCAGTTTATTAGAAACGGGTGGGGCCGCTGTACAACGGGATTTACGTTACACGGTGTGGAAAGATAGTCCAATAGCTGGAGTAAAGCCGCTGCAAAAAAGTGTCGGTTATGATGCTAATCCTCAATTTGATATCGCACTATTAAGCCATGATGGTCAACATCGTCTTGCTGGTAATTTGACCGTAAAAGTGGATTACGATCAGGGGCCTTATTATTGGTTATATGAGCAAGGTGTTGGTTGGCAGCGTAAGAAACAAGCGCGTTGGAAAGCGATCTCTTCGCAAACGATTCATGTTGAAGCAGGAAAAAGTCATCGATTAGCTTTTGCGACTAAATGGGGTCAGTACCGCATTACAGTGACTGATCAAGCAAGTAAAACCGTTACTGAATATCAATTCTATGCAGGTTGGTATGATGGTTATCAGCAAATAAAAGCTAAGCCTGAACATCTTGATATTGCTTTTGATCAATCACGTTATCACGTAGGTGAAAATATCCGTTCAGCGATCACCGCACCAATTGCAGGTAGCATATTAGTGACGCTAGAAACAGATAAAGTGATTTGGTCGCAGCGCACTAAGATAACGAAAGGCAAACAAGATATTGAGATCCCACTGCCACAGGGGTTAAATCGTCACGATATTTATTTAACTGCCACGTTAACAGGTAATGTTGATAATGCGCCGAAACGTTATTTTGGCATTAAGCCAGTTAAGCTTAATCGTGAGGCGCGAAAACTCTCAATCAAAGCGACAATGCCGCCAATTATTCGTCCGTTAACGACCTTAGATATCCCAATTACTGTTGCTGGTATTGAGAAGCAACAAAATGATAATACTTGGGTAACGGTTTCGCTGGTGGATAAAGGCATTATTAACCTCAGCCGTTTTAAACCACAAGATCCGTTTAACTACTTCTTTGCACAGCGTCGTTATAGCGCGGATGTGGTTGATCTGTATTCACGTCTTTATGATTTGCGTCCCAATCCCTTTGCTCAATCTCGTTTCGGCAGCGATAGCGTTACGCGTACTGATAATAAAAACGACGATCTCGTTGAAAGTAAAACCGTTATTTTGATGTCCAAATCGATAAAGGTTAACAACGGCAAGGCGAACGTGAAATTAGCTATCCCTGATTACAATGGTGAAGGGCAGTTAATTATTACGACATTTAACGATTCGCAAGTGGGTCGAAGTGTATCAAGTAATAAAATTGCAGCTCCCGTTGTCGCTGAATTAAGTATTCCTCGTTTTCTCGTAGCGGGAGACAAATCGAGTGTTACGGTAGATATTCACAATATTAGTGGAACAGCGCAGACGTTATCACTGGCATTGAGCGCTAACAAAGGCGTGAACTTAGCGATTTCACTACTGCCTGCTAAGGTGACATTACAAGATGGCGAGCATATAAGTTACAACGTCCCGTTTACGGTTGACTCACCAATAGTTGTTAACCGTGCAGAGTTCAAACTGCAAGCACACTCGCTGTCACAAAACAGCAACAATCAGATCCATATTGATCGTTCATGGACAACACCGATCAAGTCAGTAATGCCGTGGGTTTATAAGATGCATTCGGATCTGTTAGAGCCGCAACAAAAGCTGACAGTGACATCATCATTGTGGCAAGGGCTTGATACGATTCCAGATCAATTAGGCTTTGCTTATATCAGCCAAACACCGATGCTAAGCGTGATAGAGCAAGCAAGAGATCTTTATCAATATCCGTATGGCTGTGCAGAGCAAATAACCAGTAAAGCATTACCGTATTTATATGATTTACCAGAATTAACCCGCTTTAAAAAAGCCGCGTTTGAGCAGCGATTGAAAGCGCAAGGAAAAGCACCGAATGCTGAAGCGATGCCATCTGATAGGGATATGATTTATCAAGCGATAATGAACTTGAAACCAATGCAAACATCACAAGGTGGTTTTTCGTTATGGCCAAGTGATGGCTATAGCAGTCGTGTTAACGATCAGCCTTGGTTAACTGTTTATGTGACGGACTTTTTGCTACGTGCTGATAAAAAATTTCCAAATATAGTACCGAAAGCCATGCTGAAACGAGCGCAAGACGAGATCCTCGAATATGTGAAGAACCCAACACGCATGAAGCAATGGGCGTATAACCAACAAAATGCGGATAGTGCATTAACCTATGCGGCATATGTGTTGTCTCAACAAGGACTGCTCCAGTGGAGCGATATTGATAATTTAGGTCTTAAACTCTTCCCATCTGGACTAAGTGAATTACAGCTTGCGGCAAGTTATGCCAATGTGGGCGATAGTGATAAGGCATTAGCACTGTTAAATAATTACCATACGGTTAAACGTTACAGCAGCTATTTTCAAGATTATGGATCTAACCTGCGTGATAGCGCCTTGTCTGTATTGATTTTGCAGCAACTAAAGTCGAATAGTATTTTGGCTCATAAAGCGGCGGAAATTCAAAAGCAGTTGTTAGAACAACTTGTTGCAGAGTCGGGCGATAAATTGTGGTTGAGCACCCAAGAGCGCGGTGCATTGTTACAAGCTGCGATATTGACCCAAACATTGAATAAAGATCAGCCGTTTGATGTGACAATTAATGGTCATGATCAGCAACATACGGGTCCATTTTCAGTACCATTAACGGAAGGATTAACAATTACCAACCATAATACCAAGCCGCTGTACGTTAAGTTACAGGGTGAGGGATACCAGCAACGCAATAAAGCGGTATCAAATAGTGATAATCCGTTGAATACATTGAAAGTGAATACGCTTTCACGCTCTGTCTATCAATTAGACGGCAAGCCATTTACTGGAAATACAGTAAAAGTTGGTCAGCGGTTATTGGTTGTATTGAATGTTAATCTCAACCAGCGAGTTAATGAAGGGTTACTGTCTAAGATGATCCCAGCAGGTTTTGTGTTAGAAAACCCTGCACTTAATCAAGGGCTTGATGTAGCAGCATTAGCACCCAAAGGTGTGACATTAAGTTCACCAGAGCATAGTGAATATCGTAATGACCGTTATGTAATTTCTCAGTCATTTGATAAGGATAAAACCTATTCATTTGCGTATTTACTTCGTGCTGAAGTACCGGGAACCTTTACTATTCCGCCAATTTACATGGAGTCGATGTACCAGCCATCACAACATGCTGTGTACTGGCCTAAGCAAGACATGGTAACCATTGAAAAGTAATCATTCTGCTCAACAGCCTGCATCACGCTATAAAACGTGGTTGCAGGCGTGTTGTATAACCATTGTGTTATTGGCTACTGGTGGTATGGCGCTTAATTATGCATTTCCGTTACCGCCACTGTATCCGAATGGCTCTGCGGTTGTTATTAAAAGCCAAGAGGGAGAAGTGCTGCGCGCTTTTGCAGATAAGCAAGGGGTGCGTCGAACACAATTAATTTCACCGGAGCAAGTTGATCCTTTTTATCGACAAGCGTTATTAACCTATGAAGATCGATGGTTTTATTTCCATCCTGGGTTTAACCCTTTTTCGATCTTTCGTGCTGCATGGCAATGGGGGGTTAATGGGCATGTCGTCTCTGGTGGCTCAACATTAACCATGCAAGTTGCGCGTTTAATATCACCGCATTCACGTTCATTATCAGGCAAACTAACCCAGTTATTTCGAGCGCTTCAATTAGAGTGGTTTTTTAGTAAAGAGCAGATCTTAACCTTGTATTTAAATCTTGCCCCGTTTGGCGGCAATATCGAAGGGGTTGAGGCTGCGGCGCAACGTTACTTTGGAAGGTCTGCGCAATTGCTCACAAAGTCAGAAGCGGCATTACTGGTGGTATTACCGCAAAAACCATCGTTATATCGCCCAGACCGTTTCCCTGAACGTGCAAAAGCGATGCGTAATAAAGTGCTTGAACGATTAGTGCGTTATAACAAGCTCGATCAATACAGTGCGAACTTTTTGCAACAGGAACCTGTCGTTGTTGCCCCTTATTTTCAACCACTGCAAGCGCCATTATTGAGCCGTATGCTACAGCAAGATTATCCGCACCAAGCGGTGATTCAAACCACTATTCGAGCGGATATTCAAAAGCGAATTCACCGTCTGCTCACGACGGTTTCTCAACGCTTACCTGCAAAAAGCTCTGCGGCTATCGTTGTGGTTGATAATACTTCTGCCAATGTTATTGCCTATCAAGGTTCAGCTGATTTTAATGATGTTAGCCGATTTTCTTATGTTGATATGGTGCAAGCGGTTCGATCGCCAGGTTCAACCTTAAAGCCATTCATTTATGGTACGGCTCTTGATCTTGGGATCATTCATTCTCAAAGTTTACTCAGTGATATTCCGTCATCGTTTTCAGGCTATAAGCCACAAAACTTAAATGGCAAATTTCAAGGCGCAGTGAGTATGAGTGAGGCATTAAAGCAATCACTGAACATTCCTTTAATACAAGTTTTTAATAAAGAAACACCAGAGGTTTTTGATCAAAAACTGCAACAAGCTGGGATTCAATTACAGCATAAAAAATCAAATTTAGCGGTGGGATTAGGCGGGACAGGAACCAATTTAATTACACTGGCAGCTATGTACCGAACACTGGCAACGAATGGGCAATATCAGCCTTTACAACTGCTACAAAATGCCAAATCCGTTGTGAGTAAACCGCTCCTTTCACCGGCTTCAAGTTGGATTATTTTTAAAACACTGAGTGAAATAAGCGCGCCAGATAGAGTCGTACCATCGATAAGACGTCAAATTGCTTGGAAAACAGGAACCAGCTATGGTTATCGTGATTTTTGGTCGATAGGCGTTAGCCCAGATTTTACAGTTGGCGTGTGGATAGGTCGTCCAGACTCTAGCCCTGTTGTGGGTTATTTAGGCGCGACACAAGCCGCACCTATTATGTTTGATGCCTTTGATCAGTTACCCCGCGATCAACACCAACGAATAAAACCTAAAAACGTTGTGACAAAGACCATTTGTTGGCCGAGTGGGCGTGATAAGCAAATTACGCCTCTTGCACAATGTGTCTCGCAAAGAAAAGCCTATACCGTAAGAGGAATTACGCCACCCACGTTGGAAACCGATGGACGTTTTTTACGTCCAAGTTTGGATACGGCTCAAACAACGTGGCCGAAACGTCTAGCAAATTGGCAACAACAACGAGGAGGTATTGCAACGCCTAAAGGACAAGGTGAACTAGAGAAAAGGAACGCACGAGTTGTGCCGTATATTAAGCAAATAGTGACAGGACAGCATTACTATAAAGATCAATTAGACGTATTACCGCTACAAACGCTAGATGAAAACGTAAAGGTTGATTGGTATGTTAATAACCAACCATTTACTGGTAATGAAATTAAATTAGTGGATTACTCGGGTAAGGTGCGTATCACTGCTTGTATTAATGGAGTATGTGATAAACGTGAAATTGTTGTTCATCCGTAATCGAAAGCGTCAAGAAAACAGTGTTTATCACGTGGTGTTTTTGACGGTTGATCTAATAATAAATTATTACAAATCAAATAGATAAATTAATTCTAAATTGTATTGTTATTGTTTATATTTCGCCAAATACATATTATTAACATTGTGCGAAAATAATGAAAAAGAAGTATTTAGTCAGCCTATTGCCAGTATTGCTTATGGCGCAATATGGACAAGCAGAAACAATCGGATCCACAGTACCAGAAACACTTTATTTTAATAAAAAAGCGTTGCCATCAGACACTCAAGGCACACTGCAAGGTAGTGTTAGTGTTGCTCAAAGCGTGATCATGCAAACGAGCAATAAGATTGAAAATGATCGCCAACCACATCTTGTTTCTCTTCGTCGTACACTGGTGCTGTTTGAGCCTCATGCAGATATGCTAGAGCAAGACGAAGTGGTTACTGTGACTGCTAAAAATAAACAAAACGACGTGGTTTATCACACGGTGATGCGTCAACCACAACAGTTGCCACAAGTGGCGGGTAAGCTTGACAAGTATGTTGAGATAACGAAGCCATCGCAGTTCTCTCTAACTATTACTAGCAATAGCGATCTTCATGACATCTCTGGCGAAGCGGGTACAACACATTTTAAAGCACTACTTGATCAGTACGATACAGTTTTAGTTAAAACTGGAGATGGTCATTGGGCGGGGCATTTTATTTTGCCTGATGATAAAAGCTTTAATAATAAGAAGATCACCTTTATTTCAGATGCTGGCTACAACTCTCAAATTGAATATACACAAGGCAGAGATACGATCAGCCGTGGTAACCAATTGACCTATCAGAATATTGATGGTGTTTGGTATGGTGAGTCGGATATGGCAATCAGCCGAATTTCATATAGCGATAAAGCTTACTCTGCCGTACTTCCAGCAGAAGCCGTTAAACTGGGTTTAAGCTTAACTTTCACCAGTGGAAATAAGAAAGAAGGGACGGTTTCAGATATTAAGATCGGTGCTAATACCAGTATGATCTTAAATGCAATCGATATTGGTTTATTAACAGAGCCAAGAGATCAATTTATCTTTATCGATGATCCAGAATTACACCGTCAGTATTTCCAAAGTCTTCAGATCAGTAAATTGATTGTTAACCCTTATGAATCAGTACATCTTAAAGAGATCATTTTGCCTGATGGTCGCTTACTTCAAGGTGTTGATCCTAGTGATGCAGACGGTTACGGCAGTGATTCACATTACCGTATTGCACGTGAACTGATCTCTTCAGGTATTAACAGTGCTAACTATGGTGTGAATTCATCAAAAGTACGTCCTGCAAGTCAGTGGAACATTGAAGCGCCATACCATGCAACGCAAGTGACTGTGAATAACTCAATTGGTAATTATACTGATGGTTTAATTGCACACGGTATGTTGGGCTCTTACGCAGGTGTAGCTTCTGTCGTGAGTTCAACGGGTAACGAATTTAGTCATGAAGTCGGTCATGAACTAGGAGTCGGTGCCCATTACCCTGGTGGCTTTACGGGAGCAATTCACAAAAGTTCTACTGAAGTGAACTCTACATGGGGGTGGGATGTTTATAAAAATATCTTTATTCCTAATTTCACTAAAGGGGTGACGAATCAAGAGTCATGCTACGAAGGGGAATGTGTTGCACCTTTTGAAGGACACAGTTTTGGTTTTGGTACCATGTCTGGCGGTCAACCGCTTTACCCTAAATACAATGCATACACATTACATGCACCGTATGAGCTGAGTGTGTTTCAAGATTTCGTAGAAAATAAAGCGAATTTTGATCCAGAGTCCCCAACAGGTTATAGCAAGTGGGATCATGTAGAACAAGTGATGAAGCCATGGACGCATTCAGTGGTTGATGATTTAGCGATCTCTGTTGTTGTTAGTCCGAATGAAAGCTTAGGGCCTGATGAATTTGGTCCAGAAAGTCACAAGTTTTATGAGCTATTTGAAAAAAATGATCTTGTTTATGTCTTAGTGAAAAACCACGCATGGATTGGTAATGTTCACCTGCCAAGCGATATAGCGTTTGAAGGTAAAACAGCACTTGTTCAAGTGACATCGCTATGGAATACCAATATTCATTATAATGTTCAAAGTTTTACATTAGAGCGTGACAAAAAATATGCGTTCACTTACGCCAATGGACAGTGGGTATTAGAAGAAAACTCAACACTGGGCGGTAATATTGATCTTATCCCATACAAGCAAGGCGTACAGGTAACAACCTTGGTAGGGTATTACGATCCACAGAAAACACTACCAAGCTACATCTACCCAGCTCTGCATGGTGCATACGGTAATGTTTACCTTGATAACTTCACGGCTTCAACATGTCAGTTGGATGTGTTGACGCAAAACGGTGGCACCAAAACGTTTAACCTGTATAACCGTCGTTTGCAAGATGGTCACATGAACCGTTTTCACATCAATATTGAAAGTGCACTGAAACCATACCGCGCAGAAGTTAGCTGTGGTGGTGAAGTATTAAATACAATGGATATAGTGCCGGCAAAAGCGTCGTTAAAAGCAAGTATTGTGACAACGGAGGCAGGAAAAGCACCCGTTATCACAGGTGTTGACGATATTGTTGTTGCACATGGTGATTTATTTGCGCCACTTGCAGGAGTAACAGCGACAGATGATTACGATGGTGATGTCACTGCCTCTATCGTGGTTGAAGGTACTGTTGATACCAATAAAGTGGGTCATTACACGCTAACTTACAAAGCTTATGACAGTGCTTTAAGTGAATCTGTTGTTGTGCGTAAAGTTGAAGTGTTTAGTGCAAAACCTGTGTTAGAAGGGATTAGCGATACGACTATTCAACTCGGTGATACCTTTGATGCAAAAACAGGTATTACCGCAAAAGATGCAGAAGATGGCGACATAACGGCCAATATTATTATCGAAGGTGAAGTCAATACGAGCCTAGCTGGTAACTACACCTTGAAGTACCGTATTACTGACAGCGCACAACAAACCACAGAAGCGCAACGTGTTGTGACGGTTGAAGGTAGCGCAGTGTGCGAAAACACATGGAGTGCACAAAGTATTTATGTGGCAGGAGATGAAGTCAGCCACAACGGTGTGGTATGGCTAGCAGGTTGGTGGACAAAAGGTGAAGAGCCGGGAACAACGGGTGAGTGGGGTGTTTGGAAACAAATTGCAACCGAAGGGTGTACCTCAGTCAAACCAGAAGTGACGCCACCTGCGCCGGGAGAATATCCAACGTATCAAGCGGGCACAGTTTACCAACAAGGGGATATTGTTCGTGCTAGCGATGAGCAGTTATACCAATGTAAACCGTGGCCTAATTCAGGTTGGTGCTCAAGTGCTTCTTATGCCCCAGCAAGCAGTGCTTATTGGCAAGATGCTTGGACAAAACTGTAATCACATAATATTTACTATATAAATCAAAGCGGTGAGTTAAATCACCGCTTTTTTATATCATGTTGCGTGATGTTTCATGTCTTGTTAGCTATTTTGATCCTGTGTAAAAAAATGATTAACAGGACCATGACCACTACCGATATTGAGCTGATCAGCGGCTGAAATGGCAGAGGTAATATATTCTTTGCCACGTTGTGTTGCTTGTTCGATTGAATAACCTTGAGCAAGGTAAGAAGCAATAGCTGAAGAGAGGGTACAGCCAGTACCATGGGTATTGTGGGTATCAATACGTTTTGTTTTTAGCTCGATAATATCGTCACTTAATATTAATAAATCATTACTTTCTGAATCACTTTCTAGGTGCCCACCTTTAAGCAGTATGGCTTTTGTTTGTATGTCACGCAGTTTGCTGACTAATCCCAACATATCTGTATGATTGTGTGGGATCTCGCTGTTTGTCAGCGCAGCGGCTTCAGGTAAATTAGGCGTGATGAGATCAGCTAATGGAAGTAGTTTTTGTTTTAATGTACTAATGGCTGACTGTTGTAATAATAAGTCACCACTGGTGGCAACCATAACGGGATCAATCACAAGATAGCGTGGCTTGTACTCTTTTATTTTGTTCGCAACTAGCGTGATGATGTCACTATCGGCAAGCATGCCTATTTTAACTGCCTGAATGTTGAGATCGGTAAAAACAGCATCTAACTGTTGTTCTATCATCACAAGAGGAATAGGAAGAATACCACTAACACCTTGGGTGTTTTGCGCCGTAATTGCAGTGATCACCGAACAAGCATAGCCACCAGTTGCTGAAATAGCTTTGATATCGGCTTGAATACCCGCGCCACCACTACTGTCAGAGCCAGCAATAGTTAAAACGATAGGCGTTGTAACATGGGATGTATTATTGGTGTGTGATGACATAACAGATTCCTAATTACGCGTTAGGAACCGGTGCCAAGTCTGAAAGGATCAATTGATGTGAAGTGATGAGATCCAGTGATAACTTGGCTAAACAATACGGATATTGTTTATTTAGTTCCCTCCGCCAGTGTTAACTGGTTCAGGTTCAACGGGTCCCACTTAAATTGTGATCTCAGCGTAATGCCCCCCGACTAACTCTCAAATCCTAATAGATAAACGTTTTGTTGTCACGTACTTATAAAATAAGGGATTACTCAGCATTCATGTTAGACAAAACCAAAGATGTAATGGTCAAGGTGAAATAAATATTGCCCGACAAAGAACCCGAGCAATAAAACAATATTAGATTTATTGACATATTATGTATTATGCAACTGCTCGGTTAAGACACTGTAGATTACCTCACACCTTTACCGCATCAGATTGATTAAAATAAACAAAACTAAAATCACGGACGTTAAAATGGCAACTCTGCTTAGCTGGCTTGGTAGAACAGATTTAGATCAAATGAAGCTAGATAAACCAGCTTCCATTGCAACCCTCGCTCTTAGAGGGCCGATGCTTGATAGCGTCGTTATTCTTGCGAGTACATGGGATGACGAATGGTTTGACTACAAGGACTGGTTAAAAAGAAAGTTAGCATGTGCTGGGCGTTCTAAAACATCAGTAGAGATAAAACGTGTCAGATTAACTTCACCGATTGATTATTTATCAATAACGAAAGTCATGCAAAAGCAATTGAGTGACGTTTCCTCAGATGCGACTCAGGTGTATATCAATCTGACATCAGGTACCCCAGCCATGACTGTTGTATCAGTGCTGCTGGGCAAGGGTAATGCTAAATGTCAGTTCGTTCAAACATCGCCAAAAGGGGAAATCAATAATGTCGATATCCCGGTAGATTTTGCCTCTGAGTATGCGAAATCGTCATCTACTGCAATTTCACAACTGGTATCCAAACACCCCAAAAATGAGGGTGCTTTTAGCTCAATAACCGCCAACTCCGCCGTAATGCAAGAAACCGTCAAAAAAGCGCAACGTTTAGCGTATTCGGATCTACCAGCATTATTATTAGGTGAAAGCGGAACGGGGAAAGAGGTACTTGCAAAGTCTATTCATCAAGCCAGCCTTCGACAGCAAAAGCCATTTAAAGCCGTCAACTGTGGTGCGCTACCTGAAAACCTCGTCGATTCAATTTTATTTGGTCACAGAAAGGGAGCCTTCACGGGAGCCGAGCGTGATCATGAAGGGCTGTTTGAGCAAGCGAACGGCGGCACACTGTTTTTAGATGAAGTCGGTGAGCTGCCTTTAGTGGTACAAGTCAAACTATTGCGAGCATTACAACAACAAGAGATCACGCGTGTGGGTGATACCGTTACTCGTACCGTCGATGTCCGGATAATCGCAGCCACGCATCGTGATTTATTTCGTATGGTGTCTGATGAAACGTTTCGAGAAGATTTATTTTATCGCCTCGCTGTTGGCGTTATCACATTACCGTCATTAAGGCAGCGGCCTGAAGATATTCCCGACATCATTACCACGTTCATGGCAGATATTAATCAACAGATGGAAACACACCCGCTGTTTGAAAGTAAAAATATTTCCGATGCTGCAATAAATTTTACCGTTTCACATCACTGGCCGGGTAATATTCGTGAGCTTTGGAATACGTTAAACCGTGCTACGCTGTGGTCTGAAAATAAAGAGCTAAGCCGAGCGGATATCGAAAAAGCCACATTAAGCTTAGATAATACACCGTCCGCTGAAGATAAGTTCCTTATTCCGGGCGATTTACAGCAATATATTGATAATATTAAAAAAGATGCGATTATCTCTGCCATGGATTTTGCCAGTGGAAACAAATCTAAGGCTGCTAAATCATTAGGTTTAAAAAATCATCAAACATTGAATAATTGGCTTAAAACGTACGATTTAGATGCTTGATGAAACAAAGAAAAACGAATGGCATAAACGTTGCGATAGGCATAGGTATCAAAGGAGAGCAACTAAGGTGAAAACGTCCATGAATTTCGAACATTTACGTAATCAGTGGCCAGAGTTGGCAGAGCTTGGCGCATTTGCTGAAACCTATGCCGTGAGTGATCCGCAAAGTGCATTGGTTAAGCTGCGCTGCTACGTCGAAAAAATCGTAGGCTACTTGTACCGAGAGCTTCACCTTCCTGTTGCACCTAACGCATCTATGCACGATAAGTTGGTGAGCGGTTCATTCACATCTATCGTCGATAAAACCATTGTTGATAAGTTTCACGCTGTTCGTCGAGGCGGGAACAAAGCCGCTCATGAAGGCGAAGTTAGCCAACACGATGCTATTTGGTTGTTAAAAGAATCTTATTTCATTGGCTGCTGGCTATTCATGGCATATGGCGAGGGTAAACTAGAAGATTGCCCATCGTTTACCACACCTGAAAATAGCCAAAGAGAAGATGAATCCAAAGGCGAATTTAAGCGCAAGAATAAGCAATTACAACAAAAGCTTAAACAGCATGATGAGATCTTAAAACAGGCATTGAAAGAGCTGGAAGAAACCAAGCTTGCTCAATTACAGGCTCAGAAAGAAGCGGCGCAGCTTAAAGCACAAGTGGATCAAGCCAAAGCGGATAAACTTCGTAGCAATACGCTAGCAATGAAGAGCAGCTTTGATTTTAATGAACAAGAGACTCGCAAGCGAATCATTGATGCAGATCTGCGTAGCTGTGGCTGGGATGTTGCACTTGATGAAGAGAGTACAGAGCAAGTATCCAAAGAGTATGAAGTTGATGGGCAGCCAACGCAAACAGGCATAGGTTATTGTGACTACGTACTTTGGGACGACAATGGTAAACCGTTAGCGGTCATTGAAGCCAAGCGTACACAGAGAGATGCCAAAGCAGGGCGAGAACAAGCAAAATTGTATGCCGATGCGCTAGGAAAACGTTACAGCCAACGCCCTGTGATTTTCTACACCAACGGGTATGAAATTTATATTTGGGATGATGCTCAAGGCTATGCACCACGCGCTATCTTCGGTTACTACGCCAAAGACAGCCTTCAATACCTGATCCAACAACGTACTCTTAAACAAGATCTTAATACAACGCCTATCGACACCAAGGTTGCAGGGCGTATGTATCAAATGGAAAGCATCAGTCGTGTCTGTGAACGCTTTTCAGACAAACACCGCAAAGCGTTAGTGGTACAAGCAACAGGGACAGGTAAAACCCGTGTATCTATTGCATTAGCAAAACGTCTGCTTGATGCGGGATGGGCGAAACGTATTCTGTTTTTATGTGACCGAAAAGAGTTACGTAAACAGGCAGGTCATGCGTTTAATGAACACACCAAAGAGCCGCTTTTCATCAAAGGGAAAAGTAAAAAAGATGCGGTTTCCAATGCACGTATCGTAATCGCGACTTACCCGGGCATGATCCAAAACTATGAAGAGTTCGATGTCGGTCACTTTAATCTGATCATTGCCGATGAATCTCATCGCTCTATCTACAACAAATATGGCGAGTTATTTAAATACTTTGATGCGCTACAAGTGGGGCTAACAGCAACGCCAGTTGAGATGATCTCACGCTCTACCAGTCAACTGTTTGGCTGTGACTATAAACTGCCCACAGCAAACTACCCATTAGAACAAGCGATTGAAGAGAAGAACCTTGTCCCGTTTAAGGTGGTTACCCATACCACGCAATTTTTACGTGAAGGGATCAAAGCAAGCGAACTGACGGATGAGCAAATTGCAGAGCTAGAAGATCAGGGCATTGATCCCAATACCTTGGATTTCGATTCTAAGCAAATTGATAAAGCGATATTCAATAAAGACACCAACCGAGCCATTATTCGTAACTTAATGGAAAAAGGCTTAAAAGATAAAGATAACCAACTGCCGGGTAAATCGATCATCTTTGCCCGCAGCATTGCCCATGCAGAGTTATTGGCTGAACTTTTCAGTGAAATGTACCCAGATTTGGGCGGTAATTTTTGCCGCGTTATCCACTCTAAATACGAACGGGCTGAAGAGTTAATCGACAACTTCAAAAGCGCAGAAGGGAACGATGATGACATTACTATCGCGGTATCTGTTGATATGTTAGATACCGGTATTGATGTCCCTGAATGTGTCAACTTGGTGTTTGCGAAACCGATTAAATCGAAAGTGAAGTTTTGGCAAATGGTGGGTCGTGGTACGCGCTTGTGTGCAAACCTCTATGGTCCTGGTTTAGATAAAAAGCACTTCTTAATTTTCGACCACTGGGGAAACTTTGATTATTTCAAAATGAACCCAGAAGAAGATGAAGGTTCGCAAAGTAAATCTCTGCCGCAGAAAGTGTTTGAAGCCAAACTCAATTTGGCTGTTGAAGCACTAAAGAAAGCAGAAATGGAAATTTTTGCTGATGCTGTTCACCAAATCAAAGCGGATATCGATTCGCTCAACGATAAAACCATTGCTGTGCGTGAAAAGTGGAAGCTGAAAGCCCAATTGAGCGAAGAAAAACGCTTAATGCAAATGGCACCAGATACCAAAACGTTGTTGTTTGATGAAATGGCGCCGTTGATGCAATGGAAGAAAACCACAGGCGAAAGCGAAGCCCTTCGTTTAGATCTGCAATTTCTTCAGCTGCAACTGACGAAATTACAACAGCCAAGCAAGGTAGATATTGAAGCGCAACCTATTTTAGATAAGGTGACTAGCTTGTCTATGCACCTAAATGAAGTGCGAAGTAAAGCAACCACCATCAAACAGATACAACAACAGAATTATTTAAGTGATGCCGATTACTTTGCCGTTGAGGCCTGTCGCCATAACTTGCGCAGTGTGATTCACTTACGTGATAAAGGGGTAGCACCAGCATCAACTCAAATCCCTGTGATTGATGTACGTGAAGATGAAAGCCGTTATCAAACAGAAGAGATAAAAACAGACATCATCACGGTTGATTATGAAATCTACCGCCAAGAGGTAGAAAAGACCTTAACGCCACTGTTTGACACTAACGACGTATTGCAAAAAATCCGTGGTGGGCAAGCGGTAACAGAAGCTGACTTAGCGACATTAAGCGCCTTGGTACTGACCCAAAACCCCAATGTTGACTTGCGAACGCTTAAAGAGTTCTTCCCTGAATCAACCTCAGGGCTGGATCAAATCCTGCGCACGATTGTCGGTATGGATGCTAAGCAAATAGAAAATGAATTTACGGTTTTTGTACAAAACGTGCATACCCATTTAAACGCAAGACAGCAGCGTTTTATCGGTATGCTAAAAAATCACCTTTGTCGCTACGGTAGCGTTGATATTGAACAGCTCTACGATGCGCCGTTTAATCAAATTGATGATGCAGGGCTAGATGGCGTGTTCCCAAACCCAGCACAAGCCGACGTGGTTGAACAATTTGTGCGTCGCTTCAGTGTCCATTTGGGGGATAAACAAACAAGTGTCGAGAAAGTCGTAAATTAGCATTTGGTATCAAGAAACAAGCGCGTAAACTACCACGCATTATTATAAGTGGCTTGATAACAGCCGCTTTAGCGCGAAACTCTTTTTACACGAGAAAGCGTTAACGCGCATAACAACAATAAAAACGCACTGGCCTCACTTTGAAGGGCTGGCGCAATAATCAAAGAGAATAAAAATGATCACATCAGGCACATTAAAAAGCCAAATTGACAAGTTATGGGAAGAGTTTTGGACTGGCGGTATTACCAACCCATTAACCGTTGTTGAGCAAATTACCTATTTAATGTACGCCCGTATGTTAGACATGAATGAGCGTAATGATGAAAAACGCAGTGCTCGTACAGGTAAGCCTTTTAACCGCCGCTTTGCAGACGATAAACAACACATTCGCTGGGAAAACTTCCGTCACCTTGGCGCAGAAAAGTTATACCCACTCGTAAAAGATGAAGTCTTCCCGAACTTCAAAGATCTCACATCTGATGACACCCTGTTTGCGGATTTTATGAAAGATGCGCAATTGATGATCCAAAAGCCATCACTATTAGTCAAAGCGGTAGAATTAGTCAGTGAACTACCTTTAGAAAACAAAGACGTAAAAGGCGATTTATACGAATACTTATTGTCTAAATTAACCACCGCCGGCATTAACGGTCAGTTCCGTACCCCGCGCCATATTATTCGTGCGATGATCGAAATGTTAGACGTGGAAGAAACTCACCGCATTTGTGATCCAGCTTGTGGTACGGGCGGTTTCTTATCATCGACTTATGAATACTTACTAGAAAAGTACTCTTCAGCAGAAGGTACTGAAAAAGAACAAGCGTTTGATAAAGAAGGTAAGCCAGTATTAGACGTGTATGGTAATCCAGTATTTAATTATTTATACGCTGGTGACTTGCTCGAAAAGCGCACACATATTGATTACGACATGTTCCACGGCTTTGATTTTGACTCAACCATGTTACGTGTAGCAGCAATGAACTTGGTAATGCATGGGGTGAAACAGCCTGATATTCATTACCAAGACACATTGAGCCAAAGCTTTATTGAGCGTTTCCCTGATGAAGCGAAAAACGGTTTTGATATCATCTTAGCGAACCCGCCGTTTAAAGGCAGCTTAGATGAAGAAGATGTTGATCCTGCGATTTTAAAAGTGGTGAAAACCAAAAAGACCGAGCTGCTGTTTGTGGCACTTATTCAACGCATGTTGAAAGTAGGTGGCCGCACCGCCACCATCGTACCTGATGGCGTGTTATTCGGTAGCTCTAAAGCGCACCAAACCCTGCGTAAACACTTAGTGGAAGACAACCAGTTGGAAGCGGTGATCTCGTTGCCAAGCGGCGTCTTTAAGCCTTATGCGGGTGTTTCTACCGCAATCCTGATATTCACCAAAGGTGGTAGCACGAATAATGTGTGGTTCTACGATGTACAAGCCGATGGTAAATCGCTCGATGATAAGCGCAGCCCAATTAAAGACAACGACTTGCCTGATCTGGTTAAGCAGTACAAAGCCTATCAAGCGGCGGTGATGGCGGGTGAGTCCACCGAACAATGGGCGGACAAAACTCAAAAAGCCTTCTTAGTGGCAAAAGATGACATTACGTCGAACAAATACGACTTGTCGATCAACCGCTACAAAGAAGTAGTGTACGAGCAAGAAAGTTACGAAGAACCAAAAGTGATCCTTGGTAAACTGAAAGCGTTAGAAAACGAGATTCTGGCTGATCTTAATGAGTTGGAGTCGATGCTATGAGTTGGCCAACAGTAAAACTAAAAGAATTAATAACACTTACTGGAGGTTTCGCATTCAAAAGCGGTGATTTTCAAGAAAACGGAGTGCCTTTGATTCGAATTGGTAATGCTAATAGCGGAACTTTCAAAACATCTGGAATGGTTTTTTTACCACGTGATTACGAATTAAAGTATTCAAAATTTTTGGTTAAACCAAAAGATTTATTAATAACCCTTACTGGCACAGTTGGTAAAGGTGACTATGGGAATGTATGTGAAGCGACAGCAGATCATGATTCATACCTCCTCAATCAACGTGTTGCTAAGTTCAATATTGAGTCGGCTGATTTGTTCAAGAGATATCTTTATTTGTTTCTCTCTACTCCTCAGATAAAGAAGCAATTAACTAGCCTTAGCCGAGGTGTTAGGCAAGCAAATATAAAGAATGACGATATTTTAGAACTACAAATCCCACTCCCACCACTAGAAGAACAAAAACGCATTGCGGCTATTTTGGATAAAGCGGATGCGATTCGCCATAAGCGTAAACAGGCAATTGAACTTGCTGATGAGTTTTTACGCAGTGTGTTTTTGGATATGTTTGGCGATCCAGTGACGAATCCGAAGGGGTTTCCGGTAAAAGTATTATCTGAACTTTATATTGACCCTAAAAATGGAACAAAATGCGGTCCGTTTGGAAGTGCTCTAAAGAAAGAAGAGTTTGTAGATAAGGGCATTCCTGTTTGGAACATGGACAATATTTCCTTATCAGGTAACTTCAAAGATGAACCAAAACTGTGGGTTACTGAAGAAAAGTTTAACGAGATTAATGCATATAGCGTTATCGATGGAGATGTCATTATTTCACGTGCTGGTACGGTTGGTAAAATGGGAGTCGTGAGGTCAAAGTATTCAAGCTCACTTATTAGCACTAACCTCATACGAGTACGTTTTTCTGATGATTTATTACCGGAGTATTTCGTTTCATTAATGACTTATTGTAAAGGACGAGTCGGAAGATTAAAGACAGGACCTGATGGCTCATTTACACATATGAATACAGGAATTCTAGATAAACTGGAGCTCCCATATCCACCTGTAGAACTTCAGCGAAAATTTCTCAAATTGTTAGCTGATACTGAAAAGAATTTGGATAAGATGTCACCTCGCCAATTGAGCCTTCTATTCAACGCTTTATCCCAAAAAGCCTTCTCAGGCCAACTATAAATTTCAGAGGTATCTTTAGATGCCTCTTTTTTGATCAAAGATTAGGTAAAAATGAAAATAACATCACTTACCGTTGGTGGGTTCAAAGGTATTAAGAACAAAGCCACGATTCCACTTGCACCTATCACACTGTTCTTTGGTGCGAACAGTACAGGCAAAAGCACTGTGTTACATGCACTGCTGTATCTGTATGAAGTGGTCGCTAAACGTAATTTTGATGCACAGTACAGCTCAATCGCTGGTGAATCACTTTATTTTGGTGGTTTTCAAAATCTTGTTCATGGTAAAGATTTAGATGGGGTAATAACATTAGGCGCAACACTTGATTTTCGTGATGGAGCTACAGATATTTGGGATGACTATTTGTCTGATTCTGAGCGCAGATTTCTTGAAGATATTTTTGATATAACTCTGGATTCAGAGGCAAATACATTTAGTTTTGAGATTGATATTAAATGGGACAATATCAAACAATGTACTTTTATTAGTCGTTATGTATGTAAAAGTGCTGGAATTGAATATTTTAAAATAGAATCAAAACAAGGACGTCCTGATTGTCAAATAACACATTATAACTCATTGTTAAATGAGAGCTTTAATGATCTATTTGAAAGTTCTATCCTATTTTTTTTCGATGTATGGGAAGGGCTTGCTATTCAAGGCTCGAATGCATTACCCGATATTAATGAGCGATTAGATTTTTCAAGTGTTCCATTTGAATGGTCAGATGTTGATGAGGAAAACCCTTTAGCTACTCAACTGTTAGCTGAGGCTTCTTTATCTCAAATTACATTAGCTCCACTGAAGTTATTAGTGAAAAAACTTGAAGACTTTATTCATATAGGGCCACTGCGTATAGTGCCATCTCGCTCAACTGTTCTAAATAAAGAAACAAGTACGCAGCGTTGGTATGATGGTACGGCTGGTTGGGAAACATTTGCGTTCTCAAGTGAGAAAGTCAAAGTTCAGACTAACAATAAGTTTGAAAGTAGCGATTTCTTTGGTACTAACTACCGTTTTGAAGCACGAGATTATGGTGAAGTTAGTTTGACTGAGAAAACAGTTATTATGAAAGGTTTACACACCGATATTCCGTTATTGCCATCAAGTGTGGGTGTTGGTGTATCACAAGTGTTCCCGTTTGTTGTTGCCACATCACTTGAGCAAGACCTTATTGTATCGTGCGAACAACCAGAACTGCATATTCACCCTAAATGGCAGTTGGCGTTGGCGGATATGATGCTAGAGGCGACAAAGAAAAATCCAGACCGTATGTTTTTTATAGAAACCCATAGTGAACATTTGCTGTTGAGATTGCTAAAACGTCGCCGCCAAACCGCAGATGAAGAGATCGAATATGAGCCATTTGGTTGTAAAAAAAGTGATGTACAGATAGTTTTCTGTGAGCAATCCGAGGGCAAAACTCGTTTAATTCCAATTAAAACAACTGACGAGGGTGAGTTTGACGCACCTTGGCCAAATGGCTTCTTCGAAGAAAGAAGAGAGGAGCTATTCTGATGTTACATTTGGAATTTGCGGTAGCACCAACGGAAATTAAGTCATTAACAGATTTGGCGTTGTTGGATGCAAGACTCGGATTTGATCGTGGCGCTGTGTTATCTAGTTTTCCAAAAGCTTGGTTTAGAGATGTGTCTGATCAACTAAGAAGGACGCATAATGGAACTTCGCTGGATAGAGCAACAGAGCGACTTAACTCTTTCAAAAATAATAAGACAGTTTCTTTTACTCGAGCGTATCAAAAAGGTAGTTGGATAAATGCTGCAATAGTAAGCCATGGAAATGTGCCCTTTCATCGATTAGTCGAACAATCATTTACTCAATTGCCAACATTTGTTTCTTCGATTACTGAATTAGAAGATCCAGATTTTAATTACAACTCTCAATTTCCTCGAGATGCATTGTCACTCGCTAAAGCAGCCACGGCACTATTACTTGGTGCTGAGAAAGTTACCATTTACGACCCATATATTTGTGCCACTAAGGCAGGCTATCTCAAAACACTTATAGAATTGATGAAGTTATGCAACAAAGGTGAAGTAGAGTTTCACGTCTTTTCGGAAGAAGATGGAAAACCTGCTTGGGATCGAACAGAACAAGCTTTAGTCGAATTTAAAGAGACTATGCCAGAAAATATTAAGCTATATTGGTATTGCGCCGATGATGACAGTTCTGGTTTTTTACATTCTCGTGGGTTATTTACAGCGAAGGGAGGTTTGATCTATGACAGGGGGTTTATTGAACCTACTGATAGATATCAACGTCAAGAGCTTACAGATATCATTCCTATGTCGATTACCTTACTTCAAGCGAAAGCTAAATCATATAACACATCTCTTCAATATGAAGATTTTAAGCTTGTTAGAGGTGTTTGGTCTTCCCATCCTTGATTAATAATTGGAGTTTGTAACTTGATACGATACACGTGGCAGGATTATTTGGCTGTTAATTTGTTTACATATGGTAAATATTATTACCATATAAAACTATGACAGTTTGCAGAGATCCAATTAAATCATAATGTTAGCGTTTGGCATACTTGTTGATTGTATTGTTGTATCAACATTTACGAATCGAGGTGCCATCGAATATGACAGACGCTAATCTTACTACTTTAACCATCCCATCATTTTCGTTTCCAGATATCCAAGTATCTGGAAATAGAGTTGAGAGGTTCGGACGTCACCATATCCGAAAGACACGTTAATTGTGACATATAAGCCATCCTGACTATTTCTCAATCAAACTCTCACTTTTTCACCCACCATCATAACCCCCAAAGATCGAGATATGTCTCAAGGCATATTTGCATCTGTCGCTATCTCATCAATCACGCATTTCTCTATTATTGCTTTGAAAATCAGCACTCTAGTCGATTCCTATCTCAATACCTTTCTTCGCTGTTATGTCTGTAAAAATATTTACTATTAGTAAATTATTTTACTTTTCATACAGGGTGATTTTTATCTATTTCCAATAAAAACAAACACTTAAAACTTGGCGTGTTTATTGGAAGTATCTAAGAACAACAGAGGATAGGCGCTTTATATAGGCTGGCTCTGGTGACGATGGAAGTGTTGCTGCTAGGCAGTGAAATTTTTAGAACAAAGGCTGGAAGTGACAAGTTATTTTTTGCAATTAATTTCAAATGTTTGCTTTGCATAACATTGCGAAACTTTAAAATTAAAATTATTTATAAATTGTGATGTTCAAACTGTGATTATATCTAAGCAGGTGTTAGCTTTTTATCTAAGTGACTGTTTTTATATAGGCAAAAATCGAATAATCAATAACGAAAAATAATGAATGATGAAGATTACAAAGTTATCACTAACCAATTTCCGCTCTTTTAAACAAACTCAAACCATTGAGTTTGCCCCTGTTACTTTGCTTTTTGGCCCTAATAGTGTGGGGAAAAGTACGGTACTGATGGCGCTATTCTACCTGCAACAGATAGTCGAAAAAGGCCAGTGCAACCCACAGCGCCTTGAAGCGATGAATAACAAGTATGTCGGTGGTTTTCAACATCTCGTTCATGGCAAAGATTTATCTAAAAATATTACGATCAAGGTGGAATATCAAAAACCTGAAGTCATGGCTGGTCATAGCTATGACGATAGTTTGTTTTTTATTGATGATTGTAAAGAAAGAGAAAATAACGATCCATTAGGCACACAACGTAAGCTGTTATCGATGAGTAGCCCGATAGAGTGGGCCAATAATATTGCTGTCGAAAT
Source organism: Photobacterium sp. GB-36 (assembly GCF_003026135.1). NCBI lineage: Bacteria > Pseudomonadati > Pseudomonadota > Gammaproteobacteria > Vibrionales > Vibrionaceae > Photobacterium > Photobacterium sp. GB-36. The sequence continues at coordinate 108,379 of NZ_PYNY01000001.1, read as the reverse complement.
CGAAATTGCTTGGTCGCAGGCTGCGAATACCGCGTTTGTATGTCGTCAGGCTGTGTGGTTAGACAACGAGTTTATTGCTGAGTCGGTCAATACGGAATATTCACCGAACGCGCAGGTCCATGCTGTGAATTATCTCCATCCATTGTTAATTACCGATCAGCAAGATGAGTGGGTCGCGTCAACAGAGGCTGGTGGCGTATTTCATCCTGACTTTGCTAGTCAAGACAAGGGGCAAGGTGTTCATTCATCAATATCTAGTGGGCATGAAGCGAGTACTTTGGGGTTTTGTGGAGAATTTCATGATTTTGTTTTGGCGTCTGCCACCTCAGAAGCGGAAACCATGTACAGTCGACACCTCCAACAAGAACAGCAACATGCGTTATTTCAGTACAAATCGATGGGGGGAGTACTTCCTCAGCTTGGCAAAGTGCTAACAACCAGTATTGAAGCAGATGATGCATTAAATACCAAACGTATAGAAGAAATATTCAGTGATATTTTTGTTGCCAGTTTAGATAACTTACAGGAGTTGCTGCAAGACAGCTTAACCATTGGCCCACTGCGCCATATTCCTGATTCGACCTTTGATGCAGACACCAATATTAAGCAAAGGGACTGGTATAACGGAAAAGCCAGTTGGGATCTTGTTTTTCATGCTGAGCAAACGTTGTTATCAAAAATAAACCATTGGTTGGCAGGTAAAGATCAGTTGGATTTAGGCTATGCGCTGGTTCGTAAATGTGAACAAGGCCAGATTGAATATATCCATGATCCCGATAGTTTCAGCGAGGCAACGCGGGAGTTAATTGACACTGGGCGCGATGAAGCGTTGCCTGCACCTTATATTGCCACCATGGATTACCGTAACAACAATATTACGCTTTGGGATCTGCATAATGATATTGAAGTATCAGCCGCTGATATTGGTGCCGGTGTTTCTCAGGTATTTCCTTTAATTGTTGCAGCCGCTTACGCGAATAAAGGGTTAATTTGCGTTGAGCAACCCGAATTACATATACACCCCAAAGCGCAAGTTGGGTTGGGGGATTTATTAACCCAAGTTGATGAGAAAAATCAGTTTTTAATAGAAACCCACAGCGAACATTTAATTTTACGTTTACTTCGCCGTGTGCGTGAAACCACTGAGGGCACATTGGCGAAACATTTAACGCCGGTTAAAAAAGAAGATATCTCGATTATTTATCTCGAAACTGCTGAGTCTGGCGTTATCGCGCATAGAACATTATTAACTGACGATGGCGATCTTGAAACAGATTGGCCTAACGGCTTCTTTGATGAAAGGGATGAGGAGTTGTTCTGATGTATAAAGAGATAGCACTCGATCCTCACTGTATGTCTGAATTTCATTATTACGGTCTGTTAAAAAGTGCGTTTGGATTTGAAAGCGGGCGTTATGTTATTGCGCCTACTAAAGAATGGGTCAGGGAGGCTTACAAATGTGTTAAGGCTTCTAGCATCTCGCCGACAAAACAAAAATCGGTGACGAATTTTCTTAATAAGTTACAGAGGGAAAAGGCGCATCCATTAATTGTGTTACCTACAGATCGCGCTTGTTTAACAACCCAAAAGGGCTATGAGAATTGGCTGCAATGGATTGGGTCACAACAATCGTTGCGACGTTTTAATGCCGTTGTTTCTGAAAAAGACGGGGCGGCTTACATTAATTATGAGCAAATCATCGAGGGAGCGGAAATATGGGCAATGCCGCCAACACGTTGGATTGATAAAAGTATTGAAGACATTGTATCGGTGGTCGAGCCATTAATACATGTTGGCCGAGAGCTTATTATTGCCGATCCCTATTTTAAGCTACCAAACAACGCGTTATTTAAAGCCATTTTAAAAAAAGCGATGTTAGGTGAAATAAAGAAAGTAACGCTTGTTACTACGATGGAGTGCAGCAATCTTTCGGGGGTGTTTGACCGTGAATATAAACACTTGCTCGATACAGCAATAAAAATCAGTTATGTACGAGTACCAAATCAGTTTATCCACGATAGATATGTACTGACAGATAAAGCAGCAATTAAGGCTGGGCAAGGCTTTGCTGTTGCGCCAGAAAAGGGGCTTCAGTCTGACCATTTAAGCATCAGCTTATGTGGTTTGGAAGAATACAGAGAGACCAAAAAACGGATCGAAGAATACCAAAAACAATACCCTGAAAGCTGTGAGCTTTTGGGATAAAGATAAATATAAAAATGGCTAGAAAACGACAATGGAATTGCAGTTTAAAAATGTCTCGGGTAAAGACAACGTAGGGGATTTTACGTGGATACACCAGTCTGGACGTCAAGCGTTAATTGCGGACATGGTATCGGGTTCTGATGTTCACAAAGGTCTCGATTTATTAAGCAGTTGGCTGACAGTTAACCAAACGAATGAACCTTTTAATGCTGAACAAGTGATTGCGGAACTGCATGATTTGTTTCAGGCAAACAACGTTCAATCGACGCTAGGTATTATCACGCAACAACAGGCCTGTTTTGAACTTCACTTCGTGGGCAATATAAGGCTCTACAGAGTAGAAAAACAGGTTGAGCAGATCAAAGAGGTGGGGGATGAGATCCATCCTTTGTCTGTTGTTGGCAGTGAATATTCTCCAGTTATTCAGCACACAGTATTCACCCCCGATCATCACACTAAATTTATAGTGACCAGTGACGGGCTAGACAGTTCACTTATGCGTTCATTAGCGCTGAGTTCAGAAACACTGAGTGGTGGTCAGTTACATCGCAAATTGCTACCAGCAGTGTGTGATCAAGATTGGTCGGCACTTGTTTTCCCAATGGCAAATGCTCAATCATTTGTTAATCATCACTGGCCTTATAACCCTTTTGTTGGGCCACAAGAAGATCGCTTACATGAACGAAGAGGCCTTGCTGAGATAGCGACAGAACTATTTAAACAACCAATGTTTGAAGGGTTTCGCATTGTCTCGTGCCCGCCGATTTTAAATGAAAATTCGTCCCGGCTGTTTGATGGGTTATTGGTGTACCCATTCGGGGTTATTCCGCTGGAATTAAAAGATCACCATGGCGCTATTACCATTGATATGGGAACGAATAAGCGTAATAGCTTGCTGGTGGAAAACGATCTTGGCACAAGCTATTTATCAAACCCAGCCACAAAATTACGCGAATCGTTAAGGCGATTTGGCGACTTGCCTCAATTAAAAGGCTTAACGCCTGAGTTAAAGAACGCCGGTCTTGTGATTTTTACTTCGCATCATGCTGATGTTGAATGTGTGTTTGATGGGCAATCGACACCTGCGCCATTTATGCAGGCTGGTGAGGTGATGGTGGCTAAATCAACGCAATTAAGCGAGCTGCTATTTCAGTTCTGCCGTGCAAGGTTTGGCAAAAAGTTGAAGAAAAGACTGACAGATTCTGAGATTAATCAGTTAGTAAAAGATTTGACTACGTTGCCAACGCAACCTGCACAGGGAGCTATTACGGTAGGTGACTACGAGCTGGAATTAACACCGATACAAGCTGAATCGACCGATTATTTCACCGTATATAACGCCCATTTATTTAATGAACAGGTATGGGCCAAGTGTTTTGATCTAGACCATTTGAGTGCGGTTCATCGCCAAAGTGAACTTCAAAGTTTAGGTCGAGAAGCGTTAGTACTGAAAAGGTTGAGCCGAGTTGAAGGCGTGCAACGTTATCAGGATAAGGAGTTGGTTGACGATAAGTTTTATGTGTTTGTTGAAAAAGCCCCTACGACAACGTTGGCACAATGGTTACAAACGCAGCCAGCGAAAGAAGTACGGCTGAATGTTCTTATTGCTATCGCTGAGACAATGAAACAAATTCAGTCTGTTGGCGAACCAGAGATCATTCACCGTGCGATTAACTTATCGAATATTCGTGTTGGTGACGACAGTAACCCTATTTTGATTAACTTTGAGCTTTGCCAACAAGAAATGGTGGCAACGTTACCGCTTAATGCACGCCGAACGTTTGAGCAAAAATATCAAGCGCCAGAAGTGAATGAGCCTGGTCAATCACTGACTTTTGCGGCCGATATTTTCAGTTTTGGCTTAATTATATTGTTTTCATTAACTGGCGAATTACCTTTTGAACAATCTGCCAAGGAATTGGTAACCAAAGGACGCCGCCCTGTATTTTGGAAGCAGTTATGTCAACAGCTGGATGTATCACCAAAACATGCTGAATTCTGGCAGCGAATTCTTCATGTGACACCAAAATATCGCCCAACCATTGAACAAGTGTTAGAGGTCTTAAAGACATGGAAATGACAACAAGTGGTTATGCACAACAGTACCCTAGAGATAAAGTAATTTATCAATGCCATGCAACTAAACGGGCTTTTTATCGTGTCAAGCTTCCTCAACTTGGCTTGTACTACGGGCTTAAAGAAATTGAGGTAGCGGAAGCGAGAGCAATAAAAGAAATTAAAAATGAAATCATTGCGTTAAACCGTTTACCTTTTGGCATTGCTGCAAAATGTCATCAGTATTGGCAAGAAGGAAATAAGCATTTTTTATTGATGGACTGGATAGAGGGGATTCCTCTTAATGAATTTATCCGTTCAGCACCAACAAATCGCCGTGAGTTCGCTCAGCGAATTAAAATAGCGGAAAAAGTGGGATGGAAGTTAGTTGAACTTCATCGTTACAACGTCACCCACAGGGATTTGAAACCGGAAAACATCATCATTCATTGTGATAAAAACGCCAATGTCAGAGATGTGAGTTTTATCGATTTTGGTTTATCTAACCAAAAACGCCAGATGGAAGAGGGAACTGCACATTATCGCTCGCCCGAACAGGAATTTGTAAGGCAGACAGGGCTTACACATGCTTCTGATATTTTCTCATTTTCTCAGTTAATTCATTTTTTATTAACGGGTTCACCGATTCTACTTCAACCTAATTTTGATGGTTCTGGTTGGGATGAATTGAACCTTGAATTACCGCCACTCATTCCTCAGAAATTCAAAGATACCTTAATGCAGGGTTTGGAATTTGACGTACGAAAGCGCAGTAAGCAGGTATTTACCATTGTGAAAGCGCTACAAGACGTATCAAAACAATTAAATAGCAAAAGGTAATGACTATGTTGGCACACAATCAAACCGTTCCTTTTTGGCCAGAGGAAAAAACCGCTAAATACCCATCAATTTTGCCTTTACTTTATAAAGTGGAGAAAAATTATCTTGATAAAAATTGGCCTGATAATGGTGAGTCTCAAGAAGCGGTTATTAAACAAATAAGATCGGCTCAAAAGGGATGGGTTACCTCATTTAAAAGGAATGATTCCATATTTGTTACCTTGCTTGTAGGTAAGTACAAAGTAACCATGAATGTTGCCAAAAGTGATGATAATCCTCGCTTGTGGTTAGGTCGTATTTATTATGCAAACAACCAAGATCGCCAACGTATGCTTGAAAAGGGCGTACTTTTAGAGTTTGGTGGTGTACGGCTTTTATCTGGCCGAGAGTTCGGTGTTGGCTTAGAAAAGACTGACTATAGGTACAGCTCAGGAGAATACGCTTCAGAGCTTTTGGATATTATTAAGTCACCTTGGAATGTTGAAGGAGAAGAGCGAGAGCAGAATGATATAACACAAGAGTCGTTGTCTTTTGAAGAGCAAGAAATGGTTGAAGTACTCCGCTGTTTTATTGACTCGGAGTACGAACTTGAAAGGATAGCCGCCCAGCAATGTATGCCTTTTCAAGCAACGTCTATCACTGCGCGAAGTGAAAGGACGACTTACCGACTTCATTATGAATTGAAATTTGATGAGTTTGACTATTCTCGCCTTGTTGAGACACAGCCAACATTGTTGGAAATGCTCAATGAGATGCGTGAACCGACAGATATCTTAATGGAGATAGCAGATCTTAACCCTGTTGAGAATGAACCTATTATCCATGTCAGTATTGAAAAACAAGCATTAGATTCGCAAATACCAGAGCAAGCGTTATTGAATGTTGCGGCATTACCAACCTTGAAGAAGGTGCGTAATGCAGTGGTTGATTCGCTTGAGTCAGAAACATCTAAAAACCCTTGGCTGCTATCTTTGGCTGCAGGTGTATACGATCACTCCCCATTAACGCCAGTAAAAGTACCTGTTCCTCCAAGCAAGTTCCCACCAACGCCTTCTCAAGTTAAAGCGATTGATAGTGGAGCGGGTAGTGATGACTATACCCTTGTTCTAGGGCCTCCTGGGACGGGAAAAACCACAGTTATTCTTCAATGGGTGAAGTACTTTGCTGCACAAGGTAAACGGGTACTTGTTACGTCGCAAAATAATAAAGCCGTTGATAACGTTTTAGAGCGCCTTGCTGAAGAGGATGATTTTGAATGTCTTCGTATCGGTAATGAGAATAAGATCAGCTCATGCCTTGAAGATATTACATTAGACAACAAAGCAGCGAAGTTACAGGAACGGATGTTCAGTTCGGCAGATGAAACGCTGAAAGTACTTGAGCAGCAATTGGCGCATATAAAAGGGTTACTTGTTAGTAAAGATGAGATCATTGAACAATTAGACGCTGCAGAACTGGCTCAAAGTGATCATACTCACCATACCAACACCTTATTAGAACTTAAAGATAGCTTGGTTGAAATTGAGCGAGATATTGTTTTAAAAAATAATACCTTAGAGCAACTAAGTAAACAAATCATTGAGACTCAACAAAAAGAATGGCCAATATTTAAATCTGTGTCGCGTTGGCTCAATAACAAAAAAATAAGTTTAATTAATTATCGGATCAATAAAGTTAACCTCAAGACGAGTGAGTTAAAAGCTCAGCGTTTTCAGCTTGGCAATACTATTGAGGAAACTGAATCGAAAATTACTCAAGCTCACAGCCTTATGGACAGTATTCATTGTCAGATTGAAGGCTATTTCGAACAAGTCACCTCACTGGTTGATGATATTAATATTCCAGGAAGCAGTGGAAAAAAAGTGACTAAATTCGAGATGGAAAGTCTTGATGAGCTACTAGTAAAGGTTTCCAGTATTCATACCAACCTTACCGAATGGTTCAATAAATTAAAAACGGAACGTCAGCAAGCCTTATATAAGATTTTAATGGAAAATGTAAATGTGGTTGGGGCTACCTGTATTGGTATCAATACGAAGGCGTTGTTTAGGGAACTCGATTTTGATGTTGTTATTGTCGATGAATCAGGACAAATCCAACTTCATAATTTAATCGTTCCGTTATCACGTGCTAATAAGGCAATTCTTGTTGGCGATCACAAACAACTTCCACCTGTTGTGAGTGATGAAGTTCTAGAAGAAGTCGAAGCTAAAGATTTTGGTGATTATAAAGATCTCTATCGTCTTAGCTGGTTTGAACATCTTTGGAATGGCGCCCCTGAAGACCGCAAAATTATGTTAGACACGCAATTCCGATGTCCATCTATGATCAGTGATTTTGTTTCTGAAGCATTCTATGAAGGTAAGTATTTTGCGGGTGTAGGGATGGATAAGAAGCAACCATTACTGTCTTATTGTCCTCAGCCAATGATCTGGATTGATACTACTTGGCTCCAAGAAAAGGCTGAAAAAGCAACGTCTGAAGATGGACGCGCTGTTGTACAAGATAATGTCTGTGAAACTGAGCTTGTTATCGCGCTGCTTAAGTCTTCAATAAAAGAGATGCCTGAGCTTGCTGAAAATCGCGAGATTGGGATTATTGTTCCTTACGCTAATCACGTAAAGGCGATTCAAAAAGCAATAAGAAGAGAGCAGAAACGAGGGCAATTGTCTGAGTTAACCATGCCTCTAAATGAGTTAGTTGCATCAGTAGATAGCTTCCAAGGGCAAGAGCGCGATCTGATTATTTTCACTTTTACGCGTTCAAATCGACAGGGCAAAGTGGGCTTTTTATCAGACTGGAGACGTCTGAATGTGGCGCAAACACGTGCTAAGAAACAATTGGTAATGATTGGTGATTCCCAGACGCTGACCAAAGGTGCTGACAGACAGAATGCCCATGATGTTGAGTTTAAAAAAGCAATGGTATTGCTAAAAAGTCAGTGTCATAAGAAAGGCGCATTGCTGCAAGCTTCGCGCTTCCTTCCTGATGCAAAAACGGTTCAAAGACCAAAAAATAATACCGCATCAAATAACCGTAAAAACTCAAATACTCGATCTGCTAAGAAAACGTTGGTGAGTGAAAATGGCTAAAAAAAAGAAAACAACTAACCCTTATTTCAATATGTCAAAAAGCTACGCTGAGGTTTTGAATTCTCAAATAAAGCCAGATGAAACGCTGTTTTACGTTCGTGATAATTTATTACCAATACTCAACGTGAAAATTTTAGTCAAAGAGCGTAGCCGAGAGGAGCTCAGTGATATTGACTTGATGATCTTCAAGTTAATTGAACAAGGTATTAGCTCTATTAATTCAATTGTGGTCTTAACCGGTCTTGCTGAGAAGTTGGTGACAAAACATATCAGTGAAATGGCTGGCCGTTCATTTGTTGAAATGGATGAAGGTAAATTACTGCTGACGGAGCTTGGTGAAGAAACCCTTGAGCATGGTGTGCCAGTCAGAATTGTACAGCGAGCTTTTCGTTATTGTGCGGTATCAGAACAATTGTTGCCGCGAGAGGCATACCAACTACCTTATACAGAGCTGGATAGCTTACGAAGTAAGGAATTCACAGGAAAAATAATATCAAGCCATATTTTAGAAGAGTCACAGCTAGTTAACTTGAAAGGGATGGATCTCTCGCTAATTGAATCTAAACGAGACCTTGGCATTACAGATGAAGCACTCGCATTTGGTGATATCGTGGGTTATTCCTCAGGATACCTGCAAACAAGGTTATTTTTAGTGGGTCAGAACCAGCCAGAGAGAGCGATGGTCACTTTTGGTAAGACGTGTATCGAATATGATTTAAAGAAAATCTTAGCGACGATTACAGCATTAAAAGATCCTAACATTGTACGAAAATTGGGTGAGTTCAATCAGGAACAAGAGAAAAAACAAAAACTAATATTTGGTGAAGGTGAGATTGCGCTTGATGAATTTGGCTTACCTATTATCAACATTACTAAAGCGAATGTTGAGTGGTTATCTAAAGACGTAGAGTCAAGACAACAAGGTATTCTAATGTGTGGAACTGATCATTTAGCCGCTAAACCATTAGGTTTAAAAGCATGGGGCAAGTTTTCAAGTTTATCTGGGCTGACAATTCGCTATTTTCTTAGAGAAAAGAATTTGCAAGATGACGCTGCTAAATTGCGTAAATATGTGGAGATGTGTGACGCATATATGTTAACGCCAAGGGATGAAAGAGAGTACCCAACGATTGCAAAATATGTAGAGAAGACATTACCGAGTAAGGAAATTGAACAGTTACGAGAACTTGCAGAGCGATACTCGATTACACGGATTAGTAAATCCTTACCCAAACAGGAAGTAGTGGTAGATTAATGACGGAATATAAATGGCAAGGGTGGGGTTTTTTCCCACTCTTTATTTCTAAGCAAGCATTCGCAAAAATTGTCAGCGATGAAAAGTGGCAACATTGGACAAAGGATCTGACGGTTGATGAAATTAAGGATAAAAGAAGGTTTTATTCGCGATCTTGTGCTGATTTATTAAGGCCAATTGAGTCTGGAAGGTACGTGATAAGTCAAGACAGTGATACTAAGCCACTATTTTCGTTGTTACTACCCAGTAAAAATGAAGATGATGAAAAAGTTATTAATATTACTCAGCTACAGTTACTTGCTTTAGGTGAGGTGAGCTTGCTGTATATTCATTTTGACTCATCATTAACATTTACTGAATCTGATATTTCTAAGCTAAATAAAACCGTTTTTCAGTGGGAACCAAGAACTGAAAAACATCAAGTAAGCCAATGGCTTAGTGCTGAAGATAAGATCCAAGGCTTAAAACAGCATATTAGCGAGTTGCTAGATATTCCCCTAGAGCAAGACAGTCATTATGAAGAAGATACATTCGGACATGAACTGGTTAATTGTACTTGGATTAAGCAAATAAATGGATTTGAAGACGATAAGTCTATTTGCGTTAGTGAGTTGAGTGCAGGCATTAATTGTAATGATCCAAGGTATAAACTTTCTAAAACAGAGAAGCAGAGATTGGTCGATTCACAATTCGATTATTGGGCAGATTGGCGCTGTCAATTTAATCTAAATCGTTTAGTTTTTGTGGACCAAACGCCTGAAGAATCGTCCTTGAAGTGGAATCTATCTAATAATCACTATTACCTCGATTTATTTGCCGCTGTTATTTATCAAAGAACGATATTAAATCGCTTTAAAGATGAAATGATGCTTTGTAGTAATAAGCAGCGTGGCGAGTTATATGAGCGTATTTCTAATTTCAGAAGGCAATACAAAATAACTCATATTTCGACATATCCCTTTGCTGAAAGGCTTTACCAGTATTTTTGCGTTCAAGCTGATTTATCGTCGATTGAAGATAAAACGTTTATTGAATTAGAGCACAATCATGCGCTTTGGAAACAGGAGAGAGAAGAATCTACAAATACGGTGCTTTTACTGGTTTCCCTTGTGGCTGCACTGTTAGTGCCAGCGAGTTCGATTGCAACAATTATGGCTCTTAGCGACGATCAGATGACGCCTGTTTATTGGATTCTGTCGGGTTTTATTACTCTTGTCACAATCGTTGTTATGGTTTGGCCGCCATTTAAGCGTTACCTAAAAGATAGAAAGTTAGAGAAGCTGTAAAGAGTTATTTCTAATTTTAAAAACAATCAATTATTAAGGAGTGAGGTATGTTTTGGATTTTATTTTTTATCATTTTATTTTTAGTTTTAGGTTATTTTTCTAATGCTGGAAAAAGGAATAATATTAAGTTACAACAAGCGCAAATAGATAAATTACGAAAGTGTCCGACATGTGCAGAAAGAGTTCAGTTAGAGGCAAAAAAGTGTCGGTTCTGTAATGAAAAGCTAGACCCAATTACGAATGAGGAACTCATTGAAATCGAAAAAGATTATAGATTTCGAGTGGCGTCCTTAGATTATGATACAGCGAATTTCAAAGTCGATAACGACCGTAAAGAGAAAAATAAATTAGATTGGGACAATAACTCAAAGTAGTTTATGTTGAGAAAGTCATGAGATTTATTGATTTATAGTACGGTTACATGAGTCTGACTTAATTGCAAAATAAAAGGTGCTCAGTAATTCGTGATTTTTGGTCACATTGATTGTTTTTTGATTTTTAAATCGAAGATAGTGAAAAAGGGTAATGAAGATAAATTCACATTAATTCTTATTGATAAAGTAGGAATTTAAGATTTGTTTGATAGAGATACAAAAAAGCCAAGCATAACGCTTGGCTTTTTTATGAAATTTGGTGGATCCGGGCGAACTCGAATCGCCGACCCCCGCCATGTCAAGGCGATACTCTAACCAACTGAGCTACGGATCCAAATATGTTATCTATACGGCATCTTAAAACAACGAATGAAATTTGGTGGAACCGGGCGAACTCGAATCGCCGACCCCCGCCATGTCAAGGCGGTACTCTAACCAACTGAGCTACGGTTCCAATTTTCTATAGCGTTTACTTAAATAAGTATGCACATATAAATGGTGCGTCTGAGTGGACTCGAACCACCGACCCCTACCATGTCAAGGTAGTACTCTAACCAGCTGAGCTACAGACGCAAATTGTATATTTATGATTTCTGGTTTTAATCATAAATTGGTACGAACGAGTGGACTCGAACCACCGACCTCTACCATGTCAAGGTAGCGCTCTAACCAGCTGAGCTACGCTCGTAATATGTTCTACTGAACGACAAGCATATTAGCGAGTCACTTGTAACGAGGCAAGTATTAAAGTTGGATTTTTTAGTAAATTCAGTGCGTTTGCTTGCACAATAGCCAGTTTTAATAAAATTATGGTGATGAAATAGTCGAAGTCATATTTTTAAGTAGGGCATTGCCAATTAAATGTAATGTGTAGCGCAACAGAATGTGCGCTACACAAGTAGATAGGTTAGTTTAAAAGTTCGTGATCGGGCGGAAGTAAGCGGCTGATCCATAAAACCAGCTTATGTTTCATATGAACGCCGTCCTCTTGATCCACGGCAAGAGGAGTGATTTGTTTACAATCAACCAGTAAGCGATAAATACACTCAACACGGTCGGTAGAGCCAACACTGCGGTCTAAATCGCCAAAACCTTGTTTTTTCGCGAATGCAAAGCCTATTTCTAATGCTTTTTTGAGAAGTTTTGCTTCATTCTTGGTTTTCTTCATGCGTATCTCCTATATCCCTTAGCGAAAATATATACAAATTTATTGTCTTCGCGACTGTAGAAGCTGAGTTTAAATTTTAGTTTAAAGCTCAAATTTTTGAAGCAAAGTTATTCTATCAAATTAGAATAAAGTTATTGTCCAACTTTGAATTTACATTGTTTAAACAGACGTTGCCAGAATTTAACGTGCGCTAATGTGGCTTCATGAAATTGCTGATACAGATCGCCATCAACATAGAATGCTATATAGGTTTGCATCGGTGAGGAGAGGTGAATATTCGGTTGATTCAATTGTTGAAGTATCTGCTGTAAAACGGGCTGTATTTGTCGATATTGTGAATCAAGTGTTGATAAATAAGGCTGGATAGTTGGAACATAAAACTTATAGAAAACATTACGAAGATATTGTGCTTTTTGCTGATTCATATTTTTGCCACACAAAATTGCATCTTGTGACTGAGTAAGTTGTTCTGTAATTGTGTTCAGCAATGTTGTGGTGCGCTGCATTGAATAGAAAAGATCACCAATATATCGGCTATTATAAATTTGTTGTTGGTGCTCAAAAAGAGCCTGATATTTATCCTTGTTAGAATAAGGTGCAGTGATGTTATTTGAGCGTTTGATGCTATTTGAAAGTAAATTATTGATATAGCTAAATGCGCTTAGGCTAGCGTTAAATTGAGTGGTTTGATTACTTTCAAGTAGATGATGGCCTAGCGTTAACTGTTTACGCCATTCTTCTCCAGTAAAAAGCGTGTTCCAAAAAACCAATGGGAGCTGCTGTTTCTTTTGCTGATAAATAGGTGCTAGCTCGGTTAATAAATCAGAGTCTTTAGGCAGTGTTTCTAAACAATACTGTAGCCCATCTAATAGTAAAAGTTCATAGCGGAGACCGCGGGTTTTATCTTGAACTTTACCCAAAATCGAATTTCGCTCTGCAATCAATTGGAATAAGCCACATTGCCGTAATTCATAGGCATCAAGTAGACCAATTCTAATATCCGCTAAAGGCTGAATAAGCTCTCGTTTCGCGGGTAAAAGTTGTAAGGGCGTTTCAGGAAAGGGGGTTTTGTCTATATCGAGTACATTAGCCAGACGCTGATGATAGGTATTAAAGGCGTCTTCATTGTGATTTTGCTTACAGCCTATCAGCATTATTGAAATGAAAAGAATCAGAGACAGTCTATGTGGGAAAATAGAGATAGATACAGGCATAGGCGTCTCTTAAAGCATTAAGTGAATATTCATCATACTGATTATTATCAATATTAGATCAAAAAAGGCGATCTGATGATCGCCTTTTTGTGTTATCGGTATGACATTTCAAGTTGCTTTTCAGCATCAAGTTTATGCACATGGTGTATTCGCCAACCAAGCATAATGGCTGCCGCAGTTAAGCCGAGAATAAAACCAATCCAAAAACCTTGCGGGCCCATTGCTGGTACAATCCAGTTTGTTAGGCCTAAGACGTAACCTGATGGTAGTCCTATTAGCCAGTAAGCGATGAATGTACAAAAGAAAATGGCACGCATATCTTTATAACCACGTAACGCACCTGCAGCAACAACCTGAACGGCATCACTGCATTGATAGATCGCTGCAAGTAGTAATAATTGCCCAGCAAGCACGATGACTTGTGGATTATGAGTATAGAGCTCGGCAATGTCTTCGCGGAAAATAACCGTCATCATAGCGGTACAAATAGCTAAAGCCGTACCGACAATTAAACCGCAATGGCTTGCAATACGTGCACCATCAATATCTTGTTGTCCCATTTTGTGGCCAACACGAATGCTCACCGCTGCACCAATACTCATTGGCAGCATATACACCAGTGATGAGAAGTTCATCGCTATCTGATGCGACGCTACTTTATTTGGGCCTAATGGTGAAATCAGTAAGGCAATAACAGCAAACAGTGAAACTTCAAAGAATAGCGAAGCTGCAACGGGAAAGCCTAGTTTAAATAAACGTGAAAGCGCTTTTAATTGAGGGCGATAAAATGTGCTAAATACCCCAACACTCTTTAACCGTTTATTAATTAAGACATACGCTAGTAACGCAAAAAACATGAACCAATAGACGATAGCTGTTGCCACACCACAGCCGATCCCGCCTAATTCAGGCGCTCCAAACTTTCCGTAAACGAAAACCCAGTTTAGTGGGATATTGGCCAGTAAGCCTAAAAAGCCGATCACCATGCCTGGAATGGTAAAAGATAAACCTTCAGAAAAACTCTTTAGAGTTTGGAAGAACAAAAAAGCAGGTACAGCAAAAAGTACGGCATATAAGTAACCGACCGTTTTTTCTGCTAATACAGGCTCTACATTCATGTAATGGATTAAAGAACCCGCGTTATACAATATCAACATGGTTGGGATGGATATTAAGATCGCAAGGTAGAAGCCATGTTGAACTTCAAACGGAATACGCTCTTTTTTACCTGAGCCGCTAAGTTGTGCCACCACGGGCACAAGTGCCATAAGTAAACCAACACCAAATAAGATAGAAGGTAACCAAATACTTGCAGCAACAGCAACGGCTGCCATGTCAGTCGCACTGACACTACCCGCCATCACTGTGTCAACAAAGCCCATCGATGTTTGTGCAACAGAGGCAATGAGCACAGGCACGGCAAGCTTTATAAGCTGCGCGGTTTCTTTTTTATAGTTATGCACTATTTTTGGCTCCAAAAAGAGGAATATAAAGGGGAGGAGTCAAGTATTAAAATGCTTCTATGGCATTCTATTTTGTACTGCCAATGATTTTTCAGGATTATATAAACAAAAGGCGTATAACCAAAACAGAATATTGGCAATTTACATAATTATTGCTCTGGGGTGGGAATAACAGCAGCTTAGTAGATAGTGTTTACTCATTAAGTTGCTGTTTTATCGAGAAAGTTAAACCGTAAACATCATATGGCTGTAAAAGCCAATCGCGATAAAAGTACTTGCTGCACTAAAGATACATAGCATTGGTGTTTTAATATTCGGATAACGTTCAATAAGTAAAAGTAAGCCAAAAAAGGTTGGATATAACCCAAACGCATAACGAGGCATCGCATTTAAATTTGATGACAGCGGTAATATCAAACAAATGAACATAAATATGGCTTCAGCGTAGTATTTACGCACGACCAAATAGATATTTAGTATAAACGCGAGTATCGCCATGATGGCTAAGTAAAGCTTAGGACCGCCTGTTTCAAAACCATAGAGGATCCAGTGAAACGGATTGGTTAATTGACGTCCCCATGCAATTTGGATGTGTCCAAAAGCCAGCGCATCACCTACATGAAAGTAGAGATAAGCCATATAGGTGAAAAAGCCGAAAGGGATCACCCATATGGCTGAAATTGCTTTCAGTGCCGGGGTTTTTAAGCGAACAAAGCTATTTATACCGTAGTGTTGAATCGCAATAATGAGTACAGGAAAAACCAAGAACACGCCAAGGTTACGGGTAATAGCGGCTAATAGACCTAAAATTGCGACCCATCCCCATTGTTGGCGATAACTAAACAGGAATACACCAGTCACGAAAACAATGAAGAGCGGTTCAGTATAGCCTGCAGTTGAATACACAGTATAAGGTGAAAAGCACAATAACCAGATAGCAGCAGACTGCGTTGCTTTGCTGAAATTAAGCTGCTTTAACGCCATTAAAATAATCGGCAGGCTGAATAAAAACGCTAAGTTTGACGCTATGACTAAACCTAAGCGGGCATTGTTAATTGGGTTTTCAAAAAAGAAAAATTTTGAAAAGATCCAACCAATAAAGGGCTGTAGAGGCATAAATGCCCAGTTAGCCGCATTCTTTTGACTTAGCCATTGTGGCACTAAATCATAGCCATTTTCGATGATCCGATAAAACCAGACACAGTCAAAGCGACAAATAGTTTGCAATAAAGGCTGTTCAGCATAATGTCCAGAAGCAAACTCGGCTACTCCCCATAAACCTAAACAGTAGATAACGGTGCGACTCACAATAACGGCAAATATAATGGTCAGCCATTCTTGTTGACTAATTTTGATTGAAGGTAAGCTTAATGTAGTCATTTAAACACCCAAAATTTAGCCAAGATGAAGGTAATTACAGGTACGCAAAGGGTTGATATTGTGACCGCCAGCCAACCTGAGAACATTGCAGATTTCAACAATGAAGCAAGGATTAAATTGTTAATAAAAAAGCCCATCAATGATACGGCCAAAAATTTTAAAAATGATCCTTTCTGTCCAAACGTAAAGTGGCGATGTCCAAAGTAAGACACTAAAAAAGCAATACTAAAACCGATCACGTTGGCACTGTATTCTGATGGATCTTGGATTTGGAAAAAATATAGTCTAACAACAGACAAGTGTACGGCTGTTGCAAGTAAACCAATAATTGCAAATCGATTTAATTGCCAAAAGTGCTTTAAAAATGACTCATTCATTGATGGTTTCTAACTCTTTTTCTGTCTCTGTAACAAGAGGTTGTGTGTTTTTTTCACTATATTTCCCATAGACACCTTCAACAAGGTAAATAGGGCGCTGCTTTAGTTCGGTATAAATGCGGCTGATATAGCCACCAATTACGCCTAATGAAATTAATTGAATCCCCCCAAGGAACAGAACAACGGAAATGGTTGATGCGTACCCTGGTGTATGAATACCAAAGAAAACAGTACTGACTAATACATACATTAAAAAGGTAAAAGATAAGCACGAGATACCAAAACCAACAAACCCCCATACACGTAGAGGCCAAGCAGTAAAACTTGTAATACCATCCATTGCGAAGTTCCATAACTTCCAATAGTTGAATTTAGTATCACCAACATTTCGCTCAGGACGCTGAAAATCGACGCCGATTGAGCGGAATGAAGACCAAGCCAATAAACCTTTCATAAAGCGGTTACGTTCAGGTAATTGTTTTACTGCTTCAATAACACATCGGTCAATGAGACGAAAATCACCGACATTTTCGGGTAAGATTGTTTCTGCAGATAAAAAGTTGAAGAAACGATAGAAACCGCCTGCAGTCACACGCTTTAACAAAGTATCTTGTGAACGGTCAACACGAACACCATAAACTGTATCGTATTCCCCTGTTTGCCATAATTGGACAAATTCAAGGATCAGTTCTGGTGGGTCTTGTAAATCAACATCTAAAATCACAGCAGCATCACCTTTTACGTAATTAAGGCCTGCGGTCATGGCTGCTTCCTTGCCAAAATTACGAGCGAAGTTAATTAAGCTAATTGAATCATCTTTGGCTATTTGAGCTTCAATTACAGACTGTGTTTTATCTTTACTACCATCATTAATGAAAACAATATCAATATGTGAGCGGATGGAGGAAAGCTTATTATTGATTTCGTTAATAAATGGCTCAATAGCGACTTCTTCGTTATATACAGGAACGATAAGTGACAGGGTATAGTCTGTATTTTTAAGGTTATTATTCATATTATTTACCTTAGTTATTGATCATTAAAAGGTGACGCGATTGTTGGTTTTGTTGCTTGATGACTATCGTTTTTAGATAAAAAGGCAAAGTCCACCAACTTAAATGCCAACGGTGTTAATGCCTTTATCTGCAATGTTTGTAATGTATCGCCAGACTTAAATGCAGATGCTGGGATAATGGCATCAAACACATTAGATTGTTTTGTTGGTGCAAAAACGCCATGCCATTGGTTTACTGAAAAGTGCAATGGTGAGGATAGTGAAGATGCTAATGTGATACTGACTTTAACCTTTTGCTTTACCTTATGCGGAAGCGTGAAATAAAACCCGCCAGTACTTGTTAATAATCGAGCACCATTATCAGCGTCTTCATTCCATCCTGCGCGTGATAAATAGGGAACTTTTGTTGAAAGTTCTAGCGATGATGGAATCTTTAGAGCAAGGTTAGGCTCTTTAGGCTGCCAAAAGAGAGTCTGAGTTTTAATGTAATAAGCCTTGTACGCAATACTTACGTTCGGGGTTACTGCTTTATATAAAACCCAAAGATAATAACACGATAAGATCGTAATTAACGTTAGTAGCGTAATACGTAATGTTTTACAAGAATGGTTTTTTTTAGTGCTTATTGGCATGGCATCATTAGCGACATCAATAGTCATAATATACCTATATTATTTTGTATTCGTTATCTTATTGCTGTAAGAATACACTTTATAACTTTATTCCCAGAAGGGATATGGATTTCATTGCCAAGTTGTTTTTTTGACAATTAATTGTCATTGGTAAATAACATAGAAAAGGTTAATCAATGCTGTATAAGAAAAGTAAAAGTAAGACATTGAATACTCACTTTTAAATATTGGCTTATTTGATAGTTTTTCTATAAAAAAGAGCTATAAAATCAAGATACTGATTAACAGCCTAAGTTAATTATTAACTCAGTTAGGAGCGTTATGTTTACGGGAATTGTACAGGGAACAGCAGAAATTATTTCGATTAGTAAGAAACAAGATTTTCAAACTCACGTAATACGTATGCCTGCTAATTTATTAAGTAATGTAGAGCTAGGGGCTTCGGTTGCTCACAACGGCTGTTGTCTGACAGTGGCGGAGATTAATGATGATTTGTGGTCATTTGATTTGATGCAAGAGACACTAAATATCACTAATCTTGGTTTAGTTAAAGAAGGTGATGTCGTCAATGTTGAGCGTGCAGCAAAGTTTGGCGATGAAATCGGTGGGCACTCTATGTCTGGACATATTATGTGTACAGCAGAAGTATCTAATGTTGTTACATCAGAAAATAATCACCAGATCTGGTTTACTTTACCGCAAGCACAGATGAAGTATGTATTCACCAAAGGCTATATAGGGATTGATGGTATAAGCCTCACCATAGGTGATGTGGTCGAAAATCGTTTCAATGTGAATTTAATCCCTGAAACATTACAGCGTACAAATTTAAAAAGTCGTGTTATTGGTGATGTGATTAATATTGAAATAGATCCTCAAACCCAAGCGATAGTTGATACTGTTGAGCGTGTAATGGCAGCAAAATCATAAACGAGAGATTAACTAGACCGCTTAGCGTAACTGGTCTAGTTAATTGATCATGGAATTAGTATTAAAAAATTTGCTCGTCATCAGCATCGATAAATAAATTAATGGTTTTGTGGAGATCATCAACCTGCATATTGATATGAATCGGATTACAGCATGCAGAGCAATCATCATAAAACTCTTGGCTACCAGCGCTTGCATCTAATTCAATGCGTATGATTTGTCCACAATGGGGACAGCTAACGCTTTGTTCTGAATAGTTTTTCATTATTGCACTCCTTCACTCGCAGTCAGTTATCAGCAGCAAATTTAATTTAGGTTATGTTGATAATATTCGCTATAACTAAAAATACTATTGATAGCCTAGACGCTGGCAAAAGCGTTTGCAGGTAAACTTATTTTACTGTGGTGATAATAGCTATCAATGAAAACTAATGTACGACGAAAGATATGCAAAAGCTTATACATACCTTACGTCGACACATACATAGAATTTAATTACTCATCTAATAGATTAAGCCTGGCTATAATGTATTCAGCTTGGCCCATATATTCGCCACCAAAGAGTATGCAGTGATTAAGAATATGATAAAGGTTATAAAGCTCTTTACGCTCTTGATACTCGGGGGGAAGAGGATAGACTGAATTGTAACCCTTATAAAAGCTGTTTGGGAAACCACCGAACAGTTCTGTCATAGCAATATCACATTCGCGATCCCCCCAGTATGTGGCGGGATCAAAAATAATTGGGCCAGATACAGTTAGAGCAGTATTGCCATGCCATAAATCGCCATGTAATAAAGAAGGTTTCGGCTGGTGGTTAACTAAGTGTTTAATGACATTGCTAGTAATAATGTCAATATTACCAAATATAATGCCTCTTTCTTCACATAGTTGTAATTGCCATGCGATACGTTGCTCTGCAAAAAAACGACACCACCGGCGATGCCAACGGTTAGGTTGTGGCGTTAAACCAACATAATTATCAAAATCAAAACCGTATTCAGCTTGCTCACCCCATAAATGCAGTTTTGCTAATTGCTGACCTAATTGATAACCAGCATTATCATCGACTTTTTTTGTTGGTAAATAATTCAGTGTGAGGAAGGATTTATCGCGGCATGTACCAACATGGATATACTGAGGTACTTGAACACAATTGGCTTCATTAAGAATACGTAAACTTTCTGATTCAGTTTCAAAGACAACGAGCTGTTCTTTATCATTGAGTTTGAGAAAGAAACGTTGATCACCATCGCTAACGCAATAGCATTCATTGACATCGCCCCCTTCAAGCGTTTGTCGCTCAATAATCTTAAATGGTCGACCTAGTACATCTGACAGTTGGTGAGAAATGGCTTGCCACATAATCATCCTCCGCACTGAAACGTATGTATACAACTTGTCTATCAACATCTTAGACTATATATCGAGTGAAGAAATGTGAACTCAGTGTGATTTTAGTTACTGTTTTTAAAAACTTAGAATTCAGACGATAGAAAGAACAACAAAAACAAAGTATTAAAATAAACCACCGCATAAAATATATGTTCTTCTTTTTTAAATAAAAAATAATCACATCGTAAAAATATGCGTAAATCTTAGATGGCGATTCAATAAAAAGTAATTAGACACTAATTGATAAAGATACTTACAAAACAAAATGTATTCACGTTGAGAATGCAGGTAATCTACAGCACATTACTTTTAGGAAAAGATATAAAATATGAACCAGAAAATCATACCAACAGACATGACATTTTTTGAACGTTTTGAAGCCGATATTCTTTCAGGAAAAAAGACAATCACTATTCGTGATGAGTCTGAAAGTCATTATGTTCCAGGTTCACAAGTAAAAGTCTCCACATTTGAAGATGGCCGTGAATTTTGTACCTTACAAATCGATAGGGTAGAGCCTATCTTGTTTTCTGAACTAAATGATTTTCATGCTAAACAAGAAAATATGACACTCGATGTGCTTAAAAGCGTTATACAAGATATCTATCCTGGGATAGAAAAACTGTACGTTGTTAGTTACACCCTCGTTGACTAAATTATTGTTATTAATTTAAGAGGATTCTTTGCAATCCTTTTAATCCGTTTGCTATAGTACAGGCTCGCTTTTCTTTTAGTGTGCCGCTCAGTATTGCGGTATCGAAAGTAAGGCGTTTTTTATTCGTAAAAGCTTCTGAAAGCTTTATAAATTCAACATGTGCTACTTGGTGTGTGGCACCACTGTTAAAGGACATTATTCATGCCTGTAATTACTCTTCCTGACGGTAGTCAACGTCAATTCGACGCGCCTGTATCAACTATGGACGTGGCACTTTCAATCGGTCCTGGTCTTGCTAAAGCAACGATCGCAGGGCGTGTTGATGGTGTACGCGTAGATGCATGTGATCTAATTGAAAACGACGCAAGCCTTGAAATCATCACTGCAAAAGATGAAGTCGATGGTTTAGAGATTGTACGTCACTCATGTGCTCACCTATTAGGCCATGCAATTAAGCAGCTTTACCCAGATGCGAAAATGGCTATTGGTCCTACAATCGATAACGGTTTCTACTACGATATCGACTTAGAGCAATCACTAACTCAAGAAGATCTTGAAGTGATTGAGAAGCGCATGGTTGAGCTTGCTAAAACCAAATACCAGGTTGTTAAGAAAAAAGTAAGCTGGCAAGAAGCACGTGATGCATTTGATGCTCGCGGCGAAACTTACAAAATTGAAATTCTTGATGAGAACGTAGCGCGTGATGACCGTCCAGGTCTTTACCACCACGAAGAATACATTGATATGTGTCGTGGTCCACACGTACCTCACATGGGCTTCTGTCAAAACTTCAAACTATTAAGCGTTGCGGGTGCATACTGGCGTGGTAATAGCGACAATAAGATGCTTCAACGTATCTACGGTACTGCATTCCACGATAAAAAAGCATTAAAAGCACACCTTACTCGTTTAGAAGAAGCGGCTAAGCGTGATCACCGTAAAATCGGCAAGCAACTTGATCTGTTCCATATGCAGCAAGAAGCACCGGGTATGGTGTTCTGGCATCACAACGGTTGGACTATCTTCCGTGAGCTAGAAGTATTCATTCGTGAAAAACTAAATGAATACGATTACCAAGAAGTTAAAGGTCCTCTAATGATGGATCGTGTGCTTTGGGAACGTTCTGGTCACTGGGATAAGTACGCAGATGCGATGTTCACAACAAGTTCTGAGAACCGTGAATACGCTATCAAGCCAATGAACTGCCCAGGTCACGTACAGATCTTTAATCAAGGTCTGAAATCATACCGTGATCTTCCATTGCGTATGGCTGAGTTTGGCTCATGTCACCGTAACGAACCATCAGGTTCACTTCACGGCATTATGCGTGTACGTGGTTTCACCCAAGATGATGCGCATATTTTCTGTACAGAAGCTCAAGTACAACAAGAAGTTACATCTTGCATCGAAATGGTGTATGATACTTACAAGACATTCGGTTTCGACAACATTGTTGTTAAATTATCAACACGTCCTGAAAAACGTGTAGGTTCTGATGCAATGTGGGATAAAGCTGAATCAGACTTAATTACCGCGCTTGAATCAATGGAAATTCCATTTGAAATTCAAGAAGGTGAGGGTGCGTTCTACGGTCCTAAGATCGAGTTCACTCTTCACGATTGCCTTGATCGCGCATGGCAGTGTGGCACCGTTCAGCTAGATTTTGCATTACCAGAGCGTTTAGGCGCTACTTATGTAGGTGAAGATAATGAACGTCACACACCGGTTATGATTCACCGTGCAATTCTTGGCTCACTAGAGCGTTTCATCGGTATTCTTATCGAAGATTATGCAGGCTTCTTCCCAACATGGTTAGCGCCTCAACAAGCTGTAGTGATGAATATTACTGATGCTCAGTCAGAATATGTGCAAGAAATTGTAGAAAAATTGAAAAAATGTGGAATTAGAGTCAATGCGGACTTGAGAAATGAGAAGATTGGCTTTAAAATCCGCGAACATACTTTGAAGCGAGTGCCTTTCATGCTGGTTTGTGGCGACAAAGAAGTCGAAGCAGGCGTTGTAGCAGTTCGTACTCGCAAGGGTAAAGATTTGGGTAAATTCAAGATTGATGAACTTGTTGCATTTATGCAAGAAGAAATTAGCAGTCGTAAGCTCAATATTGTGGAGGAATAAGGTATTAAAGGCGGAAAAAGAACCCAAGCACCAGTTAAGCAAAACGCGCATCGTCTAAATGAAGAAATTCGTGGCGTACGTGAAGTTCGCCTGACTGGCCTTGATGGCGAATCAGTTGGTGTTGTTTCACTTGATGAAGCAATGGAAGTTGCTCTAGACGCTGGTGTGGATCTAGTTGAAATTAGCCCTAATGCCGAGCCACCAGTTTGTCGTGTGATGGACTATGGCAAGTACCTGTTCGAGAAGAGCAAGGCTGCTAAAGAGCAAAAGAAAAACCAGAAACAAATCCAGATCAAGGAAGTTAAATTCCGACCTGGTACAGACGAAGGCGACTATCAGGTAAAACTACGCAACCTGACTCGCTTTTTAGAAGAGGGCAACAAGGGTAAAGTAACGCTACGTTTCCGTGGTCGTGAAATGGCCCACCAAGGCATTGGTATTGAACTTCTAAATCGTATTAAGAGTGAGCTTGAAGAAATCGCGGTTTGTGAAAGCTTCCCTAATCGAGTAGAAGGTCGTCAAATGACCATGATGCTTGCCCCAAAGAAGAAGTAATAAAGGCATTCAAGTAGCTAAAAGCGCTGCTTAAGCAGCGCTTTTTGTTCGCCCTATTACTGTGATTATTAACTATCAACAATGCGGAGTTATCATCTCATGCCAAAGATGAAAACAAATCGTGGCGCAGCTAAGCGCTTCAAAAAAACAGCTGGTGGCTTTAAGTTTAAGCACGCTACTAAGCGTCACATCCTGACTAAACGTACTACTAAGAACAAACGTCAGCTTCGTCCAAATGCAATCCTTCCTAAGTGTGAAGTGGCTGCAGTTGCTCGTATGCTTCCGTTCGCTTAATCGTTTTTAGTTTTATATTTTATTATTTTAGTTAGGAGTCTCCTATGCCTCGCGTAAAACGTGGTGTACAAGCGCGTGCACGTCACAAGAAAGTTCTTAAACAAGCTAAAGGCTATTACGGTGCACGTTCACGTGTTTACCGCGTAGCTTTCCAAGCTGTTACTAAAGCTGGTCAATACGCTTACCGTGACCGTCGTCAGAAGAAACGTACTTTCCGTCAACTTTGGATTGCACGTATCAACGCTGCTGCACGTCAAAATGGTATGTCTTACAGCCGTCTAATCAACGGTCTGAAGAAAGCATCTATCGAAATCGATCGTAAGATCCTTGCAGATATCGCTGTATTCGACAAAGCTACTTTCACTGTTCTTGTGGAAAAGGCAAAAGCTGCACTGTAATTTCTCAGTTTAGTTTTTAAGTTAAAAGGAGAGCCTCGGCTCTCCTTTTTTCGTTGTATATCATACTTATTTCTTCTAAATATTCACTTCTCTATTGATTTATAGATGGCTTGCAAGTAATAGCTCTAACTGTAAACTCAATTGTTCTATTTGCATTCTATGCTCCATATCTAAGTAAGCTTCATTAGATATTGCTTTTTTAAAAAGAATTAAAAGGCGTTTAGTCTTCTCCTTATATTTTTGTCGTTTGATGAGATCTTTGTTTAATTGTTGTTGCTGTTTACTTAATGCAAATAAAGCATGGTGAATAGGCTTTGTGCATTTAGGTTTTAATTGAGGGTTATCTTTTAATATTCTTGGTCTAGAAGGGTGAGGCTCTGGTAGTGGATTGTTAATAAGCATTAAGAAATGTTGATCAGCATCGGTAAGTTGCTGCTTGAGGCATTTTTCATCCTCAAGCAACTGACTCTTCTTTACTTCCAATGTTGTTATGACTTGTTTTAATTGCGAATATTGAAAGTAGAGGTATTTGAAGGAAATATTCGTCATGGCTGATAGCTATGTTATTCATCGAGCTCATTAAGTAATTTAGCTGTTTTCGCTTCTTCTATTCGATTGATTAAACGATTTGATTCAGATTCATCACGAATAGCTTTACTTAAAGTGATCGTTGCACTGACAAGAAATAAGCTACAAATACTGTAATAGCCTTTCACGATTAAATCGCCCGGTAATTTGACGATACTAATGATCATTGCGATGGTCGCAATAACAAAAGTAGCCTTAGCATACGTTAACCAATAGTTATCTTGTTTTTTCATGTTATATCCTAATTAAATAAAACAGTGTTCGATTATGGTATGTGATATTGCTAAATAATTCAACAGTGTATTTTATTTTTATCAGATATAAAAAAACCAGCACTTTAGAAAGAGGTGCTGGTTTAAAAATTAAAGAAAATAAAACTTATGCTTTAATCATACGACGCTGCTTGTTTGCGCGAGCACGAGTTTTAAATAGAAACGCAAGGAATGGAACTAAAAGAGCGTTAAGACCAATGAAGAATACAAGGTTAACAATGTTAAATCCTGCAGCTGAGTTAATAGGCATTGAATGCGCTAGGCCGTAGTTACCAAGAGCAAGTAATGCGGTGCAAAGGATCATTGCAATTGTTGAGATTTTTAATAGTGCAGCTAGATCTTTATTGTTCATCAGAGACTTCCTAACTTTGATTTTGATCATAATTTACACTGAAAAATGTAATTTTAAAACAGGTTTGATAATTAATTTCACTATTTATCGTCAGAAGTATAAAAAAAGCGACGATAATTATTGCGTATCTATATTGATATTTTGTTATCAATTTTGGTTTTTATTTAACAAATAAAAGGGTCTCAATGTTGCTGAATATAGTTTTTGGTCTGTGTTTTAGTGTGTTTAAAACTCATTAATAAAGAGATGAGAAATCCCACAAATAAACCATTAAAAGCAAAGTAATACAGCACATGTATATAGTCGATATGAAACTGAGTTATTAACGGTTCTTAAACCATAATAGGCATGCTAGAGAGCATACCCATATTGGCCATGATTATGAGGGCAATACAAAGCAGTAATGTGACTCTTAAGATTTTTAATAGTGCTGTGAAATCTTTAATGTCCACTGTTATTCCCTCAAAAAAGACGTAATAAAATTACTCTCAGTAGAGAAAGTTTGATACGTAAAAAATGATAAATAGGAATGCTCATACAATGTAATGATTTTCTTATTGTTAGGCGCTAATTGATTGAAATCCTCAATTTTTGCCGTTCAACTGATAAAGACGTTTTTTTTTCGTCCAAACTTGCGCTTTTAGTACGATTCAATTTGGATTTAGACGCTGCTTTCTTTAGTATGTATCAATACGCGATTTTATATCTCCCTTAAGGACGCCACCTGTGGGTGGATGAGGATACGATGCAACATCTAGACGAGATTATTGCCAACGCAACGGCAGCTATTGAGCAGGCTGATTCATTAGTCGCTCTGGACGAAGTCCGAGTTCAATTCCTAGGTAAGAAGGGTCACTTAACTCTTCAACTTCAAGCCCTAGGTAAATTACCACCAGAAGAACGTCGCACTGCTGGTCAAGAGATCAACAAAGCGAAACAAGCAGTGCAAACACTCCTTGTAGAGCGTAAAGATGGCCTACAACGTGCAGAGCTTGAAGCTAAGCTTGCGGCTGAGACTATCGATGTTTCTCTGCCTGGTCGTCGTATTGAAAATGGTGGCTTACACCCAGTAACACGTACCATTGAGCGTATTGAAAGTTTCTTTGGTGAGCTTGGTTTTACAACTGAAGCTGGCCCTGAAATCGAAGATGCTTTCCACAACTTCGATGCGCTAAATATTGCTGAAGATCATCCAGCACGTACCGACCACGATACGTTCTTCTTTAACCCAGATCTGATGCTACGTACGCACACATCAGGTGTTCAGATCCGTACAATGGAAAATGGTCAACCGCCATTCCGTTTCATTGCTCCTGGTCGTGTTTACCGTAATGACTACGATCAAACTCACACACCAATGTTCCACCAAGTGGAAGGTATGTTAGTTGATGAAAACGTAAACTTTGCGCAACTAAAAGGTATTCTTCACGATTTCCTTTGTAATTTCTTTGAAGAAGAAGTTGAAGTACGTTTCCGTCCTTCGTTCTTCCCATTTACAGAGCCTTCAGCTGAGGTTGATGTAAAAGGCAAGAATGGTAAGTGGTTAGAAGTATTAGGCTGCGGCATGGTACACCCTAATGTTCTACGTTCAGTTAACATCGATCCTGAGAAATACTCAGGCTTTGCATTTGGTATGGGCGTTGAGCGTCTAACTATGCTTCGTTACGGCGTTAACGATTTACGTGCGTTCTTTGAGAACGACTTACGTTTCCTAAAACAGTTTAAGTAAGCACTAGGGGCTAGAAATCTATGAAATTCTCTGAATCTTGGCTACGCGAGTGGGTTAATCCTGCAGTAAACAGCGAAGAGCTAGCTCACCAGATCACAATGGCTGGTCTGGAAGTTGACGGTATTGAAGCAGTTGCTGGTGAATTCACTGGCGTTAAAGTGGGTCAAGTGGTTGAGTGTGCACAACACCCAGACGCAGATAAACTTCGTGTTACAAAAGTGGATGTAGGTGCTGAAGAGCTTCTAGACATCGTTTGTGGCGCATCTAACTGCCGTCAAGGTATCAAGGTTGCGGTTGCAACGGTTGGTGCTGTGCTTCCTGGTGATTTTAAAATTAAGAAAGCAAAACTACGCGGTCAACCTTCTCACGGTATGCTTTGTTCATTCACTGAGCTAGGTATTGATGTTGAATCTGACGGCATCATGGAACTTGCAGAGGATGCAGTATTAGGTACTGACTTCCGTGAATTCCTAGGTCTTGACGATGTTACTATCGACGTTGATCTAACTGCTAACCGTGCTGACTGTCTAAGTATTGCAGGTCTTGCTCGTGAAGTTGGCGTACTTAACCGTGCTGAAGTCACTGAGCCTCAATTTGAGATCGTTGCACCTACAGCTGCTGACACTATTGCTATTGATGTTAAAGCACCTGCGGCATGTCCACGTTACCTTGGTCGTATTGTTCGTAATGTTAATGTTCAAGCTGAAACACCATTATGGATGCAAGAAAAACTACGTCGTTGTGGTACACGCTCAATTGATCCAATTGTAGATATCACTAACTACGTATTGCTTGAAATGGGTCAACCAATGCACGCATTCGATCTTGCTAAGATCGACGGTGGCATCGTTGTTCGTATGGCAGAGCAAGGTGAGAAACTAACACTTCTTGACGGTAACGAAGCTGAACTTAACGACAACACCCTAGTCATTGCTGATAACAAGCAAGCACTAGCGATTGCTGGTATCTTCGGTGGGGAGTTCTCTGGTGTTAACACTGAGACGAAAGACGTACTACTTGAGTGTGCATTCTTCGCTCCTGATGCTATCCGTGGTCGTGCTCGTAGCTATGGCCTACACACTGATTCTTCACACCGCTTTGAGCGTGGTGTTGATGCAACACTACAAATGAAGGCGATGGAGCGTGCAACAGCACTTATCGTTGAAATTTGTGGTGGTGAAGTTGCGCCAATCGTTGAAGCTGAATCAGAAGCTGATTTGCCAAAAGCTGCAACGATTGAACTTCGTCGCACTAAGTTAGACCGTCTATTAGGCCACTCAATTGCTTCTGAGGAAGTGGTTGAAATCCTAACACGTCTAGGCTGTGACGTTGAAACTACAGATGCTGGCTGGAAAGCAACAGCACCTGCGTGGCGTTTTGACATGGCAATTGAAGAAGATTTAGTGGAAGAAGTGGGTCGTATCTTCGGCTACAACAACATTCCAAATCAATCGCCAGTTGCTGCACTAAGCATGAACTTACACAAAGAAGCGAACCTTCCGCTTAAGCGTGTACGTGATCTGCTTGTTGATCGTGGTTACCAAGAAGCGATTACTTACAGCTTCGTTGAGCCTGAGCAACAAAAACTTATCGTGCCTGAAATTGAGCCATTGATTCTGCCTTTCCCAATTTCTGCAGATATGTCAGCAATGCGTTTAAGCTTGTGGACTGGCTTACTAAATACAGTTGTGTTCAACCAGAAGCGTCAGCAACCACGTGTTCGTCTATTTGAAGCTGGCTTACGTTTTGTTCCTGAGCAATCAGCAGAAAACGGTATGCGTCAAGAAATGATGCTTGCTGGTGTGATTGCAGGTAACCGTAGTGATGAGCACTGGGATATTGCAACTAACACTGTAGATTTCTTTGATCTTAAAGGTGACGTAGAAGCCGTACTTGAGCTAACAGCTAATGAAGCTGCATTTAGTTTCAAAGCCGCTAAGCACCCAGCACTTCACCCTGGCCAATCAGCAGCAATCGTTGTTGACGGCAAAGAAGTTGGTTTCATTGGTACTGTACACCCAGAGCTAGAGCGTAAGTTCGGTTTGAATGGTCGTACAATCATGTTTGAAATCGAGTGGGCGGCAATTAACACTCGTATGCTTCCTGAAGCGGTAGTTGTATCTAAGTTCCCTGCAAACCGTCGTGATATCGCCGTTGTGGTAAACGAAGATGTATTAGCTGGTGATGTTGTTGCTGCTTGTCGTGAAAACGGTGGCGAGCTACTGACAGATGTTAACCTATTTGACGTTTACACGGGTAAAGGCGTTGAAGAAGGTAACAAGAGCCTTGCAATCGCACTAACGCTACAATCAGCGGAGCGCACATTAGAAGAAGCCGATATTGCATCAGCAGTAGAAGCTATTGTTGCTGCACTTGCTGAAAAGTTCGGTGCATCACTACGTGACTAAGACTCGTCAATAAAAGTTAATCGCGTTAATTACAAAATATTGACGCGTTTAACTCCTTGTTTTTTAAAAGCAGCCAGCAACGGCTGCTTTTTTTTTGATCTTTCTCCAAAAAATTAATAAGACTCTGATTAATAGATATTTTTTACTTTTTCTATGTTTTATAAAATATATAAGATGATAACTGTTTGTTTTTAAATGATTTTATTGTTGGTCTGTTTTGTTTTTATTTCAACTGATTGCACAATGGAAAGTGTGTGAAGCAAAAATATATTAAGAAATTAACGTGAAGTTTACGTAAAAAAGTTGGCGGAAATCAGCAAGTTGGCTTAGACTTGACTCTAGTTGATAAGGAAGTTGAGATGTTAATCTCTTCAAGCACCAACTATAGGTGTTATTAGCCTTATTAACGTAACCTTATTCACAGTAACAAATTGGAATGATGCCAGTGTTGTTACTATACATTCAACATAGTCTTGAGGGAGTTATCTATGGCGCTCACAAAAGCCGATTTGGCTGAGAACCTGTTTGAGAATGTTGGATTAAGCAAACGGGACGCCAAGGATACGGTGGAAGTCTTCTTTGAAGAAGTTAGGAAGGCTCTAGAAAATGGCGAACAAGTAAAACTGTCTGGTTTTGGTAATTTTGACTTACGAGACAAAAACGAGAGACCAGGGCGTAACCCGAAAACTGGCGAAGATATTCCAATTTCTGCGCGTCGTGTAGTCACTTTCCGTCCAGGTCAGAAACTAAAAGCACGTGTAGAAACATTAGAAGTACCTAAATAAGCCCGTTTAACGCTTAGTCAAATCGAAACCCAAGTGAATTTATTCTCTTGGGTTTTTTATTACCTCTTGCTGAGATAAGTGAACCTTCATGAGGCTGTGGGTTGTCATTATGTTGCTATTGTGTTTAAAGTTTGGTGTTTTATACTGGAGGTTAAAGCTATTGGGCGATTGTATTTCATAACGTTTATGTACATGGAGGTAATATGACGTTTGTTGATGAAGTGAAAAAAGGCCGTTTTTTATCGGCAACTTGTGATTTATCATTACCATTCACGGTCGGCGAATGGATATTGGAATCTGGTATTCATTGTAAATTGTTGCAGCGTGGTGTACTACAAATCACGCCGGTAGAGCAAATGAGTACGGCAAAAGATATTGTTTTATCTTCTGGTGTGCATGGTAATGAAACGGCGCCAATAGAATTAATACAACAGTTAGCGGAAGGTATTTTACTTGGGCATATTGAACCGGTTCATCGGTTACTGTTAATTATTGCTCACCCTGAAGCTATTAATAACAAAACACGCTTCATTGATGAAAATATGAATCGTTTATTCAAAGTTCGGAATCAAGAAAGGAACATTGACTGTACGATTGCAAATCAACTGCAAGAGGCTGTAAATAGCTTTTATGGTTCTTCTACAGCTATTCAACCAGAAAAGTGGCATCTTGACCTTCACTGTGCAATTCGACGCTCAGAACACTATACCTTTGCGATTAGTCCATATAGCCATAAGTTATCACGTAGCAATAGTCTGTTTAGTTTTATTCAGCATGCAAAAATAGAAGCGGTGTTATTGGCAAACGATCCTTCTTCTACTTTTAGTTGGTTTAGTGCGGAATATCATGGCGCACAAGCGCTGACGATTGAACTGGGTAAAGTTGCAGATTTTGGCAATAACAATTTAGCGCTATTGGCGCATTTTAGTAGAGCGATGATGAAGTTGGTGACTGAAAGCTCCTTGCCTATTACATGGAATAATGATGTCGAGGTCTACCGCGTTAGCCGCACTCTGCTGAAGCAATCTGACGATTTCAATTTCTCTTTTCCGAATGACTTGCCAAATTTTACATTTTTCGAAGAAGGCACCTATTTAGGTAGCGATAAAGAACAAGAGTTTATTGCGGATGAAAAAGGAGAGGCTGTTGTTTTTCCTAATGCGAATGTAGCTTTAGGCCAACGAGCAGCATTAATGGTAAAAAAAGCACATATCATCTTTGATGAGCAGATACGGTTATGTGGATAAGTTTTAAAAAATCATGTTTTTCATTATTACAATCTCATACTTTTGTTCTTTTACGAAGGTTGTAGGGTAGGGGGCTTTTACCATTTTGACGATGGATCGTATGTCTCTTAATGCATTATTAGCCCGTCAGCAATCACGCTGGCGGTTTAGTTTTTGGCTAATAGTTTTACTACTTATTCTTGTTTGTTTTTTTTCCTTATCCGTTGGGGAGTTGTGGATCACACCATGGGCACCTGAAGGCGGCTTAGAACAACAATTACTCCTACAGTTACGTCTGCCTCGGTTATTAGCTGCTCTGGCTATAGGGGCTGCTTTAGCAAGTTCTGGTGCCGTTCTGCAAGTATTACTTGGTAATCCATTAGCAGAGCCGGGTGTATTGGGTATCTCCGGTGGTGCAAGTTTAGCACTAGTTGCAGTATTATTCTTTTTGCCATTTGCACCATCTCCAATGCTTACCATGTTTACAGCGATGGGAGGCGCATTATTATTTACATTAATTCTCGTAGGGCTCTCACGTCGACGTAGTGTTTCAATGACTCGTTTATTACTGATTGGTGTCGCGTTGGGTATTTTGTCTAGTGCTGTTATTACTTGGGCATTTTATTTTAGTGATGATCTTAATATGCGACAGTTAATGTACTGGCTTATGGGAAGCCTTGGTGGGGTTAATTGGCAGCAACTCTCTTTGCTATTTTTTATTGTTCCTGTGTTAGCTGTTTTATGTTGTCAGGGGAAAAAACTCGATATTTTAATGTTGGGAGAGCTCCATGCGCGGCAACTTGGCTTGAACGTAGCGACTCTACGTTGGAAATTGATCTTAATGGTATCGTTATTAGTCGGTAGTGCTGTCGCGTTAGCTGGGATTATTGGCTTTATTGGGCTTGTTGTTCCGCATTTGATACGTTTGATGTTAGGCACAGAAAATCGTTTTTTGTTGCCGTTATCTGCTTTAGCTGGAGGGGTATTATTAGCCTTCGCCGATACGTTATCACGTATTTTACTGCCTTCTGCTGATCTTCCTGTTGGCGTTGTGACTACATCACTGGGTGCACCAGTGTTTATTTGGATGCTTATGCGAGCACAACTGGATTAATAATATGTTAATGATTAATCGTATTGCTGCTGAACATCGATTAGAGCCTTTAACCTTTTCTGTTGATAGCGGTGAGATCGTGCATTTTATTGGTCCTAATGGTAGTGGCAAAAGTACCGCAATAGGGCTTATTTCTGGGTTATTTTCTGCGGCTGGCAATGTCACTTTGGAAGGAATTGATCTAATGGATTATGATCTTGCTTCATTAGCGCGTGTGCGTAGTTATATGTCTCAGCAAGATAAGCCAAATTTTGCCATTCCTGTATACCAGTATCTTCTAATGTCTTTTACGGCGTTGGGTGAAGTAAAAGACGTGATTAAACAAGCTGCAATTGATGAAGTGTGTGGGTATTTAGGTATTGTTGATAAATTATCGCGAAGTATACAAACACTTTCTGGTGGTGAGTGGCAGAGAGTCAGATTAGCTTCCGCTTGTTTACAAGTTTGGCCTGCATTAAATCCCGACGCTAAATTTCTATTACTTGATGAACCCGCTGCATCTTTAGATATTGGCCAAGAAGCGTCTATGTATAAATTGATACGGAAGATTGCGTCACAAGGGATCGCAGTGATTATGGCTAACCATGATTTGAATCGGACATTACGCGAAGCCGACAAAGTGGTATTGCTAGAAGCAGGCCATTGTTTTGCTGTTGGTAGGACGCAGGAGGTAATGATTGTTTCACAGTTAGAGAAGGTATTTAGTACTGGGATTGTAAAAGTGAATTATCAAGGCATTGAAAATTTAGTATTTGTTGATTAGGCAAATGGTATTGATTTATTGATGATATGCAGTAATAAAATGCGACATTTAAATGGTTGATAAAAATTTTTAATTATGATGATTTGTAATCTAAATAGTCATTTTTATTTCACAGGTTAGACTACCATTTTTTCCTGTAAACGTTTGAACTATGCATTGTCCATTCTCACTTCAAGGGGTATGCCAATCGTGCCCTTTAGCTTCGCTTTCATATCCGCAGCAGATTAAACAAAAAGATGATGTGTTACGTAGTTTGTTTTCAGAACATCACCCACAGCAATGGTTAGCACCAGTAGAAAGTGCCATTTCTGGCTATCGTAATAAAGCCAAAATGGTGGTGCTGGGCGCAGCTCATGAACCATGTTTAGGTATTCAAAAGCAGACTGAGGATTCAACGGCAGGATCTAAACCGATTAGTTTGTGTACTTGTCCTTTGTATCCCGCAGATATGCAAGCGTTGTTGATCTATATTGAGCGTTGGATTCGTTGTGCTGGTATTCCACCTTATAACGTAAAGAAAAAGAAAGGTGAGCTGAAATTTGTGTTATTAACACGCAGTGATAGTCGAGGTGAGTTTATGCTTCGATTTGTATTGAGAAGCCATGAGGCTATCGCTCGTATTGTTAATAATTTACCTGAACTAATGGCGGCATTTCCTACGGTAAAAGTCGTATCGGTGAATATTCAGCCCGTACACATGGCACGCTTAGAAGGGGAAGAAGAAATTTTCTTAACCTCTGATCATTATTTATTAGAACAATTTAATCATGTTCCATTAGTTGTAAGACCTAAAAGCTTTTTTCAAACCAATCCAAAAGTGGCAGAGAGCCTTTATGCAACAGCAAAACGTTGGGTTAGTGAGATAAAGCCAGCTTCTATGTGGGATTTATTCTGTGGTGTTGGTGGTTTTGCGTTACATTGTGCTGAAGAGGTAGAGCATGTTACTGGTATCGAAATAGAGCCAGAAGCCATTGAGAGTGCTAAACATTCTGCTGAAATTATGGGGGTGACGAATTTACGGTTTGCAGCTTTAGATTCAACCAGTTTTTCGCAATCAAATAAAAGTGCGCCAGAATTAGTATTGGTGAATCCACCGAGGCGGGGGATTGGTGAACAACTGTGCCAACAACTAAATGATTTTGCACCAAAACATATTATTTATTCAAGTTGTAACCCTTATACGCTAGAGCAAGACTTAGCGAGGTTATCAGGATATAAGGTAATGAAGTTACAATGGTTTGATATGTTCCCGCACACAGAGCATGTTGAAGTTATGGTGCTACTTGAACATATTTAATGTTTATAAGGTAAAAGGGCATAACGTTATGCCCTTATTTTTATTTGTTATTCAAGTGAGAGTAGTATTCACTTAATAAATGAGTAAGCACTGAAAATTGGCGAGCTATCTCACGGTTAAGCCATAAATAACCATAATAACTAATATTACTGGCATCACTTTGCTCATGGTTTTCTGCCGGAGGTAAAAGTGAGAGCATTTTTATTTCTTCTTGTTTAACAGGTAAAATATGTTGGTTTTCTATTTGAATAGCTAGACGTGAGAATCGGTCTGCTAATTGCTCTTTTGCCTCCATTAGACCAGGCATGTCGTTAATTTTATTCTGTCCTAACTGTTTATCCCACCTTGTGTGTAGCATTGATCCCATCATGGTAAATATTTGTTCTTCTGTCAGCATGATCTCAGTTAAGAGCTGTTTACTGGCAATATTCTCATTTTTAGTATGTGGCTGAAGGCTAGTTTGTTTATCAAGTATGTTTGATAGGGGATTGATATCTATAAGTTGAAAGTTTTCTGCCGCTATTTGCTGGTTATGCTGATGATAATAGTTACAACAGAGCTTGATGAACTGATGAGTGTAATTAAGATAATGCTCCGTTGCACGAGCAGGAAAAATATATAAGCTACAACAAATAGCAACGATAGCGGCCCAAAACACATTGATTGTGCGCCACATTGCAGCATGTAAATCCTCTGGGCCACCGCCGGCAACCACAACAACAGTAATAGCAACAACAAGTGCCGCATAAGAATACTTACCTTGTGTATAGTAAATTGCTGTAACCACCGTAGTGATTAAAATAATGTGGTGGAGCCAACTGTATGAAGTGGGTATTAAATAGAGAGATAAACCTATAATCGCCCCTAATATAGTTCCTGTTATTCGTTGATTAGCTTTGGATAAAACACCACCAAGAAAGTGAATACTGCCCATGATTGTTACTGTAGTAATCAGCGCCCATGAGCCATAAGGTAAGCTAAACATTTGAATAATAGAGACAATAATACTAAGTGCAACAAACACGCGAAACACAAGTAGTTGGCGGAAATATTTGATTGCAAAGCGAGAATAATTCTTCATACAAAACATTCGTTAAAATTTTCTAAATCATACAAAGAACGTGATGAAAGTCACTATTTAATTGTGAGGATTGAACTCGTCATTTACCTGAAACATGTGTCAGGTTGGTGAACGTTTGATAAAAATAAAGGCACTATAGAGTGCCTTTAGTCGGTTTTATTATTAGCTTGAATGGCAATTATTGTGTTTTAAATTGTCCTACTAGTTGCTGCAATTTATGACCCGCATCATCCAGTTGACTTACGATAAGTTCAGAGTTTTTATTTTCTCGAATCAAGTCGGTCACAATATTTTGGATAGAACCCATGTTGCCGCTTATCTCACCTGTTACTGCATTTTGCTCGGTAGAGGCCGCTGCAATTTGATTAATCTTACCATTTATTTCAGTCACAGCTTCTGTGACTGAAATAAGGTTATTTGAAATTTGATTCGTCGAACTTACCGCATCATTACAAGACGTCTGACTTTTATCCATTGCTTGAACAGCTTGTGTAACCAAGTTATGTAATTGGTCTAACATCTCATTAATTTCTAATGTACTGCTTTGAGTACGACTAGCAAGCCCGCGAACTTCATCAGCAACAACGGCAAAACCACGACCTTGTTCACCCGCACGCGCAGCTTCAATAGCGGCATTCAATGCAAGTAGGTTAGTTTGCTCAGCAATATCGCCAATCACTTTTAGTACATTGTTAATATTATGCGATTGCTGGTTTAGTGCATCTATGTAGCCAGAAGCTTGGGTTACTTCATCAACTAACGTATTTATTGAGACTAATGATGTATCCACTTGTTGTTGTGCGATAAGTGCAACATCACTCATCTTTTCAGTGCCAGAAGCCACATCGTTGGTGTTTTCTGCTATTTCATTTGCAGCAAGGCTCATTTGCTCAACGGCAGCAACAACTTGTTCAGTTTCGCAATTATGTTCGTTTAGTTTAGCGGTTAAGGCATTAGTTTGATTATGTACATTATGCGCCGTTGTTGTCAGGCTGTCTGTCGTCGCTGAAACTTGGGAAATAATACTTTGTAGCTTATTAGCAAAACGGTTAAATGCTTTACCGAGTTGTGCAATTTCGTCATTACCTTCAACTACCAGACGTTTGGTTAGATCACCTTCACCATCTGCAATATCGTTAAGTGTTTTAACCATACGTTCAACCGGCTTAATGATACGGCTTGTGATAAATAAAATAATCATTGCAGAAATAACGGCTAGAATAATCGCAATAAAAGCGACGGTATTGATACGATCTTTCATATCAGCATGAATCTGCGCTGTGTATTGTGCAACACTGTTATCTATATCATCTAGGTATAAGCCTGTACCGATAAACCATTTATTATTATTAAGCGTAATGGCATAACTTTCTTTTGGTTGGGCTGGCTGGTTCGCTTTTTTAGGAAAGCTGTATTTAACAAACTGGCCATTATTTTTAGCCGCATTAATTAATACTTTAATGTAAGCTACGCCGTTAGCATCCGTCGCGCCAATTTGATCAGTACCTTGAATGGAAGGTTTAAGAGGGTGGGCAACATTTACCCCCTCCATTGTGTAGATAAAAAAGTAACCCGCATCATTCGCTGCAAAGCGAATAGGCGTAATAAGTTGGCGGATTTCATTAAGCTGTGTTGCTTCATCACTGTTTTTAGAAATGATGTTTTCAATGGCGTGCTTAGTAATAATAACCGCGTCTTTAAGTTCTTGTTGTCTTTCTGAAATAAGCTCTTGCTTATAATGTGCCACATTTTTTGTCAGAGATTGGTTCTCTAAATAGATGACGATACACATCGCTATACCGAGAATAGCGATCATAGGCAATAAGCTTAGTAGTAATAATTTGTGCTTGAGTGTGTTGATCATAATTCCATTTGCCTTATCCATTATTAATCACTGATATGCATACGAGAGTGTTTACTGTGTAGTATGCACATATAAGTTTATGTAAAGATAAGAAAAAAATATTTCTGATAGATGTATCTTTGATATCTGTTCAATTAAAAGTCTCATTGTTACAGCTGTTTTCATTGCTGGATATAGAAATGAGAATTGCATCGATAAAAAAATACCCACCAATGAGGTAGGTATTCTTAAAGAGTATGATTTTATTTTTTGTTTTTAAGGTATGTAATTGTGTTTGCCATATCTTGTAAGCTGTCGTGAGCGCTTGTATTTACAAGATATTTGCCATTAATCAGGAATGCCGGTACTGATTGTAATGCAGCATTGCGAACGGTATCTTCAGATTGCTGGAGTAGCTTAAAGATTTCAGCTTGCTGTTCTTTTGTTAATTCATACGGACTTTTTAAACCGTTATCATGGAAGATTTTTGATAAGGCGACTTTGCGTTGCGCATCTGTCATATCTTTTGGTGAGTCTTGTACGAAAGAAAATAACGCTTCTACTAGTTTATGGCTAGGTTCGTTATTCGTTTGAATCATTGCTGCGTAGAAAATAAAAGCCGCTTTTTGCGCACTTTCATTGAAAGTCACGTGTACTTGATTGATGTTTTTCGTGTTTGTTAATTTTTGAATCTCTGGCAGCATACCTTCCATATTACGGCAGTGCCCACAAGACAGTGAAAAAATCTCTGTGACAGCGGGCATGTTAGGCATAGGGGTTGGAATTATTGAATACTTATCGCCTTCTTGGGGTGTTTTAGAATCAGAACATGCTGTTAATGTTAGTGCTGCTAATAGTACAACGAAGAAAGATTGGTAAATACGTTTCATTGTGGTCTTCTTTATAGAATTAAATAAAGAGTATTATGGCGATAATTAAATAACATTGCATCGTAAAGTTACAAAATAACACCAAATTGTCTAATGTTAGCGTTATTTTGTTGATGAATAAACGTAAAGAAATAGTGTGAATAACTCAGTGAAAAGCCTATGTTGATGGGGTATTATTGCTGGCTTTATTATTGCTTTGAGTGCTTCAAATGTTTATTGGATTTGATTATGGGACGGCAAATTGTTCAGTCGCAAGAATGGTAAATGGTAACCCCGAACTGTTACCGCTAGAACACAATAATCATTTTATTCCATCAACGTTGTGTGCCCCTACACGAGAGGCGGTATCAGAGTATCTATACCGTTTTATGGGGATATCCCCAACAGACAGTGTTGGAGAGCAAGTATTACGTCGCGCAATGGCTGTTAACCGTGAAGAAGATATTGAAATTTTCCGTGGTGATTTACAGTTTGGTGAAGCCGCACTAAATACCTATTTGTCTGATCCTGAAGAAGTCTATTACGTTAAATCTCCTAAATCTTTTCTTGGTGCCAATGGCTTACGTGACGCGCAGATCAGTTTTTTTGAAGATCTTGTTTGCGCTATGATGGCGAATATTAAACATAATGCAGAGCAGCATCTTCAATCAGATATTACACAAACCGTGATTGGTCGTCCGATCAACTTTCAAGGGACAGGGGGGGAAGCTGCAAATATTCAGGCTGAAAAAATTCTCTCTCAAGCAGCGAAACGCGCAGGTTTTAAAGATGTTTCGTTTCAGTTCGAACCCGTTGCAGCTGGTTTAGAGTTTGAATCAACATTAACTGAGAATAAGACAGTACTTGTGGTTGATATCGGTGGTGGTACTACAGACTGCTCACTCATAGAAATGGGGCCTAAATGGATTAATGAGCAAGATAGAACACAGTCTCTACTTGCACATAGCGGACAGCGTGTGGGTGGGAATGATTTAGACATTCATCTTGCTTTTAAGCAATTGATGCCAGAATTTGGTTTAGGGAGCAGAACTGCACGAGGCATTGATATGCCGTTTAATCAATTTTGGAATCCTATCGCGATTAATAATGTTGCGGCACAAACTGAGTTTTATTCTGAAGCCAATTTACGCGCGTTAGAAAAGTTACGTTATGACGCTGCAGATCCTGCAAAACTAAGCCGCCTTATTCATGTTTATCATGAGACCTTGGGATACCAAATTGTACGACGTGCAGAAGAAGCTAAAATAGCGTTATCTGAGCAAAATAAATATCGTGTTGATATGGCAATAATCAACGACGTATTTGCAGTCGATATTACTGTTAAGCAATTTGCAGAAGCGATCGCAACCCCGACAGATAAGATGCGTGATCTTATCGTAGAAGTGCTAGCACAGAGTAATAAAAAACCAGATGTGGTGTTTATGACGGGAGGAACCGCACGTTCTCCAATTTTGAGGCAGTGTATTGAGTTGCAGTTGCCAGACATTCCTATTGTGAGTGGTAATTTTTTTGGTTCAGTTACTGCTGGATTAGCACGTTGGGCTGAACGTTGTTACCGTTAATTCTAATAAAGTGATAAAAAGGCCTTTGATATGGCCTTTTTATTTGAAAAGAGCTAGGCAGGTTTAGGGGCGTAAGCAGAACACCATCCCTTAGCATTAACAAGCTTACCAGGGAATATTTTACATGGGCGCCATGCCGCGCTTGCATCACCTTCAATAAGCATACAGCTATTACAATTACTGTCGCCTTTAGTGGATTCGTTAACATATTTTAGTGCTTTTGCCTGTGGATCATCGGTAGACAAATGTGGAAGTTCAGCCGCTTGGGCCGGTTTTACTAATAGCTTGCTTCCAATACTCAGACCAATAATTCCACCAACAGTCAATTGTAAAAAGCGTCGACGTGAAGATTGATTTTTCATTGCAATGTCCTTTTTTAAGCACATGAGTTTCAACTCATTTAACTTATTAATTATTAAAGTAGGGGATAATCAATAAGTGACCTACGCATCATCTACTACTAATATAGACGAGTGATGGATAAAGCTGATTGTTTAATCTACTTATAGATTAAATCAATATTACGTAAGTAATGTCAAAAAAGATGATTTTTGCTGTGTAAAAGTAAGCAAAGAGTGAAGAATGAGCCTCACAGTAGTGAGGCCCATAGATATTCTATTTTATAGTGCTGAAATAGGTTGGCTATTTTCTTGCTTTAATTTTGCGAAAAAAGCCTGTGTTTCAGCAATGACTACGTGGCGTAATACAACGAGACCAATAAGGTTAGGGATAGCCATTAAGCCATTAACAATATCTGCAATTACCCAAATCATATCTAGCTGCATGAAGGCGCCGCCAGCGATAAGTACAAGGAAAAATAACTTGTAAGGTAAAATTGCTTTCACACCGAAAAGGTAAGTAATACAACGTTCGCCATAGTAATTCCAACCTAAAATAGTGGTAAAGGCAAAGAACATTAAGCCAACAGATACCATTAATGGACCGTAATAGCTCGAATGTAGACCTTCAGCAAAAGCATGGGTTGTCATTGCAGCACCAGCAAAATCAGAAGACCAAGCGCCAGTAACAATCAATGTTAGACCTGTCATCGTACAGATAATGACGGTATCAAAGAAAGTACCTGTCATAGAAATAAGGCCTTGGCGCACACAAGAATCAGTTTGTGCTGCAGCTGCTGCAATAGGTGCGCTACCTAAGCCAGATTCATTTGAGAATACCCCGCGCGCAATACCAGACTGAATAGCAAGCATGATCCCAGCACCTACAAAACCACCTGTAGCGGCATGCCCTGTGAATGCAGATTCAATAACTAAGCTAATAGCATTTGGAATGGCGTCAAAATTACTCGCTAATACACTGATACAAGCAATGATGTAAAAACCAGCCATGAGTGGAACAACAGTACTTGCAACACTTGAAATGGATTTAATACCACCCAGTGTCACTGTCGCAACCAATACAGTTAAAATAACAACGGTGATTTCTTTCGGTACATTGAAAGAAAGCTGTGCGGCTTCAACAATGGCGTTCGCTTGTGGGAAAGTACCAATACCAAAACATGCAACACCAACAGCAAAAAGTGCGAACAGTTTCGCAAGCCATTTGCTACCCACACCTTTTTCGAGGTAGTACATTGGGCCGCCTAAAATTTGGCCGTTACTGTCAACTTCGCGGTATTTTACCGCTAATAAACATTCTGCATATTTCGTTGCCATACCTAATACAGCAGCAAGCCACATCCAGAAAAGTGCACCAGGGCCACCAAGTTTAATTGCAGTGGCTACACCAACAATATTACCTGTACCAATTGTTGCAGAAAGGGCAGTACATAGTGCGGCGAAGCTAGAAACATCGCCTTCACCTTTACTATCAGCATCTTTTTTGCCACCAAATACATAGCGCAATGCCAGTGGTAGATAATGGACTTGGATAAAACCAAGACGGATGGTTAAGTACAAACCTGTACCGACTAGTAAGATCAGTAATGGCGGTCCCCAAACAAGACTGTCAAAGGCTTTAAGAAAATTAAAAATTGTATCGTGTAGTGGATTCATTATTCCTCCTTTAAACTTCAAAGGAAGAGATATAGAACAACATAAATGTTGGATGCAGATAATATCTGGTTGCTGCTCTTATCTCCTCTGTCCTTTTGCCTGAGAGTTTCACCCATATAGGGCTTGCTCCTTCGGCGCTCGATTTAACGAGTCTCTCCAGAGGCTCCTCCAACAACAGTCCATACCTATCGTAAAATACGACATGGTGCCTGAAAGATTTACGATTTAATAAATTGAGGGCTCAACTTATTAAAAACGCTTACTTCTTCGGCGGGCGTAAGAGATACCATCATGGTAATTTCTTTTGCCGCTCTCCTGCTGTCTTCATCGGAACTCATATTTCGGATTGCAATGTTAGGGGAATGAAATGTGATTGTCAGCAAAAAAAATGTGCAAACAGTGAAAAAAAGTCTAAATGTGAAAAAAATAAGCGGGTGATGGGGGCAGAAATTTGTTGGTGGACAAAAAACAAGCTTACTTATCGGGAAAGTAAGCTTATTAGTATGTGGAATCAGTTTATATAAACAAGACGTCGTTATTGTTTGAAGTTTTTACTGAGTAATTTTATTAACTCATGGTTGTGATCTGATGTCACTTCCCAACCAAAAACGCCACCGAGTTGATGTTCCTTCACATAATCAGCTTTAGCTTGTAATGAACGCTTATCTTCAAAACTGATATATTCATTCTTCTTTTGGCTAAATAAGACGGCAGCTTCCGCTTTTTCGTCATAATAGTACTGGTAACCCATTTTTTTATTGTTGATTAAATATTTCACAATATCGGAGTAGTTAAAATAACCAGGGTCTGCAATATCTGAACCTTTATCCATTGTCCCTTTACTACTTAGCCCTTCGAGTTTATCAGCGGAAGCATTGTCGACACCTTTCCAGCCACGACCATAAAAGGGGCTACCAATAATGATCTTTTTCCTGTCAACCCCATGTTTTAATAGGGCATTTACTTGGCTATCAATCGACATATCATCAGGCGTTAATGGGGTGCTATATAAATTACTATGGTGGCCAACCTTAGGGCCCCAACTGCCTAAAAAATCAAAGCTCATTAAGAATATTTGATCGAGATCTTGTGATACTTTTTTCCAATCAATACCGGGTAATGTTTTAGGTGCACCATTTACTGCCGCTGAAAGTTGGTAGGTACGTTTGTTTTTTATACCGAGTTCATTTAATTGGGTACGAAGTTCATGAATTAATTTTGTGTATGCAAGACGCTCACTTTCAACATTATCATTGCCTAAGCCTGATAAACCATGTCCACCAGGGTATTCCCAATCGATTTGAATGCCATCGAAGAAATCATATTTTTGGATTAATTTTATAGCACTATCCACAAATGTTTTTCTGTATTCATCGTTTAACGCCACAGTATGGAAAGGCTCAGATAATGTCCAGCCGCCAAAACTAGGAAGAATAGATAAATTTGGATTTTCGTCTGAAAGTAACTTTAGTTGACCGAAGTTTCCATGGTAACCAACTTTAATTGATGTCTTACCTTTCAGTTTCATTTGAAGTGCGGCATAGTCATCTAAGACGATAGCTGTACCTATTGGTTTATTTTTACAGTGAGTTTTCATTATTTTTTTTATGTTGTCGGGAGAGGCATCAACAGGTCCGCACACAGCAAGAAAAGCATAAATAATATGCGTTAGATCATTAACAGGAAGCATGTTGGCACTGTATGGCGTTTTAGGGGTATACACTTTCCAATCTGGATAATATGCAGCAATAACAGGTGTTGAGTGCGTTATTGACTGAGCTGCGGTTTGATTGGAAAAGAAACAACTAATTAAAGTTGCGGTAATAACGGGAAGATAATAATTCCGTAAGAAATAACGCATTGATAGATCCCTAATCGCGAAACATAAATTAATATAAAACAAGTATACTATCGTTGTTTGTTTTTATTGAGTTATGTGAATTGTTATACATTATGACAATGATCACAAAGATACACTAAAAACAAAATTTTACATGTAAAAATTTGTATTAGAAATACGGTATTTGTTTTTTTTTTGCTACAAAGTATTTCTGTTTTTTTTATACTGAATTGTTAATTTAACGGATGTTGGATGGTTTGTTATGTTATAAAGGAATCACTATAAATAACAAATATATGTATATAGTTGATAATTAATTCGGACTAGAACAAAATAGTTATCTCGTTATTAATAATTAAGAATATGTAATATGACTGGATAAATTAGTGTTTATAACCATTATTAGCCATATTAATAAGTATCTAATAATTAATATCTGAGTAAATTAGGAACAATAT
This sequence comes from Photobacterium sp. GB-36, assembly GCF_003026135.1. Lineage (NCBI taxonomy): Bacteria > Pseudomonadati > Pseudomonadota > Gammaproteobacteria > Vibrionales > Vibrionaceae > Photobacterium > Photobacterium sp. GB-36. Next base: position 63,440 of record NZ_PYNY01000001.1, on the reverse strand, counting down.
TATTTTTTGATAAAGGATGATCATTAAAGAATTTTATTAAGAGAATAACCAAACAGGTGATGATGTGATTTGGGTAAATTGTTGTCATAAAGAAAAACATACCAGCACTAAAGATATTCTACTGCAGTATCACAATCTCGTTGATGTATCGCCATTTGAAATACTATCAACAATGACTGGTTTTGAATTAATTTTCATTGAAATACAAGACTCACAATCAAATGGCTTTAAATTATTACGTACCATAAAGCAGCGCTTTCCTGATGTGAAGATTGTTATTGTTTATCATGATTTAGACGCTGAATTGGCTGTGTCTGCTTTGCGATCTGGTGCTGAAGATATTTTATCGAGTAATGCAATCCGTCAAAAAGTTGATGCCTGCTTAACGCGCTTACATACCCATGACGATAATATGATAAATGTTGAAGATATTTCTCAGCGAGAACTTTCGATCCTTCCTGCTTTAACAATTATCGACAAAGATATCAGTGCCCCCTTGCGGGAAGAAGAGTTAGCAAGTGCGTGTCAATTTTCATCGACGTATTTCTCTCGTTTATTTCACAACATAATGGGAGTGACACTCAAGCAGTACATTATTAAAAAGCGGTTAGATTTAGCTTGTGGCCTCTTAAGTTCAGATCAAGAAAAAATATCAGCCGTTGCCTCATCTGCTGGATTTAAAGACGTGTCTTACTTTTCAAGAGTATTTAAAAAGCATATTGGTTGTTCCCCTGGTGAATTTCGTGCCAGTCGTCAAAAAAAATGAATTTTTTTGTAGTAAATTTAATTAATAGTTGCCTAACGAACATCTTCATTGCAGAGTATTTTAACGTCACCGTTACTAATATTCACAATGACAACATACCATGAACTGCTGGGAACAACAGAAGACTTCACAAGAAGTGATATCAAAAAACGTTATAAATTGTTATCTCATCGATTGCATCCTGATAAATCAGGTTCTGTTATTTTAATGCAATTAATCTCGCATGCTTATAATGAAGTATTATGTGGTAATGGTAATAGGCATTGCGAATTAACCCATATTAATCATGAAAAAATATTATTAACAAAGAAGTATGCAGAAAAAGTAAAGCAAGAGTTAGCACTGCAAAAAAGAAAGAATGTTGAGTTAGAACAACAAGTCTTAGAATTAAGAAAAAAATTAGAACATCAATCGTGTGAGAATAAACGATTAACGGAAACGTTAGAAAAGAAACAAAGAAAAAAGATTGTTAGCACAGTGCTGCCTTATGAAAATAAGACGTGGGAAAAAAGATATCGAATAATTAAATATGGATTAGTTATATCTTCTGTTGTATTAAATGTTGGATTAGCAGTTGCTGCAATAACACTTACCAAGTCTAATGTTGTTGATCGTGTAATTTTCAAAAGAGAAAATAGGTTGATAGAGCCATCGCTAGTTCCACAAAAAGTCGCTGTTGAAGAGCTTATTTCCCCTAAGCCAGAATTAACGACACATCGACCAATAGAGCTAACACAAATCGTCGGAGAATGGACTTTATTCCAACCAACAGATCAACCACCTTACATTGCAATACGTAATCAAGTAGGTTCTTACATTGTGCAGCGCTGTGATCGTCATTTTTATTATTATGTCAATATGACTCAGCAACGAACGGCATTGCCCGCTAATTTACGTTTTATGTACCAGCAGCAGAATTTTTTGGTTTATAACATTGCCTATGGGATAGGTTCAGAACGGGATCACTGGGTAAATAGTCAAAGTATTAAAATTAATAGAGAGTATTTTTCTAATACCTCTTTTTTAAATACTAATAAAATACTGCAACAGCGTTGTGATAACGGCTTATAAATAAAGCCCAATGCCTCACTTGAAGTGATAAGCATTGGGCTTTGTTTTTATTAGGCTGTTTGTAATGGCATTACATGTTGCTGTTTACGCTTCATTAATAGTGTAAAAGCAGCAGGTACAAAGTAGAAAGAAAGTAATGTTGTTAATACTGTACCGCCTGCAATGGTAACGGCAAACGGAGGCCAAAAACCACCACCTTCTAACATCAGAGGAATAAATCCACCAACGGTTGTAATCGTGGTTGAGGTTATATGTCGCGTACAACTCATTACGGCAATATGAATGGCCTGTTTATCGCCATTTAATGCATTAGGATCTGCTTTTAGCTCGGAAAGGATGACAATAGCGGCATTTATTGCCAAACCAATTAAACCGAGTAAACCAATAATGACGGTAAAGCCAAACGGATAATTAAACAGCCATACTGAGAGCAGCCCTAACCCTGATGCCATAAAGCCAACGGTGAAAATGATCAAACTTAATCTAAAGGAATTAAATGAAATCACAACCACCATGATCATGAGTGTAAATACCATGGATAAATTGGTGATGAGGTTGCCTACAGATTTATTTCGTTGTGCAGATTCCCCCCCAATTTCAACAGTATATCCAACAGGTAATGTCGTCATGTATTGATTGAGCTTTACTTTAAATGCATTCAATGCTGTTTGCGGTAAAACACCGGCTTCTAAATAACCTTCAATAACATTAATGCGTTGACCATTTCGATGTGGTATTGCACCACGTGTTGGGGTCAGAGATAGATCAGCAATGGATGAAATAGCAATACCTGAAAACTGCTCACTTGCATGGTTATTAACCACTGGAATATGAAGGTTTGCTAAGTTCGTCATATTTTCGCGAGAGAGGTTATCCACACGAACACGAATAGGGATTGCTTCTGCACCTTCGATAATATTGCCGTTAGTGATCCCAATCAGTGATGCTTGCAAGAGATCTGCGATTTGAGAGAGGTTTAAACCACTTAATTGGCTGGCTTGTTCATTCACATCCACACTGACTTTCGGTAAACCTGATAATAATGTTTCACGGGTATGCGTGACATTTGGCGTACTCGCCATCAATAAGCGGATATCTTCACCAATGGTTTTCAACATATCAAGGTTATTGCCGTATAAACGTACTTCAAGTGGCGCATTAAACGGAGGGCCTTGTTCTAACTTACGTATTAAAATTTGCGCCTCTGGGATCGCATTATCTAATTGCTTTTGCAGTTTAGGGATCAGCGTATTAGCAACTTTAAAGTTAGTGGTTTTGATCATCGCTTGAGCAAAGTTAGGTGTGCCTTGTTGGTTGGCGACCATGTTGTAGTAAAACGAGGGAAAATTAGTCCCAATTAACCAATTAACTTGTTCGATATCCTTATATTCTTTAAGTAAGTGATCGATTTTTTTCGTGGTTGCTTCTGTTGCATTGATACTCGCTTGTGGCGGTAAAAACACTTGGATCTCGAACATATCACGATCAGAAGGTGGGAAAAATTGTTCGGTTAACTGAGATGCACTCCAGATACCAACAAAAGGTAATACTGACATTGTAATGAGCGCTAATAACGGACGCTTAATTGCCATTTTTACGGTATTGCCAAATGCATTGGCAAGCCATGGTAGGGTTAAGCCTGTTTGGTACCATTCATTATGTTGGGTTTGTTTAGGAAGCCAACGCGCTGCAAATCCTGCAACCAGAGTATGAGCAATAAGATAAGAACCGATCAGAGAAAAAGATACGGTGATAGCAATAGCACCTACAAATTCACCAGCAGGACCTGGCATTAGGAAAATAGGGGCAAAGGCAAGAATGGTTGTCAGTGTTGAGCCGAGTAACGGAACCCATAAATGTTGAATAGCTTTTAAGGCTGCATCGATTCGTTCAAAACCTTTCTTACGATAATGTTGAATAGTATCTACCATTACAATCGCATTATCGACCATGATCCCAAGCGCAACAATTAACCCCGTTACCGACATTTGGTTCATCGGTAACCCCGTAAAATGCATTAAAGCGAGGGTGAATAAGCAAGTAAGTGGCAATGATAGTGCCACAATAAACGCAGAACGGATCCCAAGCGTAATAAATAATACGATTAAAATAAGCGAGAAGCCGAGCAATAAATTTTGGGCTAAATCAGTAAGACGAACTTGTGTATATCCTTGCTGCTCAAAGATACGATTGAGTTTTATATTACTCGGGAGCTCTTGTTCAAATTGAGTCAGAAAGTGATTAACGCTCTTTGTCCATTGATCAACGCGTAGATGAGGCTGCATACGCGCAGCAACAATAACAGCGAGCTTTCCATCGATAACAGCTATCTCAGCTGCTGGGTTTGTTTGCTGACGTTGAATGGTGGCGATATTTTCTAACCGCACAAGATGACCGTTACTATCAATAGTGATAGGTACTTGTCTGATACGGTCGAGTGAGTCTAAAGAATCGGCAATTTCTAAACTAAATCGACTTTGTCCATTTACCAGTTCACCGGCAGCATTTTTTGCATCTGCACCTTGTATGGCAGAAGAAATAGAAATGGCTGAGCGTCCTAATGCACTAACGGCAACAGGATCAATTTTTACCACCACTTCTTCTTCGGGTAAGCCATATTCATCAACAAACTCTGTACCATTAAGTGCACGTAGGCGGTTACCTAGTTCAATGGCATAACGGCGTAGAGTGAGTAAATCTGTGGGAGAGCGACCTTGCCAAGTAAGCGCGGTAATGACGGTAAAGGCATAAGAATGATCGCTGTCTAAATTAGGAACAGAAGCACCTTCTGGTAGGTTCGGTGTGATATCAGAGAGTTTATCTCTTGCATCAGACCATACTGGTTCTGAATCGGTAACGCTGTCTTTTAGTTCTATACTAACCAGCGAAATACCCGGACGAGAAACCGATGTAATGTTATTAATATCATCTATTTGTCGTAGTTTATTTTCAATTTTCTCGGTAACGAGCGCTTCAACACGTTCAGCCGTTGCCCCCGGATAATGGGTTATAATTGAAGCGTTACGATTATTAATAATTGGGTCTTCAGCTCTTGGCAACGAAGATAAAGCAGAAAGACCACTCACGATCAATAAAGCGACAGCCAAAACCAGTAGGCGGGTATTAGAAAGAATACGTTTCATTTTAAGCCCCATTATCATCAGTTAATGCTGGCTTGGTGGCTGTTTTTTGTTTCGGTGTTACGCTTGGGGTTATGGTTACGATTTGGCCTGGTACTAAACGATGTAATCCTGTTGCGATAATCTGTTCGCCTTCATCAACGGCACCTTGGATATAGGCTTTATCATTTGCAGCATAGAGGAGTTGTACTGAGCGTCGTTCAACTTCCGGCCCCGCACCATTTTCAACAACCGCAAAAATATTCCATGTACCGCGAATACCATCAGTTAACGCTGATAAGGGAACCCAAAATCCTGCTTGCTGTTGTGTATCGTTGTAATTGAGATAGGCTAATTGACCGTTAATAACATTGGCATTCGTTGGCAATGAAAAACGGAAATTAATTGCACGACTATTAAGGTTCACGGTAGCGCCCGGATTGAGCAAGGTGACAGGGTAAGTATCTTTACCTACTCGTACTGTCCATGATTTTTGTTGGGTCACGCCTTGTACCTTGTCGATAGGAATACCGATATGTACTTCTTTGTTTTTATTCGCCAGCAGAGTAACAGTAGGGGAGCCCGCGTTTACAACATCGCCATGGGAAACATGACGGGCGCTGATGACCCCACTGTAGGGAGCAATAATGGTGGATTTCACTAACCGTAGTTGGTTTGCTGCAAGGGTCGCTGAGAGTTGACGATAGTTCGCTTGCAGCTCTTTACGTTGGCTTGTCAGGCTATCTATATCCGATGCCGCGCTAAAGCCTTTGGATTTTAGTGATTTTTGGCGTTTTAAATTAGCATTAACTAACTCAAGTTGCGCTGATATTTGAGCTTGTTGGGCTTTTAATTGGTCGGCTTCAGTTGCAAGTAATAAAGTATCGAGTGCTAAAAGAGGATCACCTTGCTGAACTGTGTCACCCACATTGACATAAATACTGTCAATTTTACCGCCGAGTTCAAAGCCAAGGTTTGCCTGTTGACCTGCTTGAACAAATCCAACGTATTCACGCTCAATCGCAAACTCTTGTTGTTGCTTGAGTTGATGAGTGTCTACACTAAGCAGTTGTAATGATGCTTTATTTTCTTCTTTTGCTGGTGCATCACATCCAGTTAGCGTAGCTGTACTTATTATTACATATAACGCTAAAGAAGATTTGGGTATCCGTTGCATTACTGGCTATCCTAATATTAAACTAGACTGACAAGTCCATATGATTAAAAAGTATACCATTCAAACTGGACTGTCTAGTTTGATTGTGTGTATTTATGTAAATAATTAGCATTTATGTGCTCGTAGGTGGAAAATTGCTAACAGCAAGAAGTCAATTAAAGAAACAACAAATATTAGATGCTGCTACTGAGCTCTTTACTCAACATGGTTATGCGATTTCTATGGATAGCATTGCATTAGCTGCGAATGTTTCTAAACAAACGGTTTATGCGCATTTCAAAACTAAAGATGATCTGTTTGAAACTTGTATTCGTGCTAAATGTATGGAAAGCCAGATGGATAAATTACCATTGGATGATGGAAGAAGGCCGCGAGATGTATTGTGTGATTTTGCTAAACGTTTTCAATCGATTTTACGAACAGAAGAAGCTATTTTGACCTATAGAACAGCGATTCGTCAGTTAGAATCGCATCCTGATCTGGCTAAAGTGTTTGTTTCTGCCGGACCTGAAACGACTATTGAAATGTTGGCTCAATACTTATCTGTTCAACAGCAACAAGGTGTGTTGAATTTTTCAATTTCAGCCTCTGACGCAGCGATGCAGTTATTATTAATGTTGCATGGTCGAATGGTATTTTTAGCGCAACTAGGTCAACCTTGTGATATGACAGAGCAAGAAAATGATGCTTATATTGAAAGCTGTGTTGATTTATTTATGACAGGTTACGCCGCAAAAAAGTAACGATAAACGATTGAGAAGGGATTTAATCAATGGATATTAGTAAATACAAAGCAGTCATTTTTGATATGGATGGAACCTTAGTGGACTCTATGCCAGCTCATATTTATGCTTGGCAACTCACGTGTGAAGCGCACAATATTCCTTTTGATCACGATTGGTTTTATACCATGGGCGGTTCACCAACCTTAAATACGGCAAAAGCTCTCATTGAAAAATATCAGTTAGATGTAGATCCTGTTTATCTTGCTGAATCAAAACTCCATCACTTTGATGATATTACACATAAAGGTGAGGTGATAACGGGGACTTTCGAGGTATTGAAACAAGCAAAATCGAAAGGTATTCCAACTGCAATAGGGACGGGATGTCAGCGTCGCCACACTGAAGAAATTTTAACCAGTGCAGGCTTAATGCCGTATCTTGATGCTATTGTCACTGCCAATGATGTTACACAGCATAAACCGCTTCCTGAAACGTTCTTATTAGCGGCACAAAAATTAGGTATTGCAGTACAAGATTGTGTGGTGTTTGAAGATACCGAATTAGGTTGCCAAGCAGCTAAATCGGCAGGCATGGACTGTTATTTAGTCGCTGGTGGAGAAATGAAAGAATTCCGCCCTGCAAATATGTAGTGTTAACTGAAGATCAGTTATGCTTGCGCGCCTACTCGCTTAATACCGACGATTATGACCGATAAAAAATCAACGCATCAACGTGGAACACATAAACCACACCCGAATAAAGGCCAGCCTTACACTATTTCTGAAACGCGATTTTGGTGCCAGCGTTTAGCAAAAACAACCATCAGAGCACTACATATTTTAGGGGTTGCAGTATCTAGTGCTGGTTTTATGTTCGCTGTTGATAAAGCACTTTGGATCAATTGGTGGGTTTTAGCCATGATGAGCGGTGTTACCATGATGTCGCTAGAAATTTATCGTTCAAAACTATGGCTCATTCAGCTTAAGGGTATTTTAACATTTGTTAAATTATTCATGCTGTTATCTATTATTTGGCTTCCTGCACATCAAGCACATATTTATATTACAGTGATTTTACTTTCAGTCTTTATTGCCCATGGCCCAGCAGGATTACGTCATTATTCTATCTGGCACCGTAAACGTATTGATGAGAAAAAACAGTTGAATGGATAGATTATTGCAACTGTGCATATAGTAATAAAAGCAAGGATGCTGAATTAGACTTACACTAATAGGAGCGAGTGTGTTGTTATCAATAGGAAGGCATTATGGGACACCGCCACATTGTATTTTATTCTATTGTCATCACTGTAATTGCTCTTGTTGTGTTTGCGTTAAGGGAACAAGAAGTACATCAACAAAGTATGGAAGAAAAGTTAGCCTCCGCGATAGAAAAACAGATCTTACCCCCAGATAAAACCTTACCTAATACTGACCAGAAATTACCTTATTACCTCTATGGGCGAGCGGATTTAAATAATAACGGTAAAGAAGAAACCTTTGTGCTTATGCAGAGCGAACGTTATTGTGAGAAAGATGAGTGTAAGGCCTATTTATTTGATGACCAATATAAAATAATGGCAAAGTGGGAAAAAATTCAACAACCTGTGTTGGTAGGTGATGATACGAATAACGGTTGGAAAGATATTTTATTAACATCTAATAATCAAACGTATCTCATTCAATATTCAGATAAAACCTATAATGAAAAGATAACGACAGCAGCTAAATATACGGATAAAGCACAAGCATTAGAAGCCGTAGGATTAGCAATAGATAGTGAATATTATCAAGCAAACGGGACGAATTTAGAGCTTGATTACAACCAGCCGATTTTTGATTGTCAAACCTGCTATTTATTTAGTTATGAAGAACTTGATAATGCTAACAGTCAGCAACATTACTTAGCAGTGAATGTTGCGACTGGCAGTGTTAGAAGGGTGAATGACTCTCAAAATAAACAGTGAAAGTAGATTTTTCTGAACTGTAAACCTAGCTTATTTTAATGGAAATGCTTGTTGATAACATAGCCACAATTCTAATTGATTAATATCTTCTTCAATTAATGAACATAGCATATCAGCCGAATGTTCATAATTATCCGTATCAATATCAATAGGTTGATCTATCTCATATCGTTGTGGGAATCGTTTTTCAATGTCAGAAAGCTGTTTAATCCACTTCTGGGTATAGTTATTATCATCAGGAGTATTAAGCCCAAGCTTGGTTGCTAATAAAAGTGAATCACTTAAACGGCGTAAGATAACCAACAAACTCTTCCAATCTTGAGAGGTACGAGGGCTAAGATTTGGTTCTTTTAGTAAATTAAATATCTCAGCTTTAAGGGCATAATAATTATCCTGTGCTTTGTACAGGTTTAGTTTCTGCTCAAACAGTGGCTTATTGAGTACTGTTACATACAAAATCTGTGAGCGTATCATGCGTGCAATATAGAGATCTAACCAACGCATTGTCCAACTCGGCGCGACAAAATAATTAATAGAAAAGGCAATGGTTACACCAAATAAGGTATCAATAATACGATAAAACGTCACATAGGTATTATCCGGTGAGAGTAAGCTGATAGAGAATACAATCATCGATGTTAACCAGAATACGTGAATGTCATAGCGCTCTTTATGGTATGTGGTAAAAGCAAAAAAGACAGAGATGCTAGTTAGTATAATCAAGTGTTGATTTGGAAAAAAATATAAGCATACAAAGCTATATAAACCGCCTAATGCAGTACCATAAAAACGATGCCAAATGCGGTGGTTAGTTACACCTATTGACGAGGTGAGTAATACAATAAAGGCTGTTAGTGAAATCCAATAACCTTGAGGGATTTGATAGAAAATCGTTAAAAATTGCGTAATCGCTAATGTAATGGCTATTTTACCACCGTGTCGCCATTCTTTAGATTTAAGATGTAAAGCATGCTTAAAATTACGTAAAAAGGACACCGTATCTGAGGTGAAAAGATAAATATTTTTACTGTAATCGAGTGTAGAAAAGGTTGAGAAATTATAACAGCGCTTAAGTTGTTCTAATAAATCGACAATGTATTGGTTGTTTTTATGCTCGTTGACATCAAAGATCGCTGTAATTTGCTGGTGGTGCTTGATTTCTCTTGCGGCTTGTTCAATCCAATTAGATAAACGGCTGCGTGTATTTTCTTGTAAATTGAAACTTAAAATACGTTCAAGACTAATTACATATTCAGCGACTTCAAGTGAACGTTGTAGATCCATACGCACTTGTTCAGTTCGTTTAACTGAAGTAATTGAATTGCTGTAGTAAGCGACTTTGTGCGCGCATAAATAAAATTGCTGTCGTTTCTCTTCTAGAACAGATTCATCATCGGTTAAACGGACTGTATTTAGCCAGTCAGCAAGAGTAAACGTCACTGAGTGTATATGGTTTTGTAAAATACGTCCTTTGAAAAAAGGCCATAAGATCAGTGACGTTAGTATTACACTGCCTGCGGCAAACAGGTTCGCGAACAGAATGATGAAAAAGGAATTTTCGGTGCTCGCAAAATGAATGGACATAATGTAAGTGAAACCAAAATTATAACCAAACGAACGAATATGCGGACGTTGGTTAGACATCAAGCCATATACAATTGCAATGCTACATAATGTAATGGCGCTAAGCCATAAGTTATCAAAGACACTAAAAGCTAGGTAGGTTGATAAAGCGGTTAAAAGCACTGAGATCAATAAGATTTGTAAGCGCTTTAAATAGGGGAGATCGCGCGCTTGAGTGCCGAGTAGCCAAGCGGTGATGAGTCCTGATATTCCAGCAGCGGTAAAACCAAAAAAATAGAATAAGCCGAGTGACATCACCATAGGAATGGTAATGCGAATAGAGTCAGGTATATCTGCCGCATTAGAAAACCAACGAGACCATAGAGAGCGAAGAGAGTGCTTTTTCATTAGTTACAGTACAAACGCAAGAAATATAGAGATGAGTTAGTATAAAACTAACGGAATTCGTAAGAGGTATATTATAGCGTAATGTATGCCCATGAAAGAGGCTTTACAAGAGGATTCTCAGTATAAGGCTTATTTAGTGCTTATTAGTTAAATATTGCTGAATATAGCAGCAAATAAATGCAACAAAGCCCTTGTGTCAAGGGCTCTAGAAAGTGGCGACATTAAGCTGATTTTAAGAGTAGTTGGCCAAGGTAGTTCATCGAAAATGCAGCATCTTGCGCTGCGGTATTAACTTTAGCGATGTATTTCTCAGCTCGTTCTGGATCATCTTTTAGGCTAGCTTTGATCTTGCTGATCATTTGCTCTGCCATTTCAGTCTTTTGCTTACAATCATTAAATAGCGCAGAAATAAAAGAAATTTCAATTTCTCCGCCTTTTGCGAACAACTCAGCTGCAATGTTATAAACTGTATGGAATTTGTTCGCAGCATCTTTTTTATCTGCTTCCACTTCCGATTCCCATTCAGATGACCAAGTCTTAAAAATAACGGCAATCTGCGAATTAGCGGCGATTTTAATTTGTTGCATATTGAGTTCCTAGCATTGTTCGATAAAGCATAATAATTCAGCTTAATTACGGATAAAAGCCTTTCTTACCGAAAAGCAAAATCGATGGTAGATCTCTTTATGCTTTGTTTGATTGTTAGCCATATTTACTATTAACAACCAATTATCAGCGGATTTACATCACATTATTTATCTAAATTTGCACTTTCTTGTCATTTCTATTGCGAAAAAGCTTGCTTGCGACACTGTAACGTTTTAGCTTGAAGTTAGCCGATAATTTATATTAATGGCTGAAAGCTAAGGAGGAACTTATGATTCAAGTGAACTTCGATTTAGCAAAAACGGCGTACAATAAAGTGCTTAAATACCCATTTGGAGGTGAGTTAGAGCAGCATGAATATTTAGCACTCCGAGTATTTCGTTGGGATCTCGCTCGTGCTGGAATGCAAATCGATCGTGCGTTTGATTTGCGCTTAAAACGGTGCGGTTATCGAAATATTGCTACGCAGCCAGCTAAAGCACATCGACCATTGCCTGCTTGTGTTATTGATAAGATGAGCGAGGCGTGGAAATTTCAAAACGGTTATATCTAATGTTTTATTCTCTTCAATAGTGGCTAAAGAAATAAACTTTCTTTAGCCCTTTTTCGTATTGTTGACTAATTAGCTAAATAATTAATTGATAAATAGAAGGGAAACAGTATGCAAGTGGTTAGTAATAATCGTTTTATTTTACGACTTATTTTATTAATAAGTTCGATCCTTTTTACTTCTCTTGTTACAACATCAGCGAATGCTTCAAGTTGCCCAACGCTCTATCAACATCCTTTAAAGAAACTCAATAGCGATGAGTATTATGATTTTTGCCAGCAATTGACTGGCAAAGTGGTATTAGTGGTGAATACGGCTAGCCAATGTGGTTTTACACCTCAATTTAAACAGCTGGAAGAATTATATAAAAGGTATAAAGAAAGTGGATTGGTGGTTATTGGTTTTCCATCTAATGACTTTAAGCAAGATAGAGGCAGCGATCAGCAAACGGCTAATATCTGCTATAGCAATTATGGCGTAACGTTTCCTATGATGACAAAAACAAGTGTTAAGGGAAGTAAGGCCAATCCATTCTATAAACATTTAATCGCACAGTCTGGTAAGTCGGTTGGGTGGAATTTCCAAAAGTATTTATTAAATAAACAAGGGCAAGTAGTCGGCGTATTTCCATCAAGTCTATCACCAACAAGTGATGAAATGGTTGCTGCAATTACGCAACAATTGAAGATGTAATATCGGAGATTAGAAAAGAAAAAAGCCAGTATTGAATATCAATACTGGCTTTTAAAAACGCTTATAGATTATTTAGTGAAATGGTTGCCGTGTTTACGGCGCGCTTTCGCAATGGTATCTGGGTGCCATGCACCGTCAAGATCTTCAAGCTCTGGGAATTTAGAACGGTCAAACTCAGGCGTTTTTCCTTGTTTTATCTGATGCTCGTAATCTTTAATAACGCGGATAGCTAATTTTGATAAGAAAATTAGCGCTACGATATTAACAAATGCCATTAAGCCCATGGATGCATCAGCTAAGTTCCATACCACAGGTAGCGAAGCGACTGAGCCAAACATCACCATGCCTAGTACACACAAGCGGAAAAGCATCAGACCTTTTTTGGTATTACCATTTAGGAACATGATATTTGTTTCAGCGTATGAGTAGTTTGCAATAATTGATGAAAAACAAAATAACAAGATTGCTGCGGCAATAAAGTATGTTGTCCAGTTACCTAATTCGTTAGACAGTGCGGTTTGTAATAAGCTAATACCTTGACCCGCATTTGGCATATCCATCACACCAGAAAGCATGATCATCGCAGCAGATGCAGTACAGATAACAATAGTATCAACAAATACACCTAGCATTTGTACAAAGCCTTGTGAGGCAGGGTGGTTAGGGTTTGGTGTTGCACTTGCTGCGATATTAGCAGCCGAGCCCATACCCGCTTCATTTGAGAACAAACCACGTGCAATACCGGTTTGCATTGCTTGTGAAATTGTAAATGCGACACCGCCTGCAGCCGCTTCTTGCCAGCCAAATGCACTCTTCACAATAAGAGAAAGAACAGCAGGGATTTCTGTGATATTCATTATTACGACGATAACAGCAATAGCGAGGTAACCAATTGCCATCACAGGAACAATTTTAGCTGATGCTGAAGCAACACGGCGAAGACCGCCCATAATAAAGAAAGCAGAAAAGATGACGAGTACGATGCCTTGAGTTGTTTCATTAAAACCAAAAGAGTGGTGAAGCGCATCTGTAATCGTATTTGCTTGAACTGCGTTAAATACAAAGCCAAACGCGATAATTAAGCAGATAGAAAATAGCGTTCCCATCCAACGCTTGCCTAAGCCCTTTTCCATATAATAAGCAGGGCCGCCACGATATTGACCATCAACGTCTTTTACTTTGTATACTTGCGCAAGAGTGGATTCAATAAACGCGGTTGCCATACCAAATAAAGCTATAACCCACATCCAGAAAATAGCACCAGGTCCACCAATGCTTAAGGCTACTGCAATACCTGCCATATTACCGGTACCAACACGCGCCGCCATTGATGTACAAAATACTTGGTATGAACTGATTCCATTTTCAAGTTCACGGCCACTTCTAAGCACCTTAATCGCATGTCCGAATTGACGGATTTGTATAAAACCTAAACGTATAGAGAAATAAATACCCACGCCTACGAGTAAATACACTAATACCTGTCCCCACAGTACACCATTGATTGAACCAATGATTGCTAACAGACTATCGTTAATAGTTGTAAGCAAATTTTCATTCGTAGAATTCATAATTTTTCCTGTAAATAAAACTTAATCATCAAGATAATTAAGTGAATAGGAACATTCATATTTAGTGAGTGTTCTTAATTTATCGGCTTGTATGATGGTATTTTTTATAATTAATATGAATGAATATTCTATAGTGAACATATCACAACCATCTCACCGACTTAGCTGCTCTAAAGGCGATGAAAGGTAGCACGAATCACTAAAAATCCAAGTGGGTTTATATCACAAAAAAAGAATCAATTCTATGTAACGCGTTACATTTCGCTGTGTGTTACAGTGTTTTATTTATTTTAATCAATTAGTTATATTTTTGTATGCGGTGATAGTGAACTTACTCAAATAAACACTGTGCATTATCACAGGTTAAGAATATTCGAGCGATTTAAACTTTTTAAGTGGCATTTTATTTTTTTATAACGCGCGAGATAAGAGAATTAACAGTAGATTGAGAGGAGTGTAAATGGAGATAAATAGTCATATATATGATTATATTGAATGACATTTACACTGTATAAGAATATACATGTGAAGAGTAAGGGATAAACAATGTTTATCCCTTTTATATTATTTACCAGAATCTTCGATATAAATTATTTTACGGCAGTTTCCGTAAAACGCTCTGCCTTTTGGACCAGCATTAAGTAAATCAACAATAGGTTTACTCAAATCGATATCTTTTCCTAAATTAAGGCGTACTTCATTGAGGTATTTACCCTGAGTACAAGATAGACTGATACGATCAACGGCATTGTTACCAAAGCTGGCAACGAGTTTCTTCTTGAAACTAGATACAGAAACGTTACGACCTATATTGTCTTTAATAAATAAGCCAATAGGAGAGGCGTCTACTTTTTCAACCAGCTTTGTTGCTGTTAAGAAGTAGTCGTTAGCATCACGCGTTTGACAAGTACCATGTTTCTTCCACTCATATTCACCAAACTTTGTTTGGTAATAGAAGTTAGGCATCCACGGTGCAATTTGGTTTATGGTATTACGAGAAAGGTCTAATCGAGCGTAACGATCACAGTAACCATAGGTGGTTCCGCAACTGGCTTTATTCGGCCACAAGCCATGCAATGTTAGGTTGGTGATTTTTAACTTACCATCGTTAATTGCATTACATTCAGGCTTTGTACCTTTATAGCGAAAGTGTTCACAAAAACCTGGCTGCCAAGTAAGTGCTAAGACATAAGAATCAAAATCTCCCACAGTGCTGCAACTTTTACGAGAGTTCGAATATTTGTTGTCATGCTTTTTGACGGGGGCGCTGATGCTTTGGCTTAAATCCACAGTACCGCAATCTTTACTTACCCAGCGAACAGCAGGTTTAGCATCTGGCACAAGTATATGAACCCAGCGATAATCGCGTTCATTGAGTGCCTTTATTTGATATTGTTTACCGACGACAAGTTGAGTGTCGTCAGGGTTCGTTTGCTTACGAAAGGATTGGAAGGCTTCGCAATTTTGTGTTGCTGTAAAACCACCAGATGTGGCAATAGAGGCATAAGAGCCAAAACTAGAGAAAGAGAAAAGTGTACCTAAGCAAAGCGCTGTTAGTGTTTGTTGATGTTTACGCACAGTAAAACCTATAACAAAGATGATATGGCGCTAACTATAGTCTATTATTTTATAAACCTTAATAGTTGTGGCTTTTTGTCGTTGTAAAAGTTAGATTTTAGCTATCGACCAGTCTATCTAGACAAATCTCAATTGAAACATCATGATAGTGACAATAATCAATATGTGATTCTGGTTATAAATATGAATGACGAGTCATTATTGTGCCCTTTTTTTTTGTACAATTCTATTAGTGGCCAGTGTGTTCTAAGTTATGAATTAAATTTTTACTTAATTATGTATTCACAATCATCAAAACAGAGAGTAATATCTGTCTAAGTAACACTCCCTGTTATACGAAATTGTAAATTTCAATTATAATTAAAGCATAAGACCTACTTGGTGAACAACTCATTAGTGTTTACAGTTATCATCCCACGATCCTTTGTTGGGAGGTTAATATCATTAAGACTAAATATGTAGAAACTAATGCAAAATCAAGCTTGGTATTAGTAATTTTACGAATAAATGATACGGTACTTTTACCGTAGCGAATTTGTGTCCTCGAGGTAATTAATGGATAGTTTCGCAGCTGCAGAAAAAGCGCTGAGTGCAATGTTAAAGAGTGTAGAAGAGACGGGCGTTGTTAAAGAAACACGTGTCGACTACCGCCAAATTTTGATTGATTTTGCCGATGAAGTCCCAGGTCGTCAAAAAGCAGTGATTAAAAGAATACCACTCCAAAAAATAAACAACCTTATTGCTGTTCTGCATGAATTTAAACAAGAATCACGCCAAACGCGTATGATTGAAATATTAGCCATGATGGAAAAAGATGATGTTTCTCCTTATGAGCTGTTAGATGATGAATATGAAGATTAAACAGTAACAAGCAGTTTATTGATTTATAAAAAGAATGATAATTATATATAGAATATACAACAAGGTTTGTATCGTCTTTTATATGTAAATTATATATCGCATTCATAATAGATTGCTTTATTACTCCGAATTGCTGTCGTATGCAGAGCGTATGCTTATTCAATGCTCTGTGTACGCTTGTTCATGCCTTCTATTAGCCTATCTATATTACTTGATAGTCCAATTTTCCACGATGTTTCTTTTAATGAAATGATAATTCGACATTAGCTAAATAATCGTGAGAAGAATAAATTTATAATGCTATTTACCTTCATAAAGGCGTTTCTTATTTATCCGTTTGCATAAATGAGATCTTTTATTGCTAGGCTGAGTACGATTAACTTTTATCTTCATATATTTCATCTAAATACAAAGACGTTCAAATTTTGTCGATTTTCATTATAAAAATCAAACGATGCAAAGCCATTCTTTTATCAACAGTTGATTCATTGCCGAACTTCTCGTTACTCTTACTATAAGCAAGCCAATAAATAACCGTTATTAGGTATTTCCAAAGGAAGCGGACGTGAATAAAAGTTTTGTAGATCTAACATTTATCTCAGCCCAACACATCAGTAAAGCGTACCAAAATAATGAAGTATTAAGTGATGTTAATTTTGAGTTAAAATCGGGACAAGTCTTAGGCTTACTTGGGCATAATGGCGCAGGAAAGTCGACATTAATTAAAGCAATGCTGGGGATGCATAACCATAGTGGTGAATTAACTATTTTTGGTCTAGAGCCACAAAAACAACGGGAAAAAATTGTAGAGCGTCTTGGCTATATATCGGATGTTGCAGTATTACCTGAATGGATGACTGTTAAGCAAGTGATGAAATATGTACAAGGTGTGCATCCTCGCTATGATCAACAGAAGATGACAGCATACTTAGCTCAAACCAATATTTCATTAAAAAGTAAAATTGCTGCGCTATCTAAAGGGATGAAAGTACAGTTGCATCTTGCACTTGTGATGGCGACAGATGTGAATGTTTTAATTCTTGATGAGCCTACGCTAGGCCTTGATTTAATGTACCGTGAAACCTTCTATCGTTATTTAATGGAATGGTTTCATGCGGGCGAAAGAGCGTTGATTATTGCAAGTCATGAAGTTGATGAAATAGCTCATATGCTGACAAATGTGTTGGTGTTGAAAAAAGGGCGAACTGTTTTACAAGGACAACTTAGCGATTTATCTGAGCGTTTTAATATCCTTTCGGTTGATGATCAACATATTGATCAAGCGAAAAAGTTAAAACCGATTAGTTGTAAAGTAGGTTTAGGCCAACACCGTTTATTGTTTGAAAATATTTCACCAACTGAATTAGCAATGTTAGGTACAGTTACTAAGCCAAGTCTTGCTGATATATTTATTGCCAAGCAACAGGAGGCTTTATGAACCCAATAAAAGCATTGTTAACTAAAGAATTGCTTGAGCATAAGCTTGTCACTCGCTTACCACTGTTTCTTGCTGCTTTTTCGATTATTTGCATCATATTAATTATGAGTAATAGCCAGAACTTCTCATTTAATGTGCAATCATCAGGGTTAGAAAATTGGTCGCCAAATTTTACTCATAGCGATTCTTTTGCGGGTATTGCCGGGCTAATTAATTTCATGCTGGCAGGGTTGGTGACATTAGTGAGCTTTTTCACCTATACAGCAAGAACACTGTCGAAAGAGAGAAAAGAGGGCAGTTTAGCGTTTTGGCATTCAATGCCAGTATCGGATGCTAAAGCGATAGCTGTAAAACTTATTTTTGCCTTAGTGATTATACCGATTATTACTTCTTTCCTATTGTTGTTTGCTGATCTTACTGTTTGGTGTGTCGGACAATGGTTTCTTCCACAAAGTTTATTAACGGACTATTCAGTTAATCTTGTGGCATTGGGGCAGCATTATGGCGAATTTATATCGACAATGGCAGCCATGAGTTTAGCGTTATTGCCTGTCGCTTGTATTATATTCTTTATTTCTCAATTTAATGAGCATCCCTTAATTACAATATTTGTGATTATCTTACTTATTAAAATAATGGGATCTATTGTTTTTAATTCAAGTGCCATTGGTGATTGGATAAGTCAAGTCAACAATCTGTCAATTAATATATTAATGAGTGATCACCCATGGGGGACATTAATGGCAATAGGTAGCCCAACATTGATGGGATTATTCATTATTGCGGTTATTTTCTTTATTCTCACTGTCAGATTTAGATCGGGAAAATAACCAGTAGACAATAAAAAAGGAGAGTATCAACTCTCCTTTTTTTATACGCACCGGTATTAAGCTTTCGTTTGTTTTTTTATCTATACAGTTATATGCATGGGAAAGCTTATTATTTTATAATTTAGATTAAGCTGCTGTTACAGATTCAATGTACTTTACTTCATTTTTATATTTGCGCACGTTACGCGATAATGTGCCTTTAGGAAGTTCGTAACGTTTTTCAGCCTCATAGCTTGATAGGCCATCAAAAACAACAGCTGCTACTGCAACACGTTGATTTTCTGACTTAAAAATACGTTGTGCGATGATGTGGAATTGAGAATTATTCATAGCGACTTCTACTCTTCTATATATTTAAATGTCTTTATTGAGGGCTAAAGGGAGTCCCCCAATAGCTTTACTTGTTAATAAAACAAGCAAACAAATGCTGTTAATAAGACAATAACAAGATGAACCTTAACAGAAGATTAATAGATTAGGCTTTCGTTATTAAAAGTAGATATTGATTCATAATTTTAATAGATTCTCTTTGTTTATTTATATTTATCAACGGATAAGTAATAAAATACAGATGTTATATTTCATAAATGATGAAAGGATGAGTAAAAACTCATCCTTTTAATTAAAAGTAAGGTTAACTTTTATAAATTAGCAGATTAGCCAATTAATCTTAAACCATTAGGTAAAGCATCACCAAAGACGCGCTTGGTTTCATCTTCAGTTAATATTTTAATTTCTGATACCATTTCAATCCAGCTTTCAGGTGCACGACTTGCTTTAAGTTTATCAATAACTTGCTGTCGTAAAGCATCATTGATATCTAAGTTACGATCACCCGTTTTACGCGTCATCATAACAGCCGCAAAGCCAATATAGGGTTCTTTACGCCAATCAAGCTCCATCAGCTCTGGTAAACAGAAAGAGACATGTTCTGCCGAGAGAAGATTATGAGTTGAACCATAGAAAGGCGTACGTGTAGCAATACGTCCAATCGCCCACCAATGCGCTTGTGCGTATTGGGTTTTCTGTAAGCGTCCAAATAACCACTCAATAAGTTGAAGCTTTTTGTCAAAAGGCAAATGTTCAAGTGAGGCGGCTAAACGTACCATGTCTTCATAACTACGTTCTTGAAGCTCTTTATTCAGTTTGGCATTACGACTAGCACCAGGAGTGATGTATTTAGCAATGTCTTTATAGATCACTAATTGTTGCTCTTGGGTTAAACCACCGGCAACACGACGCCAGAAGGTCCACCAGTCACACCAAGTTTGGGTATTGGATTCAAATTGAATACCTTGTTGGTACAATGCCCAAATTTCATTCATACGGAAATCATCAGCAGGGTAGCCAAAACCCGGACGCATGGTAAAGCCTATAAGTTTTAACCAGTTACGCTCATGAAGATCTGAGCGACGACGACGCTTTTTACTTTCTAATAGTGCGTTAGCTAATTCACGTAAACAGGGGGTTTCCCAGTTATCACGTTTTCCCAGCATCTTATCAAGATCGTTACGTAACGTTTTTGCTGCTTTACTGTTATCGCTATTCTTACTGCCACCATAGACTTTTTTGATGGCATCAATGGCGTCATTCATTCGTGGAGGAAGTTCACTTTCAGCAAGGGTGCTATCGATATCACCACGATGTAATTTAGCGAGATCTTTTCGGATCGCAAATTCAACTTTCCAGCGTTTTTTGGGATCTGCTATGCTAACCGCTTCGATCTGAAGGGTGCCGACTTCAGTTAGCTGACATGCTAAGGTTACCTCTTCACGATCTTTCTGGTTTGCCGCTAATTCGCTACGATCTCGTTCACTATCAAGAGTCGCAATAAATGGCGGTAGAGTAACAAAACCATCACCAATAATTTCAACCAGTTCACCGGCTTCTGAGTATTTTTCATCAGTGGTAGAAACAAGGTTAAAACGCACGGGCTCACCCAAGGTTAAAGCAAATTTACGATGAGTTAAGTTAACTTCAGTACTTTCTTCAATACCTTTTGGTAATAAACAGATACCTTGTTTTACGTCTTTATTTTGACCAATAACAAGGAAGAAAGAACGGGCAGAGCCACCGCCAATTTTTAGTTGTGCGCCATGACGGGCTTTGGCATAAGCAACCGCACCAAAGGCAACCGCAAGATCGGGATGTAGGTTTTTAAGCTCTGTAATACAGCTATCGTCGCGCCATGATGAAATGACGTTAAGTGTGCGCTCAGTCAGTAATGGGCTGTTAAAGACACCACCATTTAGCAGTACGGCAACAGGGATCGCTGGTTTATCGTCATCGATTTCAATACCATTTTCTTTGAACGCATCGCGGCACACATGATCATGAAGATCGATAAATTGTGCAATATGTTTACTAATAGCAGGATCTGCCGCATAGGGTAGGCCAAATTCGACCATAGCCGCTTGACGTTGGCTTGGTTGCTCGCTGTATGCTGTCATAGGGAAGAAACCGTCAAGCGCAATGCGATGCACTTCGTCACGATTTAACTCAATACTTTTGGCACCACCAATCAATCGTGAGCCGCTACCTAACATGGTTACTTTTGCTGTATCTGGTGCATTACCTGATAATAAGCTTTCTTTCACTTTACGTGTTTGCTGTATAAGCTTTGATAGCGCAGATTGACTGAGTTTGTTTGATTCACCGTTCAGACGTTGCTCGGCAACATGAGCAAGGGATAAATCAAGGTTATCCCCACCAAGCATTAAGTGATCGCCAACCCCTATACGATCAAGGGTGAGCTTATTATCTTTGCTACCGACTTTTATTAAGCTTAAATCGGTTGTACCACCACCTACGTCACATACCATTAATAGTGGTATGTCTTTGAGTAATTCATCTGCGTTATCTTTATTTTGCGCGTACCAGTCGTAACATACTGCTTGCGGCTCTTCTAGCAATAAGACTTTTTTTAATCCTGCTAACTCTGCTGCTTGCAGTGTTAACGCACGTGCAGCTTCATCAAATGATGCAGGCACAGTTATCACTACTTCTTGATCGACAAGCTTGGCATTCTTATGGTGATAATCCCATGATTGACGAACATGGTTTAAGTAACTGGCACTCGCAATGACAGGAGAAACTTTCTTAACATCTGATTTAGATGCCGTTGATGACCAAGGTAAAATAGCTTCGTTACGATCAACGTTGGGATGAGATAGCCAACTTTTCGCACTCACCACTTGGCGACCTTCAACTTTTGCGCCCAGTTCACGGGCTAACTCACCAATGATCACGGTATCAATTTCGCCGTTAACCGGTTCAGGGTTCCATGGTAAGACAAGTTGAGTTGCATCCATTTCACCTTGAGCGGGGTGATAACGGAAAGAGGGCAGTAGAGGTTTACGAGCGACTTCGCCCGGTGCAATAAGTTGATCGATATTGAAAATATGCATTGGGCTATTTTCAAGATCATCTGTAATTTCAGCGTAAGCTACAACGGTGTGCGTTGTCCCTAGATCGATACCGACTAAATAGCGAGGGGAAGATGAAGGCATGACGACTCCACAAAGTAAAATAGAAAAATTGACAAGTGGGAATAAATGAAAGCCCTACAGAAGGTAGATGATTGTGTATTGTTATAACTATAAACCCACGAGTATGTATATAGATAAACGGCGCATCAAAAGATGCGCCGTTAGTTCGATATTAGCTTTCGCGAACGTCGAATTCTACCTGCCATTTCTGACCGTTATCAGTCGAAATCGCTTCAAGACAAAGTGTCCCTAATTCTGTTACGCGTGATGCTAACTTAACAGGAACCACTTCACCTACGGTACGGCCATCAGATACTGGCAGTGTCATTTGAATCGATGGTAATTCTTCCATCTCTTCCGGTTGCCACCAATCAAGATGAGTACCAGCAACATCGTCACGGCGTACTGTAGAACCGAAGAACTTGAACTGTACGGGTTGGCCAATGATTAAGCCAAACTCTTGGCTTGGTACGTTAGCTTGAGAGCCTTCTTCCATACCAAATGGTGCGACACATAGTGCTTCAAGTGGTGGTTCCATACCTGGGATTGCAGGCATAGCACTTTCGATGCCGACATAGTAGCTACTTGCGATACCGCCACGGATACGAACGCCTTTACCTTGACGAACAGAGCCGTAGTAGGATGCGCCGCTTGCAACCGCTAAATCAAGATCTAAACCTTGAAGTAATTTTGCTGGCTCTGAACCACCTGTAGTTAACCAACTATTAATGATACCCAGTAGGCGATCAGATAATAGATTTGATTTTAAAACACCACCGTTGAACAAAATTGCAGTTGGGCGGATGAAGCCGTCGTGCATTTGTTCAAATTGTTCAAAAAGCTCTTCAACTGCTTGGCTTTGACGGCTAAGGAAACTTGCCACATGGCGAGAAACCGCCGCATCTTGTGCGTAAGGTAAGCCCATTTGGGTTAATGCGCCACGTGGAGCTTGAACTGGGTGCTCTTCAACAGATGTTTGTGGGAAGAAACCTTCAACAAGTGTCTGTTGCACTTCTTCTTGAGTCAGTTCAGTTTGAAGTGTGCCGCCAAGTAATTTAGAACCTCGACTAGGAACAACAATTGGCATTGCTTGTAATTCAGCATCATTAAGTAATGCTTCTTTAGCATCACGACATGCATGCGTAATCGCTAATACTTGCCAAGGTTGTAGCTGTTTGCCTTCTTGCGCTAGCTTCATTTTTAAACGATAAGCCAGAGCTAAGTCCATATTGTCGCCACCCAGTAGGATGTGATCGCCAACCGCTACACGATTCAGAGTAAGGTTGCCGTCTTCTTCAGTGACAGCGACTAACGATAAATCTGTTGTACCACCACCGATATCAACCACAAGGATAATATCGCCAACAGACACTTGATCACGCCAGCTTTCATCGTTGTTTTTAATCCAGCTATATACTGCCGCTTGCGGCTCTTCAAGCAACGTAAGGTGCTTAAAGCCAACATTACGTGCTGCTTCTGCGGTTAAATCACGCGCTGCGGGATCAAACGACGCTGGGACAGTAATCGTTACGTCTTGATCAAAAATAGGCGTTTCAGGATGCTGGAAGTTCCATGCATCAGCCATGTGCTCAAGATATTGTTGTGTGGCTTCAAGAGGTGATACTTTGACCACTTCTTCTGGGCTATTTAATGGTAAGAATGCATCACGACGGTTTACGCCGCCGTGACATAGCCAGCTTTTCGCACTAGAGATAAGACGGATAGGAGTCTTACTGCCTAATGAACGTGCCATTGCCCCCACAATCGCATTCGGTTTTGCATTCCAAGGAAGTGCAGTATCACCTTCAGCCAGTTCAGATTCATGTGCTTGATACATGAACGATGGAAGCTGGTTCTTTTCTTCCACATTACCCGGATTGGTTAATTGTGGGATGGGCATAACCGTAACATCAGCGTTCTCATCTTGAAGATCAACATAAGAGAGTACGCAGTGTGTTGTACCTAAATCGATACCAACGCTGTAACGGTGTTGTTGTGTGTCTTGCATTATAATTCTACCTCAGCGGCTGCGATGATATGTGCATCGTGGCCTTCTGCCAATTTAGGCAATTTAACTTCTGTTACTTTCCAGCCACGGTGGATCAAAGTTCCGTTAAATGGTGCTTCACCAACCACATTACCTGTTAGGCGAACTTCAGATGCGTTGAAGCCTTGTGGCAGGGTAATACGTGTCTCTTCTTCTTCAGTGCGAACTGGCGCAAAACTGAAGTATTCATTTAATACTTTATGACCGCCTTCGTGAATAACACGTGCTGCGGCACCGATATCGGCGTCAGCATAGCCTTTAAGATCTTCTTGCATGAAGTCGATAAAGCGCGCTTCTTGTTGAAGCAGAGAAAGAAGTTGTAATGCAGCATCAGGGGTCGATGTTTTTAGCTTAGGTTCAACTTCAACCTCAACGATTCTTTCAACAACTTTTTCAACTTCGACAATTTTCTCGACGGGTTTTTCGATAATCTTTTCTACGATTTTCTCAACCGGTTTTTCAACTTCGACGATCTTCTCTACTTCGATTTCTTTTTCGATAATCTTTTCAACTTCGACTGGCTTGCCTTTTTTCGTGAGGTACATAACCAATAGAATTAGAACTAGAGCGCCTAACCATGCGTGACCCATGTCGATAGTAGTTGGCACTGCCGACAAATCAACGTGCATCTTAGAAAAATCAAAAGCCATATTTGTTTACTCTTAGCGGTTAAAGGGCGATTCGGTTAAATATTAAGTGTGAATCAGCTTCAAATAATTAGTCGAATATTAACATAGACGTATGCAAAAGATGCCTACTAGAGCGTGTTTTTTTGCTTAAAAGCGAGAACAAACGGTTTCTTAGCCTAATTTGCAATCAATATATTACGTTAAATACTAGTGTATTTAGCGTATTTGACACATCGATGTTCTGACATGTAGTTAAAATGGGGATGGAGGGTGACGTTTTCAAGCTAACTGATTGTATTAAAAAGATATGGCTTAAAATTCGATAACAAGGTCATTAATCTTAAAAGAATTGCTTGATATAACCACTTTGGTGGTGGTTCAATACAGCAAAATTAGTACTAAAGCATAATAGTTCTTAAGTGTATGGGCTGTTGTGTTAGAAGATAGGTCAAGATATGTCATCTGATTTCTACGGCACCAGTGCCGCTTATGCACGTAAAGAAGCGGGTTACCGTGAAAAAGCATTAAAAATTTACCCGTGGGTATGTGGTCGTTGTTCTCGTGAATTTGTATATTCAAATCTCCGTGAATTAACCGTTCACCACGTAGATCATGATCATACTAATAATCCAGAAGATGGCAGTAACTGGGAACTACTTTGTTTATTCTGTCACGACCATGAGCATGAGAAATATACTGATGCGGATAACGGTCAAAGTAGTGTTATCCGTGCTGGTGAAAATGAGCATGAAGCTGCTACGTTCAACCCATTTGCAGATTTAAAAGCAATGATGGAAAAAGGCAAAAAGTAATAACTTGCTTATGCCAGCTAGAAAGATAAAAGGGACGATAATTCGTCCCTTTTTTGTTTCTGTCGTTTTGAAATATCTATTAGGTGCCTAGAATCTGTATTGGCAGGCTCAGTAAGGTATCGCCCATACTTGCAAAGTACCAAATAATTGCCATTAGCGAGGAAACAAGGCCGACATACCAAACGAAAGAGAAAATCTGTCCATAGCGATCAAGTGGAAGCAAATGACTATGATGGCGCTGTTTCCATTCAAAAACGATTTCAATACAGCCCATGATAAGTAAAAAACCAAAGAGGGTTAATCCTAGTTTATAGCTGAGAATGACACCACCAATAGCCGCGCCGGCACATAGAATAATGCCAAGCTTACTGTTCATAGAAAAGCTGATACTTTTCAGTACATGTCCACCATCTAACGGTAAAATAGGCAGTAGATTGAATAAATTCAGTAAAGCATTAAATACCGCGAGACCTGCAAAGAACATCTCGCCTGTGATCCAATAGGCAACCATACAGATCAAAGACATGATCAAACCAAAGAGCGGTCCCATAATAGAGATAACCACATCTTGCCAGCGAGTATTTATTTTCTCATCACTTAGCGCAAGCCCACCAAGAAAAGGCACAAGATAAATACCTTTGGTTTTCATACCAAAATATTTCATGGCACGGACGTGACCGTATTCATGAAAAACTAAACAAGCGATAAGTGCTAAAGCAAACTGAAATGAGAAAAGCCAAGAATAGGCAGCAAGGCTGGCTGACGCTAATACCACTTTGATCAGCTTGGCACTTTTTAATGCCTTCATACCGAGCGAGACTAGACCAATTATGCTGAATCTTCTTTCTGCAACAATTGGTGTATGAGGCGTTTGGCGCTCTATGTCTTTTTCGTTACGCTCACCCTGCGCGATAACTTGGTTATTCACTTGCGCTTGGTAACTGATCAAAAAAGGTTGCCATGAAAGATTACCTGATAGCTGGCATTCAATGGTTTCATCGCCATTTTGAAGCGCAAATTGGTGATGAAAATTGTTATTATCTGATGCTGAAGCATCTTTTTGTGAAACTAGCGTGTTGTCCCAGAACAACTGTTGCCAGCCTGCAAGTGAACCTTCTAAACGAAGCGGTTTACCTAAAAAGTCATCTAGTTGAAGCAGTTCCAATGCGTTACCTGTCTATCTAAGGTGAGTGAGAAAATTATACGGAAAAAAGCACAATGTTATAGCGTAAATGTGTAACGAGTTATGGATAATCTAGTGCTACTTTTATCTGTTCAATATTCTGGTTAAGCCAGTCTTTATTAATCGCTCCCCATTGTTCAATGTTGTAATGGCCTGTTTGATGTCGCTCACCCTTGGTTTGGGTAAATTGACAAATAATATCAAGTTCAATCAAGCTCTTGATAGTATCTTGTGCAGTACGGCGAGGCATACCTGAAAAGGCAATAATTTTAGGGACATTATTAATGCCATTTTCGATTAAATAAGCGATATAAAGACGACGATAAAAACTCGATTTTGTTTTGCTTAATTCCATATACAGATTCCGTTGAGCTGAAAAATTATCCTAGGGGATAAGTCAATAAACTTATGTTCTATTTTTGTAAAAATTTAAACTTATTACAAAATGAACTAATACCTTTAATTATGAGCTAATTTTAAATAATAAACATTTATTTTTTAATTGGTTAACGAATTTTTAAATAAAACCAACTTACAATAATGATTCTTTTAGTTCGATGTTATGAGTAAATATTGAGATGTATATCAAATGAATTAGGGGAAATAATTTATTTACAATATTTTACTACCTCATTAGTTGTTAACCGCTTATTATGTCCGTCTACATGATTATGCGTTCTGTTGTCTTTTTGCACGATAGGAGGCAGAAGGCTATAAATATGACAAAAAATAACACTCCAAAATTTACCCTATCTCTTCTTCATCCCCGTTATTGGGGGACGCTTATTCTCGTTGGCGTAATGTATCTGCTGAGTTGTCTTCCGTACTCATGGCAATTAACGATGGGTAAAAACATCGGTCGCCTAGCGATTAAATTGATGAAAAAACGTCGCCGTACAATTGAGCGTAATTTAGAGCTATGTTTTCCTACGATGCTGGAAGAAGACAAACAACGTTTAATTGCAGAAAATATCGATAATACAGGTATGGGGCTGTTTGAAACTGGCATGGCATGGTTTTGGTCTGATGAACGCGTGAATCGCCATGTGACAATTGTGGGTCTTGAACAAATGGAACAACTTGCCAAAGAAGGCAAAGGCGCATTAATGGTTGCTGTGCATTCAATGAATCTTGAATTAGGTGCGCGTGCGTTTGGCATTAAAATGTCAGGTATGGGGGTTTATCGTCCTAATAGTAACCCTTGTTTTGATTACTTTCAGTATTTAGGTCGTTCACGCTCAAACCGTACTTTGATTGATCGTAAAGACGTAAAATCAATGTTGCAGGCATTAAAAACGGGTGAGCGAGTATGGTATGCACCCGATCATGATTATGGTCGTCGTCGTTCAACATTTGCGCCATTATTTGCAGTAGAGCAAGCGTGTACAACAACAGGTACAAGTTTGTTAGTTGATAATACTGATTGCGTTATCGTACCCTTTACTATGGTAAGAGACGATAAAGGGCATTACACACTAACCTTACGTAAAGCGGTTGAAGGGTTTCCGAAAAAAGATCCTGATGCAGCTGCAGCCTTCATCAATAAAATTGTTGAAGAATCAATTATGGCTGCGCCTAGCCAATATATGTGGCTACATCGTCGCTTTAAAACTCGCCCAGAAGGGCAAGAATGCTTGTATAAATAACCTAAGCTATCTGATTAATACTTTGAAGCCTGCAAATATTGCAGGCTTTTTATTTTTCAAAATCTTAACGCAAGCTGTCTATTTGCAATGATGATCACACTTGAGCTTGCAACTATTCCACAACTCAACATAAAATACTGTTACTAACTGCTTAGAAATACTATCAATATAATTAGAAATTTATACTTCACTAAGCAGACATACATTGTAACGGGATTATCGTCGCTATGAGAAAGTTCACAGCTCCAACGTTTACTTCATCTTTTTTACATCCTAGATATTGGCCTGTTCTGATATCTATGGCAGTGATGTATTTAATTAGTTGGTTGCCTTATTTTATACAATTTCGCTTAGGTCAAAATGTTGGACGTTTAGTAATGCATTTTATGCGTGACCGACGTAAAACGATTGAGCGTAATTTAGAGTTGTGCTTTCCAGATATGGATATTAATGAGCGTAATAAGCTTATTAAACAAAATATCGATAATACTGGCCTAGCGTTATTTGAAACCAGTATGGCATGGTTTTGGCCTGACTTACGGGTTGAGCGCCACGTTAAGGTTGAAGGTTTAGAGCATGTTTATAAGCTGCAAGAACAAGGAAAAGGGATCTTGTTAATTGCTGTTCATTCACTGAACCTTGAATTAGGTGCGCGTGCTTTTGGTTTACATACGCCAGGTGTCGGCGTATATCGTCCTAATAACAATCCATGTTTTGATTTCTTTCAATTTAAAGGGCGTGTCCGTTCAAATAAACATATGCGTGATCGTAAAGATTTAAAAGGCATGTTTCAGGATTTAAGACAGGGTGAAATACTGTGGTATGCACCCGATCATGATTATGGTCGTGGCCGAAATTCCACATTCGCACCTTTATTTGCGGTAGAGCAAGCGTGTACAACGACAGGTACCAGTTTATTGATTGATAATACTGATGCGGTGCCATTACCTTTTGCGATGATCCGTGATACTGATAGCGGTCAATATACGTTGAAAATATTTCCACCTTTGGAAGCGTTTCCACACAACGACCCAGATGCCGCTGCGGCTTATATTAATAAAGCGGTAGAGCACTCTATTTTGGCAGCACCTTCGCAATATATGTGGTTACATCACCGCTTTAAAACTCGCCCAGAGGGTGAACCATGTTTATATAAGTAGTTAGACAAAGATAGCGAATATATAAAGAGAGAATAGAAATGCCGAAGGTTATTATCTTCGGCTTTTTTATATCTAACCTAATATTTTCTATCAGGGAAAATATTAAAAGTCGTAAGTAATACTGACCGTACTGTATATCTCATCGTTACTTTTATCACTTGCTACTTCTGTATTGTAGATATATTGGGTATCTAACATGAGTGCAATATGATCAATTAATCGGTTCTTTACAAAGGCTTTTACATCATAGGTTGTATTTGAACGACCATAGTCAATATTACTTTCAAGCCCAGCAGAAAAAGTCGGAGTGAACTGTTTTTTTGCGCGCAAGAATACATTGGCAATCATGTTTTTTTCAGTTTGATTTGGATAATCGGGATCATTTTTTTGGCGACGACTATGACGATAACCCGGACCACCACCAACCGTTAGTTTTGTTGTTTTGGTGTTATAAAATTTGTAGCCTAAACCGGTCGAGACAATATATTCACTGTGGTATGTGCCAAATTGATCGTGGTTATAGGTATTACTTAAATAAGTAAAAGAATGAGGCCCGATAGCATATTCATTTTTTAGTGCTATTTGGTATTTATTAACACCATCTTCTTCTTTAGTGCTATCGGTATAAAAAGAGCTTAATGATAATTTATTCGACCAATTATTTTTATCGTAATTAAAATCAGTACCGGAATTTAACGACATAGAAGTGTTGGTCGTTTTTGAATAGATAAAGCCCAGCTTTGCTGAACCATCAAAGGCTGGGGTACTTTGTGCTGTATTGGATGACGTTGTTGCGAAAGCCATCTGACACAAAAGGGGGGAAAGTAGCAATATAGAGTATCGTTTCATTGTCTCGCAGCCAAAAATAAATGTCGCGGACAATGTAGGTGATGAAGGTTAATGTGCTGTCAGAACTGTGTGATAGCTATGTGTGAAATATCAGTCGTATGATTATCAGTGTCGCTATCTATTCTTTAAGTAATTAACTAATCGTTGGTTAGCGTTATAAAGTAGTTTGAATTTCTCACTATCACCATTTTCACGATCAGGGTGCCATTGTAATGCTAAACGACGCCACTGTTTTCTGACTTCCGCTAGTGATGCTGTATTGGATAAAGAAAATAAATCAAAATCATCATCAATGGATGTCGTGGTAATATTAATTGGCTGGTTATTAATATGTTGCTGGTATCGTCGCCAAAAAGAGCTCAGTAGTTGCTCTATCGCATCGCCATTAGCATGATAGTTCTTCCAGTCTAAATAATACTCCCGTAGCGGATCTTCTTGTTCTATATGATGGGTCTGATAAACAATATTAAGCAGTTGAATATCCATTGCTTGAACTTGTAGCCACTGTTTTGGAAACAATAAAATCTGCAGTTGGTAGAGTGCATTCATTAATAAGAAATTACGTTTGAAGAGATCCTTATTGCTGTCACTATCAAGCGTATCTAACATTTCTTTTTCACGTAATGCTTGGCTAAGGGTGTGGATCATCCAGTTTTTTGGTTGGTGTTGCAGTAAGGACAGGATCGGCCAAATAAGCGGGTTCTCGTGTTCGAGTTGAAAATCAATTGGCTGATTAGTCATTGGCTTCCCAATATTTAAGTCATAAAAAATGGCATACGTTATGATTAATGTAGCAAATTTTTAACAATATTGAGAGTGGTAAGAGTTAAAAATAAAAAAGGCTAGCACTAAGCTAGCCTTTTAACTCATTGTTTATACATTATATAAATAATGAGTAGAAGATTGCAGAGATAGAAACAAGGCCGATAACCGTCACAAATACATTGCTGATTGCGCCTGAGTATTTCTTCATGGATGGTACTTTTTTGATTGCGTACATTGGCATAATAAAAAGCAACATCGCAATAATAGGGCCACCTAAGCTCTCAATCATACCGAGAATACTTGGGTTTAGTGTCGCTACAGCCCATGTTGTTACTAGCATAAAGATTGCTGTAAAGCGGTTTAGTGCTTTTTTTGAGATCTCTTTATTCTTATCACGAGTAACTTTGATTACTAAACCATTTAGGCCTTCACTGGCGCCTAAGTAGTGGCCAAGGAAAGACTTAGTAATTGCAATAATTGCTACAATCGGCGCAACGTAAGCAATGATCGGTGTATCAAAGTGGTTCGCTAAGTAAGTTAGAATAGATACGTTATTTGCTTTAGCTTCTGCTAGATTTTCAGGTGATAAGCTTAATACGCAGCTGAAAACGAAGAACATTACGGTTAATACCATCATAATGTGTGCACGGGCTAGAATACGTGAACTTTGACGCTCTGCGTTTTCGCCGTATTCTTTTTGCTTAGCGACAGCAAATGATGAGATAACAGGTGAGTGGTTAAACGAAAAAACCATTACCGGTAAGATTAACCATACAGCAAGCATTACTGAGTTTAAGCCACCGTCTGCTGGGATGATGTTATGGAAGATAGAGTCATTCCAGTACGGTACAAGAAACAGTGCCAACATTAATAATACAGCAACGAATGGGAATACTAAGATACTCATAGCCTTAACAATTAATTGCTCACCTAAACGAACAATTGCCATTAAACCAAGGATCAATACTAACGCTAAAATTGCACGTGCTGGTGGCTCTATACCTAACTGGTTAAGCATAAAGCTTTCAACTGTATTTGTTAGTGCAACACTATAAACTAATAGAATGGGGTAGATAGCAAAGAAATAAAGTAATGTGATCACTTTGCCCATGCCCTTACCAAAATGCTCTTCAACAACTTCTGTAATATCAGCACCCGGATTCGAACTTGATAACACAAAACGTGTCATCGCACGGTGGGCAAAGAATGTCATTGGAAATGCAAGAGCGGCCATTACAAGTAATGGAATTAAACCGCCAACACCCGCATTAATGGGTAAAAATAGAGTACCTGCACCCACGGCGGTACCGTATAGGCCAAGCATCCATAATGTATCACTTTTGCTCCACCCTAATTTTTTGTTTTGTGCAGAAGTCGTCGCCGTTAAATTTTGTGCGGTGTCCATAATGGACATCTCCTTTATAAGTATTATGTTTAACTTTCAAAGGGCTGAGTTATTCTGATCTTCCTTGGTCGCATACGCGAAGAGCAACAGATAAAGCTTCAAAAAATAAGAAGTAGTGAACGTGCGATTTGATGGTGAAATATAGGATATATACTCTATATTCAGTGACGGGTCCGTTGTCGATCTTGTGTTTCCATACTTACATCAAGCAAGTTATAAACAATGTCTGCTGTGATTCTCTCTTATAATAACCTTGTAAATAGTCCCCTTATCGAAGAGCGCGCATTATAGGGGAAAAAACTTGGGTTCAACAAATTTTGCAGAGAAAAAATTTACGTTTGCTTAAAAAGCATGCAAGTGCGTTAACGTTATATTAATAACATTATTATGTAGTGATAATGGTAGGGGTTTTATGTCATAAGAGTGTATATATTGGATAAAATATGCAATTTGTATGATTAAAATGACTTTTAAACTATATTTTTGAATAATGCGTCTTGAGTATATTTTTTACAATATTATTTTAATCCATGCAAAAAAAGTTTAAAAAAAGGAAGGCAAAGAGCCTTCCTTTTTTAACTATTTGGATAAAATCAGTCGCGGAAATTATCAAACTGGAATGGTTGGCCTAACTCTTGTTCACGCACCAGTGACATAGTCGCTTGTAGATCATCACGCTTCTTACCCGTTACGCGCAGTTTCTCACCTTGGATAGAAACTTGAACTTTCAGTTTAGCGTCTTTAATCGCTTTCACTAATTTCTTCGCGTTTGTGGTTTCTACGCCTTGCTTAAATTCAATATTTTGAGACGCAGTTTTACCTGAGAAAGTGACTGCTTTACGCTCAAGCGCATTAGCATCAACACCACGTTTAGCAAGGTTACTACGTAAAATTGCAACAATTTGGTCTACTTGGAATTCAGACTCAGATGTGATTTTTACGATTTCTTTATTTAATTCAATGCTTGATTCAACATTACGGAAGTCGAAACGCGTGTCTAATTCACGCTTTGAGTTGTCTACCGCATTCTTGATTTCTACGGAATCTACTTCTGAAACAATATCAAAAGATGGCATGTTTATGGCCTCTTATCATAAGTCTAAGGGAATATTTCCCATCTACATTAACACGAATAGTATACCGTTTATTAATGAAGGAGAAGCAATCTATGCCTCTCTTTCTATCTCGGTATTATATATCATCAAATTGTTTTTATTGATATTTTAGCGTTGTGCTGTTTTAACAGCATCCGCTAGCATATCGAGCATCTTAAGCGTGTCTTTCCAATGAATACAAGGGTCAGTAATAGATTTGCCGTAAACAAGCTCATCAAGTTTGTTTTCAATAACCGCTTGATTCCCTTCTTCAATAAAGCTTTCTGCCATGATGCCCGCAATTGAATGGCTACCATTTTTCAATTGTTCACAAATTTCAGCAGCAACATCTAATTGACGTTTATGCTGTTTTTGGCAATTACCATGACTAAAATCGACAATTAATCGCTGTGGTAATTCAAACTCGGCTAATGCCTCACATGCTGTTGCGATGTCTTCAGCGTGGTAGTTTGGCATTTTACCGCCACGTAAAATAATATGACCGTAAGGATTACCGGAAGTACGGTAAATTGTCATTTGTCCATTTTTTGCCGGTGAGCAGAAAAGGTGAGATTCACGTGTGGCGCGAATAGCATCAATCGCAATTTTGGTATTACCGTCAGTGCCGTTTTTAAAGCCAACTGGACATGACAGGGCTGACGCCATTTCACGGTGGATCTGAGATTCGGTAGTACGCGCACCAATGGCTCCCCAACTGATAAGGTCAGCAAGGTATTGACCAGTGATCATATCGAGGAATTCAGTCGCAGTAGGTAAGCCTAGCGAGTTAATATCAATTAATAGTTTGCGTGCTTTTTTTAAACCAGTTGCTAAATCTAAACTGCCATCTAAATGTGGATCAGTAACTAAACCCTTCCAGCCAACAACAGTGCGTGGCTTTTCGAAATAGGTACGCATTACGATAAACAATTGGTCTTTATATGTTTCTTGTACAGCAACAAGGCGTTTCGCATAATCAACTGCGGCATCGGTATCATGTATAGAACATGGCCCAACAATCACCAGTAAACGGGAATCTTGACCCGTTAAAATTGCTTCAATCTGTTTGCGAGAGTGGTCTACATGCGCCGCAATTTCATCAGTCATTGGTGATGTTGCTTCAATTTCAGCAGGAGTTGGCATCAAGCCTAAACTCACGGTGCGAAGTTCATCTGTTTTCATTGGCATAATATGTTTGCCTACCTTGGGGATCTCTGTAATAACACCGCTAAGATATCCCAAAAATCGATTTTAATAAACCAAACTTGTGATATCACTTAGCTTTCTAACCATCCTATGACTACGATTGAAAACTAATGATGATTTTGTAATCAAGAAATGATCGAACTTTAAAGTTTGATTGATATGAATAAGTTATCAGTAATTAGCTTTAGTTCTTGCCTCATAATTCAACACAAAGTAAGGTCGATATACAGCAATGGTGTTTAATGTATTTTTGAATACACAGGGTTTAGATGACGATTTATTTAAATACTCGTCTTATTAACAAGGAAGTATTGGTGTTTTATGACAACTGAAAATGAATTAACGTTAACTGCAATGTTGACGTCATCAGTGCAGTTAACTGGACTTGAAAGTGGTGAGGTGGGGATTGTCTCACTCGATGATCTTATTGCTCATGATATTGGTGTTCACCCTTGTGCTGTTACAAAGCCTGAATCACTTTCTACTGAAACGACAGCGGCTATTTTTGATGCGCTAGAAACCGATAATCAAACGCCTGTCGCTGAGTTATTTGTAACCAAACTTAGCCAGTTATTAATTGCAGCGGCAGCCACACAAGGTGATGCGCCGTTAAAAGTATGTTTAACCAGTGATAACTCATATTCTCGTAGCCATTTATTAGGTGCGGAAGTAGAGCCAGACGAAATTAACCCAGCAATGGGATTACGTGGTGCATCTCGACTAGGTCATGCCGATTACCGAAAAGAGTTTGAGCTAGAATGTGAAGCGATTAAACGCGCACGCCTTGATGCGAAAAATATCGAACTTGTTGTACCGTTTGTTCGTACGTTCAGTGAAGCGGCAACAGTGATTGATTTATTGGCTGAGCAAGGATTATGTCGCGGTGCTGATGATTTAAAAGTCTTTATGATGTGTAGTGTCCCTTCTAATGCATTATTAGCAGAAACATTCTTGCAGTATTTTGATGGTTTTATTGTTGATGTTGAGCAATTAGCGCAATTTACTCTTGGTCAAGATATTGAGAATACATCGCTAAACTACATGTCGGATGCACAAAACGACGCGCTACTTTTGTTAGTGAAAATGTTATTAACCTCGGTTGGAAACTCGAATAAGCCGTGCTTGGTATACAGTCGTTTTATTGAAGACTCACCACGTTTTAGTTCATGGTTACAAGAGCAAGGTGTCACTCACGTTATATGTTGAGCTAATGCTAAATAGCTAGTGCTATAGAATTAAAAACGGCATGGTTAATTTTAACCATGCCGTTATATTTTGTATTTTATAAAGAAAATAGGCTGAATTAATCCATTTCTTGCATAGCAGAAACAACAGAAGGATCGTTGATTAGGTTAAATAACAAGCTTTTTGCTGAAGCGCGTTGAGCGTCAGATAAAACTTTTTTCGGGTTTTCACGGGTTAGCGTCAAAATACTGGTGACAAATTTACTGTTCGTACCTGAGAGCTCATAAGCAAAGCGTAATGTATCCATTAATTCTGCTTGAGGTAGGCTATAAACGGCCATTTCACAACTCAAACCATCCATAGCAAGGAAGTTGTTTACTATTTCTTTCTGCTTAGCATTAAACTTTTGTTTGGCTTCAAAAGCATCAATTAAAGCCTGTACTCGATCGGCGATGGCTACAGGTACTTCCATTGTTTTCGTTTTATGAGTCATTGCTGATTCTCCCGACATAGCTGTAAATATATTATTGAGTCAGTTTACGTTGTTGTTTACCGTTTGGCATTTCTTTATTTAGACATAATGCAAGTGTCAAAATTGTTATCAAAACCGATTATTCACCATTCGTATCATCATGATAAGGTTTTGTATTCTTAATTAATTTCAATTGCACAATTAACTCATCTAAACGATAAACCAATTGACGTGTTAGCCATAGATAACCATAAGGGCCCAATAAAATCGAGTCTTTTGGTTGTGATATTTGTAATGCCATCTGTTTTAGTTGATGAATGTCCGGCAGTTCAATATTAAGATCTTTATCATCGGCTAATTGATTTAAAATCAACACTATTTGCTGCTGATAGTTTTTCAATCCTGTTTGCTCTAATAACTTACGGCGACCGATATCTGAGCTCCAATGGGTTTCGATGAGTTGTTCAATTAAGCTAATCATTGAACTTTGAATCGTTACAATCGCTTTATAGTGTCCTGTTGACTTTGGGTTTTCCTTTTGTACATTCGCCAGCAAACTAATCATTTTTATTTGGCGTTCATTCACTTGGTTTTTGATCCGCGCTAGGATCTTAATACTTGGTATATGGGCTGATGCATGTGCTTGATAAAGCTGACGTAAATCATGCATGTTTTGATTAAATAGCATATCCCATGAATATTTAGCGCGAATAGGGAAGAGCATTGAAAAAGACATCGCGATCAAACTACCAATAATGATATTAGTGACTCGCCATAATGCAACAGAGACTTCTTGGGCACTGTTACCTTGATATGCCACGATGATCAGCGTCATTACGGCTAAGAAAAAGATATATGTATTTTTACCATGTGACTTAAGCGACAGTAAAAAACACCAGGTTAGTATCCAAATAGGAATAAATGCAACGAGGTTTTGTGGAAAAAAGACAGTAACTAAACCTAAAATGGCGCCGAGTAATGTCCCACCTACACGTTGAAAGCCTTTTTGTTTGATCACGCCTGCATAAGGCTGCATTAACACCACTGCGACTGTGACTGGTCCCCACATTGAATGAGGTACTGGAATAAAGTGATAAAAGACCAAGCTAAATGCGATAGCCATAGTGACACGAAGGGCATGAGAAAATTGTGCGTGCGTTAACAGCAAATTTTTAAAACGAAGATACATAGCGTGCCATAAAGTTAGGTAATTACTTGCTGTGATTATGCGATTAAAATCATAGTCTATCCACCTATTTATGTGTTGTAGGTATCGAGTATCTAACGGGTTACTAAAAATTATGCTGTTATTTTGTAGTGGATACTTATTTATCGGCGGATCACTTTTCTTGGTACGACTTCAACGCCTTGCTGATAATGACCTTGAATTGCAGAGAGGGCGAGTTGTAGCGCATGATCAGCAATTAAATCGAATTGCTGTGGGAGTGATTGGATTTTATTGGGTAAAAAATCAAGTAATCGATTATCACCAAAGGTTGCCAAGTATGTTTTTGCCATTACATCGGGATACTTTAACAAACAATCTAGAATACCCTCAAACAAGGTATAAGAAGTGGCAAGGATAGCTTCAGGAAAACAGTTTTCATCAAGCCATTGTTGAGCAATTAGTGCACCATGGTGTTGGCTAAATTGCTCACCATAGGCAAGGCTAACATTCATTGTTTTAGGGTGATTGTTGATTGCAGCTTGAAAACCTTGCTCTCGCTCAATAGAAACACCCAGTTCCGCAACGGCGCCAATTAAGCCGATCGATGAAATAGGTTGATCTAATAATGCGTTCGTTAATGCATAGGCACCATCAAGATCTTCACTGATAACGGATGCAAAGTATTCGTCATCTAACGCGCGATCAATGGCGATAACAGGGGTACCTTTTGCCTGTACTTTTTTGTAAAACTCATTATCAGCAGGAAGGGCACTCGCAACAATAAGTGCGTCTAATTTACGACTTAATAATAGATTTGCGACGTCTACTTCAGTGACAGGATCATCATCACTACACGAGATAATAACTTGATAACCTGCAGTTCTAGCATTCAATTCTAGTAACTTAGCAATCTTTGCATAGCTCGTATTGTCGAGATCGGGGATGATCAAACCTAGCGATTGACTACTTCCTGCACGAAGGGAAGACGCCGCGTGATTGGGGCGATAATTGTGCGCATTAACCACAGCGAGGACTTTTTGTTGTGTCTTGTTACTGATTCGATATTGCTCAGCTTTACCGTTAATAATATAGCTAGCTGTGGTTCTTGATACACCAGCAAGTTTGGCAATTTCATTCAATGTCATCAGTTGATACTTCCATTTAAAGCTGTTTGCGCAGCGCGTTTTGCTATAAATAGCAATTCCTATCCTTATTTCATAACACTAGATATAGATTTAAGGCCAATTTGTGCGTCTCATCATAGATCTAATAATCGCTATGCGTTGATCAATTGTAATTTAAGCTGAAACGATTCAGTATTCAAGCTGAAAGGTTTCAGCAGAATCTATAGGTATAAAATGTTCCCATAATTCGACTGAAACTTTTAATTTGCCCATTTGCTGAAACGATTCAGCCAATATGAATAAGATTCGATACTATCGGAGTTAGAGATGTTGTCATTATCAAAACACGATATTGCTTTGCGTAAATCAGCAAACAATAAACAAGATGCAATCAAAGTACTGGCATCAGAGTTAGAGTCAGAAGGCTTAGTTAAAACGGGATACGTCAATGGTATGTTGGCGCGTGAAGCCCAAAACTCAACCTATCTTGGTAATGGTATAGCGATCCCACACGGTACAACAGAGACGCGAAATCTTGTTAATAAAACAGGTGTAAAGGTTCATCATTTTCCTCAAGGCGTAGACTGGGGCGAGGGGCAAACTGTTTATTTAGCCATTGGGATCGCTGCTAAATCCGATGAGCACCTTGAGATTTTAAAGCAATTAACCAAAGTGCTGTCAGCAGATGGTATCGATGAGAAATTAAAGCGTTGTGATTCAGCAGATGAAGTTATTACGATTTTAATGGGTTCAGAGCAATCGGAAGCAGAATGCAATGCTCAACTTGTTTTAAAAGATTTTCCAGCAACTGATTTATTACAGCTAAGCGCGGTTGCTGCCGGTTTAATAAAGCATCAAGGCTTTGCGAGCAAGCAAATGGTGGCGGATGTTGTCGCAAAAGAGCCGAGTTACTTAGGTCAGGGATTGTGGTTAATAAGTTGCAATCAAGAGGTTGAGCGAACAGCGATTGCTATTGTGACACCATCAGTAATCTTTGAAGAGCACAATCATCCAGTTAAAGGGGTAATTGTTATTGCGGCGAAAAACAGTAGCTATATTGCCAATATTGACCGACTTACTCAGCTGATTTACAGCCAAACGGTTGATGCGTTTTTGTCATCAAGCCCAGAGCAAATGTGTGCAGTGCTTTCTCAAACTCAATTAGAAGGCAATAGCGCAATATTTACGATTAAAAACCCGCATGGCTTACATGCTCGTCCGGGGGCAATGCTGGTTAATACCACCAAGAAGTTTGATGCAGATATACAAGTCGTTAATGTTTCTGGCGGCAGCAAAGCGGTTAATGCAAAGAGCTTAATGAAAGTGATTGGGCTTGGTGTTAAATGTGGTAACGAATTGAAATTTACAGCCAGTGGTAGTGATGCTGAACAAGCACTAACGGCGATCGGACAAGCTATTGCCGATGGTTTAGGCGAGAAACTTTAAGGGTGAAAATAATGAGCGAAACAGAAATTAAACCGTCACTTAAAGTTGTCGCCGTGACGTTAAATCCTGCCTTGGATCTAACTGGGCACCTATCATCTCTTACTGCCGGTACGGTAAATGTGGTGGATTCAGGTTCACTTCATCCAGCAGGTAAAGGCGTTAATGTTGCAAAAGTACTCGCGGAATTAGGTGCGGAAGTAACGGTAACGGGATTATTAGGCCGTGAAAATCAAGACGGTTTTTGTCAGTTATTTGAACAGATTGGCGTTACTGATAAATTTGTCAGGGTCGCAGGCGCAACACGTATTAACGTTAAATTGGTTGAGCAAGATGGGCGAGTCAGCGACATAAACTTCCCCGGTGTTGAAGTAAATGCTACTGACATTGCGAAATTTGAAGCGACATTATTTGAACTGGCAAATAGCCATGATGTTTTTGTTATCGCAGGTAGTTTACCCCGTGGAATTTCAACCCAGCAATGTGCGAAATGGATTGAGCAACTTCAACAGCAAGGTAAGCAGGTGTTGTTTGATAGCAGTAAAGCGGCTTTTGCTGAAGGGTTAGACGCAAAACCATGGTTGGTGAAACCGAATGATGAAGAATTAGCGGACTGGGCAAAATGCGAATTACACAGCGATGAAGAAATCATTGAAGTGGCAGAGCAGCTTACTACTAAAGGCATTGAAAATGTAGTGGTGTCACTGGGTGCGAAAGGAGTGATGTGGCGCAATCATGAAGGTTGGTTACGTGCCGAGCCGCCTAAAATGACGGTAGTTAGTACTGTTGGTGCAGGTGATACCTTAGTTGCAGGTATGTGTTGGGGGCATCTACAGCATTGGACAAAATCAGAGACATTACGTTTTGCAACGGCGCTATCAGCGTATGCGGTCACACAAGTGGGTGTTGGCGTTGATGATATAAACGCAGTCAAAGCAATCGAAGAAAACGTTCAGCTTTCATAACAACATAAAAATATAACGTGAAAAGTGCAGAGGTCGAATAATGAATATTAGTATTATTACCGCATGTCCAAGCGGTATCGCAACAAGCTTAATTGCTACCGGTTTACTTGAAAAAGCCGCCGCCGAATTAAAATGGCAAGCCAATATTGAGCGCCATACATCGTTAAAAGCAACCAATATGCTGACACAACTACAGATCGAACAAGCTGACTGTATTGTGATTGCCGCTAATGAAAATCTCGCCATTGATGAGCAACGTTTTATTGGTAAGCGAGTATTTCGTGCAGATGTTACCGCTTGCATGGAAAACCCAACCGCGTGGCTACAAAAAGCGGTTGAATTGGCATCAGAACTGACGGTTGAAAGTGTGGCAACTCAAGCGATATCGACCAAGAAAAAGATTGTCGCAATCACCGCGTGCCCAACAGGTGTTGCGCATACGTTTATGGCAGCTGAAGCGCTAGAGACCGAAGCTAAACGTCAAGGTTATGAGATTAAAGTTGAAACACGTGGTTCAGTTGGTGCTAAAAACCAGTTAACAGCCGATGAAATTGAAGCTGCTGACTTAGTGATTATCGCCGCCGACATTGATGTCGACTTATCGCGTTTTAATGGCAAAGCACTGTATAAAACCAGTACTGGATTGGCACTAAAGAAAACAGCCCAAGAAATAGAGAAGGCGTTTGAACAAGCAACGCCTTATACACATACCGTTAAAGAAAATAGCGAGAAGAAAGAAGAAAAAGCAGGCGTTTATAAACACTTAATGACAGGTGTATCTTACATGTTGCCATTAGTTGTTGCCGGTGGTTTGTCTATTGCACTGTCGTTTGTTTTTGGTATCGAGGCATTTAAAGAGCAGGGCACATTAGCGGCGGCCTTAATGAAAATTGGTGGTGAATCTGCCTTTGCATTGATGGTTCCTGTATTAGCTGGCTTTATCGCTTTCTCCATTGCAGATCGCCCAGGCCTAGCACCTGGCTTAATTGGCGGTATGTTAGCAAGTGCGACAGGTGCGGGATTCTTAGGCGGTATTGTTGCAGGTTTCCTCGCAGGTTACAGTGCAAAATTCTTAGCCG
This sequence comes from Photobacterium sp. GB-36, assembly GCF_003026135.1. Taxonomy (NCBI): domain Bacteria; kingdom Pseudomonadati; phylum Pseudomonadota; class Gammaproteobacteria; order Vibrionales; family Vibrionaceae; genus Photobacterium; species Photobacterium sp. GB-36. The sequence continues at coordinate 20,798 of NZ_PYNY01000001.1, read as the reverse complement.
AAAAAGTGAAACTGCCACAATCAATGGATGCATTAAAACCTATTTTAATCATTCCGCTGGTGGCGAGTTTAATTACCGGTCTTGTAATGATCTACATTGTTGGTGGTCCAGTATCGGCAGCAATGGAAGGATTAACCCACTTCCTAAATACAATGGGCTCTGCAAATGCTGTGCTTTTAGGTGTGATTTTAGGTTGTATGATGTGTTTTGACCTTGGTGGGCCAGTGAATAAAGCAGCTTACACCTTTGGTGTGGGTTTATTAGCGTCACATACTTATGCGCCAATGGCTGCGGTAATGGCTGCAGGTATGGTACCAGCAATGGGCATGGGTTTAGCAACGTTCCTTGCAAAACGTAAATTTGCAGCAAGTGAAAATGAAGCGGGTAAAGCCTCTTTCGTATTAGGTTTATGCTTTATCTCTGAAGGTGCGATTCCATTTGCAGCGCGCGATCCTATGCGTGTGATTCCATGCTGTATGCTAGGTGGCGCATTAACAGGCGCATTGTCGATGTTATTTGGTGCAAAACTAATGGCTCCACATGGTGGTCTGTTTGTACTGTTGATCCCTAACGCCATCACACCGCCACTACTTTACCTTGTTGCAATTATTGCAGGTACATTAGTAACGGGTATTTCTTACGCGATATTAAAGCGTCCAGAGCAAAACTCGGCAACAGAACTAGATACAGCAAAAGCGTAATATAACGACAGATATAAAAATGGCGGGATGTATTGAATACACTTTATTAGAAAGTATATTCAGTCCATCTCGCCATTTTTTTGCTTAAAATTTAACGTTGTGTTTACTGAGCAGGTTTCGCTTTATTTCGTGGGTTACGTGGAATGCCCGTATCACGATCAGTAATTGGTTTACGACGTTTAGGCTTAGTTGATTTTGTATTTTCACCACGTGGTGCATTGCTTTTCGAGCGTGTATCGCGACGAGGTTGACGCTCAGAATTTTCGCTATCACCGTCACGAGATGTCATTGGTTTTTTAAACTTAGGCTTATAGTTTAAAACCGAAACCGGTACGTCTTTTTTCGGTACAAAACCTTCGATTTCTTTACGTGTGATCAAATGACCAAGTAGGCTTTCAATCATGCATAGATTTTTAAAGTTATCGCGTGAAACAAATGAAATCGCTTCACCCGATGCTCCTGCACGACCCGTACGACCAATACGGTGAACATATTCTTCTGGTGGGAACGGCAGATCGTAGTTAACAACACGAGTCAGTTGCTCAATATCGATACCACGCGAAGCGACGCCAGTGGCAATAAGATATTGCAATTTACCGTTTTTAAAATCTTCCAGTAATTGAGAACGTACGGCTTGGCTACGACCACTGTGGAAAGACTCAGCGGAAATGCCACGCTTTTCTAATTGGGTAACCAGTTTTGCTGCACCATGTTTAGTTTCGATAAAGATTAATGCTTGATCCCACTTTTGTTCTTGGATCAAATGGCTCAGCAGTGCTGATTTCATGTCTTTATCAACAGTAACAAGCCATTGATCGATTTTTGGATCAGCAGAAGCATCTTTTGCAACTGAGATTTCAATGGGATTACGCACCGCTGTTTTTGCAAGAAAGCGTACTTGATCAGAAAGCGTTGCAGAGAACAGCATGTTTTGACGATCAACAGGTAAACGCTCAACAATCTTATTAATGTCTTCAATAAAGCCCATATCTAACATACGGTCAGCTTCATCAAGTACAAGAATTTCAATGGCATCAAAGTGGATTGCACGCTTAGTGTACATATCTAATAGACGACCGGGAGTGGCGACAAGAATATCGACACCTTCAATTAAGCGACGTTTCTGTGGTTCGTAATCAACCCCACCGTACATTGCCATTGACGTTAAATTTAAGTGCTTACTGTATTGCTTAATATTGTCTTCTACTTGAACGGCTAATTCACGTGTAGGCGCAAGAATGAGTGCACGTATACGTTTTGCGCGAACTTTGGTGCCATCATCTAGCATTTGTAGAATAGGCAGTACAAAACTGGCGGTTTTACCCGTACCTGTTTGTGCTGCTGCCATCAAGTTTTTACCGGTTAGTGCAACAGGAATGGCTTTTTCTTGAATAGGAGTAGGAGAGGTGTAACCCATTTCGGTTACGGCTTTAACGATAGAATCGTTTAATCCAAGCTTAGAGAATGGCATGTAGAATCTCAAAATAAATCATTAAATAGCTAATGCGGCGCACTAACTAACGCAAATACGTACATATTATACCACGCTTAACAATCAGCTGTATGTAGTCAGGCAGAGAAGACAAAAGCAACTAGTTACTAATGATGTTGTTTCTCACTAATGCGCGGCGGACATTATTACAAAGTTTGCCAAATCGACGGATCTCATCAAATTGCGGTGTTTCACCTCGTGAAATAGCGGATTCCCAATAGGTTAAATCAGTATCAACGAGCTCTAACAATTTTTTAGGACAACCGACGCATTTGTTATCAGGGCCACAGACAAACGTACTTTCATCATAAAGAGGAAATTGTTCTTTTACTTGGCTGATTATACTCAACATCGCCGTTTTACGGTCGGGCTTCTTATTCATCATAAAGACTTCCGATAAAATAATATTCTAAAACAGCATAAAACAAATATCTATTGGTAATCATCCTATACTTATGAAAGGTAATAAAACGAAGATATAGATAAATATCATATTGATATAAAACACTATTTTTATTCAATGATTATGTCTAAAAAATTAGCCATAAAGCGCAAATATGCTTTGCAAAATGCATTTTGAGAATAACAGTTTTAATTAATAAGACTTAATTACCTGATAAATCAATAAGTTGCCTGTTTGATAAATTGGCTGGTTAATTGCTCTGTTTTTAGGTAAGTCACTTGATTGTGTGTTGATAAAATTCAGTATTGCAGGGTGATAAGGATGGCAAGAATGATTCAAAGGCGAGATCTCTCGAAATTCGTAGCATCTTTTATGTTTATGACTTGGGCGTTATTGAGTAGTAATGCCTTTGCACAGCAAGATATGGTCGCAGAGCCTGATTGGTTAAAAGCGCAGATTGCAGATAAACAGCCTGTTGTGATTTTCGATGCCCGTGCGAAAGAAGATTATGATAAAGGCCATATACCTACCGCAATCAGTTTTCCTGTGGATGATACTTACGTTATCAAAGACGGTGTTTATTACGTTAAAAATAAGGTCACTATTGCCCCTCTTTTACGTAAAAAAGGGGTAACAAAAGACACCAAGATAATTGTTTATGATCAAGGTGAGCTTATGCATGCGTCACGCTTATTTTGGGTATTAGAGCTATATGGCGTGAAAAATGTCGCCATACTCAATGGCGGATTGAATGCATGGCAACAACATAATGCTTTGTCCCAAACAGCAAATAGATTACCTAAGTCTGATTTTGTTCCTGTCTTAAAATCGAATATTTATGCGAGTACGACAGTAGCAAAAGTCGCTGTCCATAACCCTAATTATGAGCTTTATGATAGCCGCACATATGATGAATATTTAGGGAAAAAATCCGTGACTGATAAATATGGTCGAATACCTAAAGCTAAATATATCGAGTTGAATGAGTTTTTTACGACTAATGCAGATGGTCAAAAAATCTTAAAACCTAAATCAGAATTGTCTGACATATTAAGTAAATTAGATAATAACAAGAAAACAATTACATACTGTAATAAAGGTACGGCTTCAACGTTATCTTATTTCTTATTTAAACAAGCTGGATTTAATGTCGCTCATTATGATGGTTCATGGTTAGATTGGTCTGCAAAAGGACTACCCATAGAGAAGTAATATTATCTAAAGGGTTAATGATGAAAAATAAATTGGACGATAATTGTCTTAAAAATGGAAAGAATGAGCGATTAAACGCCAAGATATCACATGATATTGATGTGCATCATTTGTACCATAAAACGAGTTTATTCAGTAAAATAGCGCTGGTAATGAGCAGTGTTCTACTGTGTGTGATGTTAACCGCGCTATATATTAGTTATTACAATAATACCCAGCGAGTCGTCAAAGACATTAAAGTAATGATGAATACCTTTTCACCATTAATCATTGATGCCGCTATTTATAAAGATACAGAAACATCGATAGAATTAAATCGCTCATTAGAAACCCATAAAAAAATACTCTCTTTATCATTGTATGATTTAGATGGGGATTTAATCCATTTTTATGAGAAGAATGATGGCAACACTTATACACCATTAGCACAAGCCCCTGGTTTATCTATTTATGATGGGAACTATACCCTTACTTATCCAGTATCTTTTAATGGCGATAATATTTTTAATTACGTTATATATTACAGTTCGGCTGACATTATTCGGACGATATTAATACAGCTTTTTGTTTTTATTCTCCCGTTCTTGTTTTTTATTATCTTTATTTTAGTGTACATGTACCGCAAAGTGACAAGACCACTAACGTTTTTGATTGGTCAACTTCCTAAAATTGGTTCGGGTGGTGTGAATATTGCGGAAGTTGAAGATGCAGAAGGGGAGGTGTCATTATTAGCCAGTGAATTAAAAAAAGCTGATGAGTGTATTTACAATACGGAAAGCAAGCTACAAGGCTTAAATAGAAAATTACGAGAGCAGGCCAACGATTTAAGCGAAGCAATAAAAATAAAAGCCGAATTTATGGCGAATATGAGCCATGAAATAAGAACGCCAATGAATGGAGTCCTTGGCTTTGTACAATGCTTAGAAGAGCGAAATTTAGATCAAGAATCACAACGGCAGATTGGTTATATCAAAGAGTCGGCTTATTCATTGTTAGTTATTATTAATGAAATATTGGATTACTCTAAACTAGAGTCGGGTAATGTGGAATTACACATGACGCCATTTAATTTAAAGCCGTTTGTGCATAGCTGTGCGACTCCATTTATCCATCAAGCCAAGATAAAAAAAATACAATTATCAACAGAAATAGGTGAGGGGTTGGCAGATAGCTATACTGCAGATGAAGGTCGATTAAGACAAATTCTGATTAATCTTATTGGTAATGCGGTTAAATTTACCCATACAGGCTCTGTGACATTAGTGGTTGAAAAGCGAGAACCGCCTGAGCAGCAGTGCGAAGAATTAAAAAAATATAACGATAAACATATTCAATGGCTGCGCTTTAAAGTGAAAGATACGGGGATTGGCATTGCTGAAGAAAAACTCGCATTTATCTTTGATTCTTATACCCAAGCTGATGGCTCTATTTCTCGCCAATTTGGTGGAACAGGGCTTGGTTTATCTATATCTAACAGCTTATGTCGATTAATGTCAGCAAAATTACAGGTAGAAAGTACGATTGGTAATGGCACAGAGTTTTGGTTCGATATTCCACTAAAACAATCGGATATTCAGAGAAATGAAAATGGCGAAGATCATGCATTAATCACTAATCTTAGCATGTATGAAGATCGTAAGATTTTAGTGGTTGAAGACAGTATGGTAAATCAACAATTAATTAAGGCATTTTTAACCGCATTTGGTTTGAAAAACATCACCATTGTTAATGACGGGGTACAGGCGGTTGAGTATATGATAGAAAATACCGCCGATGTGATATTAATGGATTGTCAAATGCCTAATATGGGGGGATTAGAGGCGACAGAATTAATTAGAAAGATGCCGTCAATGTCTCGACCTATCATCATAGCCTTAACAGCAAACGTCATGGAGGAAGAGAAGAAACGTTGTTTAAGTGTCGGTATGGATGATTATGTATCGAAACCGATTGAAAAAATCATGCTTTATAAAAGCTTACTACGTGCATTTGATAATGAACATGGTGAATATTGGGCTGCCAATATTTAAAAAATTATCCTACCTATTAATACTGCCTATCAGTCTAATTGAAAAAAACGATTGTTTTTTACACGCTATTTTCTGTAATTTATTAGTCATAAAGTATCGATATGAATTATCACTTTGAGAGTTAGCGCCTATCTGATAAGTTACGACCCAGCAAGGTATTTAACACCATTAAGTAAGTAGAGAGAAAATGGCAGTTTTAGAAATTTTAACCGAACCAAATCCAAAGCTACGCGTTCAAGCAGAAGATGTTGTAGACGTGAAAGCTGAGCACATTCAAACGCTGATTGATGACATGCTTCATACCATGTACGAAACGGGTAATGGTATCGGTTTAGCGGCACCTCAAGTTGGCCGTAAAGAATCTATCATTGTTATCGACTTATCTGAAGAGCGCAACGAGCCACAGGTATTCGTAAACCCTAAGATTGTTCGTGGTGAAAATCCTGTTGTTGGTCAAGAAGGTTGTCTATCTGTTCCTGATTACTACGCAGATGTAGAGCGTTTTGAAAAAATCGAATTAACAGCGCTTGATCGTGATGGTAATGATATTCACCTTGAGCGTGATGATTTCCTTGCTATCGCATTACAGCATGAAATTGATCACCTAAAAGGTATTCTATTCATTGATTATCTATCACCTCTTAAGCGCCAAATGGCAATGAAGAAAGTGAAGAAATTCTTGAAGGCACAAGCGAAGTAATTCACTCTCGCTTAGAAAAAACGGTGAAAGGTTGATAGCCTCTCACCGTTTTTTTATGTCTTAATTTTGCGTCAAATTACAGTAATCAGATGGCATACCATGCTCGTTTAATTCGTGACGCTGTAACGAAACTTGACGACCAAAAATAACCGGTTGGTTATATTTACCGTGACCGATAAAAGGGAAGTAATACACGGGTTTGCCAAGTTGTTTAGCAAATTGTTCAAGCACATGTTTATACATTAGACGGTCTTGATCGTTAGGATCCATGTTGTAGTACTGACCAAACACAATCGCATTAACGTCAAAGTCTTTTAAGAACAGTAATTGCTGAAGATAGCGATCAAGCTGGCGGTAAGTAACGCCAATATCTTCCAGCAGTAGGACTTTATTTGAAAAATCAGGTTGGTAATGTGTGCCAAAGGTGGCTGAAACTAATGTGTGATTACCACCGATAAGCTGACCCGATACAGATGCGCTCTTAGCTAAATCATTGAGAGGCAATACGTTGTTGTAGCTCACCCCGTCATTTATTAAGGTTTTTAAATCAGGAATAGGTTGCTCATTACCGCCGTTGGTCGCTTGATTGGTTGAGGCGTTCACAGCATGGACTGATTGCCAGCCTAATTCGTTATTAATAAAACTATGGATAGCTGTAACATCGCTAAAACCAACAATCATTTTTGGTTTTATTTCCTGCAACTGTATCTTGTAAGCGTGCAAAAATGGCAAGAGGTTTAACGCGCCACCACCACCACGGAAGAACCATAGGACATCAATCGTAGGATCCAGTAAAGCGGCAATAAGGTTATTTGCTCGTTCTTGATCTGTATTCACATAACCGATGTCGGAAATCACTTGGTTTAAATATTTGGTGGTAACCATGTAACCATGGGCAATAAAAGTATCAACCACGTTATTGACGCTTTGTTCATCATATTGAGTTGAACATGAAATTAGGGCGATTTGGTTCAAATCTTTTGCGCAAATATGATCGGAATCTAACGCATTATTGTTCATTGTATTCATATTAGATCTGTCTTCAATTTAGCGTGTGCCATGTTAAAAACCACTGAAAAGCGTGGTTTTTAAAGATGGCAATGAGTATAACAGATTGTTTCTTCGTTATTTTAGGTCAGCGTCAGAAATCACGGCGCAGGGTAAATTGCACCTAATGTGGTTAATCGTGATGCGCCAGTTACTTCGGGTAAATTACCTGATAATCCATGTAGCGTGCGATAGCCAAGCCATGCAAATGCCATTGCTTCCATGTTATCGCTATCGACACCACGCTCATTGGTGGTCGTCACTGTCCAATCAATTAGCAGTTCTGTTAAACGACGCATTATTAATGGGTTATGGGCTCCGCCACCACACACTAATAACTCATTAGGCATGTTATCGGGCGTATCTTGCGCTGTTTTTCTTACATCGTTGGCAATGGTTACTGCAGTGTATTCCGCTAAGGTTGCCTGTACATCTTCAGGCTTAATGGTTAAACCTGATAAATGTTGCTCTAACCAAGGCAAGTTAAACAATTCTCGTCCAGTACTTTTCGGTGCAGATAGTGATAGGTAAGGTTCGCTGAGTAGGTTAGCTAATAGCTTTGAGTTAACCTTTCCTGATAATGCCCACTGTGCATTTTTATCATAGCTTTGTTGAAGGTGTAGGTTGATCCATGCATCCATTAACATGTTGCCAACACCAGTATCAAAACCTATTACGGGTTTATTCGGTGTCAGAACGGTTATATTGGAAATACCGCCAATGTTTAAAATGACACGATTAATGTTTTTATCGCTAAATAGTTGCTGGTGGAATGCAGGCACTAATGGCGCACCTTGACCGCCAAATGCCATGTCTTTACGGCGAAAATCAGCAACGGTAGTAATCCCTGTGTTAGCAGCGATGATATTGGCGTCACCTAATTGCATGGTAAAAGGATAGGGTGAATCGGGAGCATGGAAAACGGTTTGACCGTGACTGGCAACGGCTTTGATACTCTCTGCTGAGGTAGCTGTTTTCTCAAGTAATCCATTTACTGCATCTGCAAATAAATGGCCTAAACGGTGATCAAGCTCGCCAATGGCTAGGAGATTGGTTGACTGTCCAATACAAACGTCGAGTAATGCTTGCTTTAAATCACTCGGCATTGGGTGGTCATAATTGCCTAATAGGGTGATTTTAGTGTTATCTATTTCAACCAACACAGCATCAACACCGTCCATGCTAGTGCCAGACATTAGGCCAATATACTTTTCCATCGCAAATTCCATACATATTACAAGGCTGTAGCCATACTTTAGAGCTTACTGTTTCATAATTAAATAGATTTTAACGAAGTGCTTTGCATATATTTTAAAAGTGAAACCAAAATATAGGCGAATAGCCCAAAAGGTTTTGAAATTGATCTAAGAAACAGCCGACGGAGTGTCGGCTATTGAAGTGATATTACGAGTGAATAAGTAATATCGAGATAGTCTTATTTTAAATGCTTGAACTGAAGATGGACTAAGCGCTGGTAGAGTTCGCAGCTTTTAAGTAATGATTCATGATCGCCTTCATCAATAAGTTCGCCACCCTCTAATACAGCGATTTTATCTGCGTGCTGTATCGTTGATAGTCGGTGAGCAATGATTAATGTAGTACGATCTTTCATTAGTTCTTCAAGTGCTTGCTGTACATGGTGTTCGCTCTCACTGTCTAGCGCACTGGTTGCTTCATCAAGTAGAAGAATTTTAGGGTTTTTAAGGATAGCCCGTGCAATCGCAATTCTTTGTTTTTGACCACCAGATAAACGCACGCCTCGCTCGCCTAAGAAGCTATGATAACCATTAGGTAGTTTTTCAATAAACGCATGGGCATGGGCTTTTTTTGCCGCTTCAATCACTTCTTCATCTGTTGCATCTGGGTTGCCGTAACGAATGTTATGGAATACATCATTACTAAATAATGCAGGTTGCTGAGGAACGAGTGCCATGTGTTGACGAAGTTCATTTGGAGCAAATTGACGAATATCTTTATTACCAATTAAAACTTGACCTTGTTGTGGATCGTAAAAGCGTTGAAGTAATTCAAAAAGCGTTGTTTTACCGGCACCTGAAGGCCCTACAAGAGCTAACACTTTACCCTGTTCAGCAACTAAGTTTAATTGATTGATAGCAGGATGATTTAAGCGAGAAGGATAGTGAAAGCTCACATTGTTAAAACGAATGTCTGATGGCTGAGAACAGTCAATTGATTCGTGATCATGTGGCGTACAAATATCACTTTTTACTTGCAGGATTTCTATGAGTCTTTCCGTCGCGCCAGCTGCTCTTTGTAACTCACCAAGCACTTCTGAGATATTTGCCATTGATGATGCAGCCATGATGGCATAAAAAACGAAAGCCCCTAAATCACCAGCTGACATTTCACCCTTTATTACATCACTGCCACCAACATATAGCATGCCTGCAATTGCGCTAAAAACGATGGCAATGACACCGGCTATTAAAATAGCGCGTTGTTTTACTCGTTGTCGCCCCACCTCATAGGCTTTTTCTACTTCCTCCGCAAAAGCTTGCTTTTCATATTGCTCAGCACTAAAACTTTGTACTGTTTTAATATGCTCAATGGCTTCTCCTGCATAGCTACCAATATCAGCCATCGTATCTTGGCTTTTTCTTGATAATGCGCGTACACGTCGTCCGAAAAATAAAATAGGTATCAATATAAAAGGAACAGAAGCAAGAACGATAAATGTCAGTTTAAAGTTGGTCGCAAACAACATGATTATGGCGCCGAAACATAATAATGCACTGCGCATGGCCATTGAAAATGAGGAGCCAATTATATTTTGCAATAAAGTGGTATCAGTCGTTAGTCGTGACATAATGTCGCCACTACTGTTAGTTTCAAAGTAACTAGGGTGTAGTGAGATAACATGGTTAAATACGGCAAGACGGATATCAGCACTCACTCTCTCACCAACGGAAGAGACGAGATAAAAACGAAAATATGTGCCAACTGAGATACAGATAGTCACGCCAATAATAAATTGAATGGCATGGCTAAGGTCGGTCAGTGATTGTTGGGCAAACCCCTGATCAATCAAAATACGAACCCCGTAACCAATTGAGAGTGTTAGACTGGCTGTGGTGAGAAGAGAAGCTAAAGCAGCAATTACACGCCACTTATACGGTGTAATGTAGGTCTTAAGCTTTAAAAGGATACTGAGCCTTTTGTTGTTATTCTTACTCATAGTGTTGGAAAGACCCCTTGCTACAAATCACTTAATACGTACTTTTCTAATTGAAAGATCGTAATCACTTCATATCAGTCATTGAATCATGCTTTACATCTAACAAAAAAGCCACTGGGTTAGTGGCTTTTTAGAATTCTTTAGAAAAGGAAATAGGATTTTATCTTTAATGTAATCTAGTCGTATTGCCTTTTAAACTTTGTACGCCTTGATCCGAAACGACTGATTGCATCTTATTGGCAAAATTCATTAGTTCAAGGCTAACTGGAGAGCGTGCAATCAGCTCTTCTTGATCATTAGTGATTTCAATCGCATGGCCTGTGGTGCCATCTTCATATGTACCAGATACAAAATGAATCGAAGTATTAATCAAAATTGAGTGTCCATACTCTTTTTCAACTAAATTCATCCAGTACATCAACTCATCGTGGTTTTCGATAATTTTAGCATTCATATGCTCTATCCTTGATGTATTAGTGCATTTTCTAACGTCTAATTGTATAAAAATGCTTTTATTTATAATTACTTAGTGATGATAGAGTATCAACCATCACGAAAAAATAATCGATGAATTGTTATTAAAATAATTACTCTAACGCCAAAAAGGAGAGATTGAGCAAATTACTCAACTTCAATTTTCATTAAAGAGTCAAATGAGCCGTAAAATAGTCAATGACTGCACGAATTCTTGCTGGCATAAACTTACTTTGCGCGTATTGCAGTGCAATATCACCGTGATAATTGCCTCGAATAGTCCAATCTGGTAACACTTGGATCACCTTACCAGCAACAAGATCGTGTTTAATCACAAAGTCAGGAAATATCCCAATACCCAAATCATCTATTACGCCTTTCAATCGCATTTGAGAGTGATTGACGGTATATCGACCAGAAACAGCAACGGTTATTTGTTCTCCGTTCTTATCAAAATCCCATATGTGATCGATGTTATTTTCACCAAGGTATAAACAATCGTGATGTTTCAAATCGCGCGGATGTATTGGCATCCCACGCTGGGCAATATAGTTAGGGCTGGCACACAACGTCAGATTCACTTTGCCAATTTTCTTTAGTACTAAGCCTTCAGAGGGTCTTTCTGTTAAACGAAATACCACATCAATACCTTCAGCGATAATATCAATATCACCATCACAGGCTTTTAGTTTTAAATTTACTTCCGGATATTGTGTTAAGAAAGGTTTAACTAAAGGTTGAAGAAGAATATTCATAAAGGCTTTTGGTGCTGCAATTGTGACAGTCCCAGAGGGCACAGTATGCTCAGAGCTTGATATTTCAATTGCTTGTTTAGCCGCATCAATCATCTGAGTACATTGTTTATAAATACGATTACCCGACTCACTGATCATCAATTTGCGTGTTGTACGTTCTAACAGCTTTACCGATAAGGCTTTTTCTAACCGTGCGATTTGTTTACTGAGTGCGGATGGCGTAACACCTAATTTGCGTGAAGCGGCAGTATAACTGCCTTCATCTACAATAACGATGAAGGTGGCTAAATCTGGCATTAGTGCGATGAGCTTATGTGTATCCATTTATTTGTGCCTACAGTTCATTAATCATTTTCCATCGCAGGGGATAATAGTTGTTTTTAGCATGATTTAGAATGGCAATATTAGCTTGTAGTTATCTGTATTGGATTAATTGTGATTTAGGAATACAAATAGCTTAAAACAAGGTCTAGCTACGATTTTTATTCAGATATAGTTGCTATGATAGTTGTTTATATCATGTGACGAGAATGTTGTGAGCTAATTTTCGCTAACCAACATTAACCATAATAATACTGTGAGGGACATCATGACTTCTGCATTCTATACCCAAATCCAAAAACAAATTGAAGATGTAAAAAGTGAAGGGTTATACAAATCTGAGCGTGTGATCACATCACCGCAAAAAGCAGCGGTATATATCCAATCGGGTCAAGAAGTCTTAAATTTCTGTGCCAACAATTACCTTGGTTTAGCCAACCACCCTGAGTTGATCAAAGCGGCTAAAGAGGGGATGGATGAGCACGGTTTTGGTATGGCGTCTGTACGTTTTATTTGTGGTACGCAAGATGCGCACAAAGAGTTAGAGCGTAAGCTGTCTGATTTCCTTGGTATGGAAGATACGATTCTTTATACCTCATGCTTTGATGCAAATACGGGTTTATTTGAAACGATTTTAGGTGCAGAAGATGCGATTATTTCTGATGCATTAAATCACGCGTCAATCATTGACGGTGTACGTTTATGTAAAGCGATGCGTTTCCGTTATGCCAACAATGATATGGCAGAATTAGAGCAACAATTAATTGCAGCAAAAGAAGCAGGTGCGCGTAATACATTAATCGTAACTGATGGCGTGTTCTCAATGGACGGTGTTGTAGCGAACCTACCTGCGATTTGTGATTTAGCGGATAAATACGGCGCACTAGTGATGGTTGATGACTCTCACGCAGTTGGCTTTATGGGTGAAAATGGTCGTGGTACGCATGAATACCATAACGTTATGGATCGTATCGACATTATTACCGGCACATTAGGTAAAGCGATGGGTGGTGCATCAGGCGGTTATACCGCAGGTAAGAAAGAAGTGATTGACTGGTTACGTCAACGTTCACGTCCATACCTGTTCTCTAACTCAGTAGCACCTGCAATTGTTTCTGCTTCAAATCGCGTTATTGATTTATTAGCGGAAAGCGGCGAACTTCGCGATCGTTTATGGGAAAACTCGGCGCATTTCCGTACTCGCATGACAGAAGCTGGCTTTACGATGGCAGGGGCTGATCACGCGATCATTCCTATCATGTTAGGTGATGCAAAAATTGCGGCAGAGTTTGCCGAGCGCGCCCTAGAAAAAGGCATTTACGTGGTTGGTTTCTCATTCCCTGTTGTACCAAAAGGCAAAGCACGTATTCGTACGCAAATGTCAGCAGCACACACACCAGAACAACTGGATAAAGCGATTGATGCCTTTATCGAAGTGGGTAAAGAGATGGGCATTATCTAATTTAAGCTTTACGTTATTCAATGTGACGAAAACATATTGCTACTACTGCATGGTAAGGCAAAGGTTCAATAACATGCAGTGGTAGATGGACGCTGAAAAGCATGTTGTATCCTAAAGAAATAAGCGATTAATATAATGAAAATCAAAGCTCTTTCTAAATTAAAGCCTGAAGAAGGCATCTGGATGACTGAAGTAGATAAGCCTGAGGTCGGTCATAACGATCTGCTTATCCGCATCAAGAAAACAGCAATTTGTGGTACTGACGTTCATATCTACAACTGGGATGAGTGGTCACAAAAAACGATCCCTGTACCTATGGTTGTTGGTCATGAGTATGTCGGTGAAGTGGTTGGGATGGGGCAGGAAGTGCGTGGCTTTGCTCTTGGCGATCGCGTTTCGGGTGAAGGCCATATCACGTGTGGTCACTGCCGAAACTGTCGTGGTGGCCGTACTCACTTATGCCGTAACACCATTGGTGTGGGTGTAAACCGTGAAGGGGCATTTGCGGAATACTTAGTGATCCCGGCATTTAACGCATTCAAAATTCCTGATGATATTTCAGATGATGTTGCATCTATTTTCGACCCGTTTGGTAATGCTGTTCACACCGCACTGTCGTTCGACTTAGTGGGTGAAGATGTGCTGATCACAGGTGCAGGCCCAATTGGTATTATGGCTGCGGCTGTAGCAAAACATGTGGGTGCGCGTTATGTTGTGATCACGGATGTGAACGAATACCGTTTAGATCTTGCTCGTAAAATGGGCGTGACCCGTGCGGTTAACGTAGCTAAAGAAAGCCTGATGGATGTGATGGCAGAGCTTGGCATGAAAGAAGGCTTTGACGTGGGCATGGAAATGTCGGGTAACCCTGCGGCATTTAACAGCATGCTATCAAGCATGAACCACGGCGGTAAAATTGCCCTGCTAGGTATTCCACCATCAGACATGGCAATCGATTGGAACCAAGTGATCTTCAAAGGTTTGATCATCAAAGGTATCTATGGCCGTGAAATGTTTGAAACATGGTACAAGATGGCAACCTTAATCCAATCAGGTTTAGATCTATCACCAATCATTACTCACCATTACAAGATTGATGATTTCCAACAGGGCTTTGATGTTATGCGCTCTGGTCAGTCTGGTAAGGTTATTCTTGATTGGGAATAACATTTAACGTTATTTTTTAATCGGCATAATAAAAACGGCACTGTCAACGATATCTCATTAATAGGTTGAATTGACGGTGCTATTCAAATCGAACACCACAGACATATTTTGACTGCCACTATTCGTCATACTTTCCTTCGCTTTTAAAATTTCATTCCATTACAAATTAAATTGTTTATAACTTCTTGCTCGTAGCCTTTATACTACAAAGATATCTGTAAATATCCGTTAGGAAAGGTAATGCAAGAACAACAGCAACCTGCTCAACCAGCAAAAAAAGAAAAAGAATTAACGCTAGAGCAGCGACTTTTACAAAATAATCCGCTTCATGGCTTGAGCCTTGAAAAAATGCTAACCGAACTCGTCGATCACTACGGTTGGGAAATTTTAGACACGGCAATGCGTTTTAACTGTTTCAATACTAAACCGTCTATTGCGAGTAGTGTGAAATACTTGAAGAAAACAGAGTGGGCGAGAGAGAAACTAGAAGCTTTCTACCTATCACGTTTTAAGCGTATGCCACGTGCAACAGCCGCTGAATTAGAAATTCCACCACGTATGCGTACCTTTGCTGATGGCATTGTACCAAAAGAGCCAATGGAACTAACCGTTGAATCAATTCTAGCATCGCAAGCAAAAGCGGCTTCAGCTTACAAAGAACGTGCTTCTCGCGGTCGCAGTAATAGCCGTGGCGGTGGTCGTAACCGTCGATAATTTTGTTTAGTAAGTATTAGTTACGAGTAAGCTGATATTTAAGCAATAAAAAAACGCCTTATTACAAAGTGACATAGTAATAAGGCGTTGTTGTATTTAGTGATCAGCTAATTTAAATCTTGGTATTATTTATCGGATAATACGGTTGCAATACGTGAACAAACAGGAATATTGGTTGCATCTAAACCTGGTGTTGTATTGTGGAAGTCAAACGCTAACTTCACATCCGGTCCAAAGACAAGACAATGTGTAGAACCACCAAAGTGGAACATACCTAATTCATCGCCTTTATTTAAGTGTTGACCTTCTTTTACGGTAATTTCACAAGACGACACTTCTGCCATACCTACTGCAATAAAGCACATTAAACCAATCTTTGGATTGTCTGATTCAATAAAGATCACTGCGCGAGTTGCAACTGCGGTTAAGAAAGGCTGAGAGTTATTCGGCGCGCTGTCATCAGCCCCTTCTGGATTATCAAAACCTTGGTATTTATTACCTAAGTAATATGAACCGTTAACAATGAAGGCTTTTTTCACTGTTCCTGAAACAGGGCTATTCCAACGGTGATAACTTAATGCACTTAAGAATGCTTGATAAATTGTACCGCCCACGAATTGTTTCGCGAGTGGATCAAAATCCATCATATTCTGTAGTGAATAAGGCTGACCTTTTAGCCAGAATTCTGCACTTTCAGCCACGTTTTCTGCCACTTGTAACGGTGCTGATTCACATGCATTAGCAATAATGTCATCACCTTCAGCAATTGGACGAACACCTTTTACGAACTCACGAGTGAAAAAGTCATCCCATGATTTAAAGCCATAATACTTATCATCAGGATCACATTGGAAAAAGTGCTCAAACGGTAATGCTTTAAGTGCTGGATCAGAAGTGGCTTGGCAAGCGACTCCAACCATTTCACGTTTAGCTGTTGGATTTAACCAACCTAACACCTTCGGTGTACGATTAAGATCATCGTTTACTAATACGTAGCGGGAGTCAGAGCTTGAAAGGAAAGAAGACCAGTAAGTTAATATTTTCTTAATTTGCTGATTCACTAATGCATTTGAGAAGAATGTGTAGCCAGCAGGAGTTGCCATCGGCCAATCTAATAACGCATTAATAGGAAAACCAATTAAACCACAAGGATTGAGTTCGCCGGTTTTAGGGTCGGTATATTCAGTACATTCAGGCGCTTGCGTCATAATCGCGTTTAATAGCACAATAAATTCATCAAAACTCATGACTTCTGGTGTACCTAGCGGCGTTAATTCTTTTTGATTACCCGCATAGCTAAACATACGTTCAGCGAGTTCTTTTAGGCTTTCATCATTATCAACCAAATCTTTAAATTCTTGGATAGGTTGAACAAGCTCTGCTGGATGTTGCTCAGTGTGTGTTTTTAAGTGTTGGATCCAAGCATTAACATGTGCTTTGCTTTTTGGTAGCCAGTTACCGAAAGAATGGATATTCATAATAACTCCCTATTTATTAACCTAATGTTTGAAAATTACTATACGCTTTGAATAAACATAATCATCACACAAAAACATAACTTCATATTTCATTATTCTTTTTTCAAATCTTATTAACTCAATGTAAATACATACTTAATTAAAATAAGGTAAGTATGAAATAAGAAAAAAAGGGCAGTTATCAGCAATATTACTAGTTACAATTTTGTTGTTAATTTAAAGGTGATGTAAGTCACTAAATCTGTTATACTCGGCGCCAATTTAGAGAAAAGTCGCTTGTAGTAGGCGGCTTTTTTAATGCTTGATATATTCATAAATTTTGGAACAGTACATTGATTTCAACAGCTAATATCACAATGCAGTTTGGCGATAAGCCATTGTTTGAAAACATCTCAGTAAAATTTGGTGGCGGCAACCGTTACGGCCTAATCGGCGCGAATGGTTGTGGTAAATCGACATTCATGAAAATCTTGGGTGGCGAGCTAGAGCAGTCTGCAGGTACTGTTTCACTTGATCCTAATGAGCGTATGGCTAAATTAGGTCAGGATCAATTTGCATTCGAAAACTACAGCGTAGTAGACACTGTGATCATGGGTCACAAAGAGCTATGGACAATTAAAGAAGAGCGCGATCGCATCTATTCAATGGCTGAAATGTCAGAAGAAGACGGCATGCGTGTTGCGGATCTAGAAGTAGAATTTGCAGAAATGGACGGCTACTCAGCAGAAGCGCGTGCAGGTGAATTACTACTTGGTCTTGGTATTCCAGAAGATCAGCACTTCGGCCTAATGAGTGCCGTTGCTCCGGGTCTTAAAGTTCGTGTGCTTCTTGCACAGGTACTGTTTGCTAACCCAGACATCATGCTACTTGACGAACCAACGAACAACTTGGACATTCACACCATTGCATGGCTTGAGCAGATCCTACTAGCGCGTAACTGCACTATGATCATCATCTCGCACGACCGTCACTTCTTAAACAGCGTATGTACACACATGGCTGACTTAGATTACGGTGAGCTTCGTCTATTCCCTGGTAACTACGACGAATACATGATGGCTGCAGAGCAAGCTCGTGAGCAGTTACATGCAGATAATGCGAAGAAGAAAGCACAAATGGCTGAACTACAAACGTTCGTAAGTCGCTTCTCTGCTAACGCATCTAAAGCGAAACAAGCAACGTCTCGTCAAAAGCAATTGGATAAAATCCAATTAACAGAAGTAAAAGCTTCTAGCCGTCAAACACCATTCATTCGTTTCGATCAGGAAAAAGAACTGTTCCGTAACGCATTAGAAGTAGAAGGTTTGAAACAAGGTTACGGCGAAAACATCCTAATCAACGGTGTTAACTTACTGGTAGAAGTCGGTGAGCGCATCGCGATTATCGGTGAGAACGGTATCGGTAAATCAACATTCCTAAACACGCTAGCGGGCCAAATGGAGCCAATGGCGGGTATGGTTAAGTGGTCTGAAAACAATAATATTGGTTTCTACGCACAGGATCACAGTGCTGATTTCGCAGAAGATATTACATTGCTTGAGTGGATGAGCCAGTGGAAAAAGCCAGGTGATGACGAGCAAACTGTTCGTGGTATCCTAGGCCGTATGCTGTTCTCACAAAACGACATCAAGAAATCAGTTAAAGTGATTTCGGGTGGTGAGCAAGGTCGTATGTTGTTTGGTAAGTTAATCATGCAACGTCCTAACATCCTACTAATGGATGAACCAACAAACCACATGGACATGGAATCTATTGAAGCACTTAACCTTGCGTTAGAGAACTTCAAAGGTACATTAATGTTCGTATCTCACGATCGCCAGTTTGTAACATCCGTTGCAACACGTATTCTTGAGATCACTAAAGACGGCGTAGAAGACTTCCACGGTACTTACGATGAGTACATCGCGAAGAAAGGTCTTGTTGGTTAAGTTTTTACTTAATAAAACAGGCTAAGCCAAAAAGTTAATTGAAAGCCGCCTTTAGATAGGGCGGCTTTTTTACAAATAAAGCTTACGTGTTTTATGGCACGTAGAGAAAGAATGAAAGGATTATCTATGAAAATTTGGGTAGATGCTGATGCATGTCCAAACGTCGTAAAAGAGATTCTATTTCGCGCTGCTGATCGCGCAAAAGTGAACGTAACGCTGGTGGCTAACCAATACATTCGCACGCCACCTTCACCGTTTTTACGTTCGATTCAAGTGGAACAAGGCTTTGATGTTGCTGATAATTATATTGTACAACAAGCCGAAGCAGGGGATTTGGTGATTACCGCTGATATCCCATTAGCTGATGAACTGATCACTAAAGGCGCACATGCATTAAACCCTCGCGGTGAGATGTATACTAAAGACACCATTAAGCAGCGCTTACAAATGCGTGACTTTATGGAAACCATGCGCAGTAGTGGGGTACAAACAGGTGGCCCAGCACCACTTAGCCAAGCGGATCGCCAAAACTTCGCTAACAAACTGGATGCGTTTTTAGCCAAGAATCACAAGCCATAATAATTGCTTAATATGGAGATGAACACCGTTTGTCTCCATCTTTCTTATCTCTATTTCCTTTCTTTTAGTACCTCCGTTATTCCTATTTCAATTTAGGCGAAATGCTTTTGTTTGCTGGTAATGAATTGCCTGTATATTTATCCAGTTATAATGGAAAGCGTAAATTTTGCAGATTAAGTCTCGTTTTTAATCAGAAAATTTTCTTAATTATCTCAGTAGGTGTTTTTAACCTATTGATATTAAATAGCCAGTTTTGCTGTTTGTGTTTTTAATCCGACGGACAAAATACCATTCTTACTTTTACCAAAGGAAATATATCGATTGAATGTGATTTTTTGCGATTAACACTATGAAACGTAGTGCTTTTATATAGTAAAATGTGGGTTATTTACAGTATTAATAAAGCGTAAAAGTAAGAATGCTTATTAATATACTGTTATGCTTACAAGGAAAATACAGTGAAACTTGAACAAAAAATTCCTCCTCTATTACTTACATTTTTATTTGCTGGCTTTATGAAGCTCATAAGCTTTATTACACCAAGCTTTAATTTAAACTTCCCATTTGCACTAGAACTATGCTTCTTATTTATTGTATTAGGTATTAGCTTTGCCCTCGCAGGTGTTTATTCGTTTAAAAAACACAAAACAACTGTTAACCCTGTAAGCACCGATAATGTATCAACCCTAGTTAATACTGGTATTTTTGGTTACACTCGAAATCCAATGTATGTCGGTATGTTTACTACTTTATTAGGGTACGCATTACTTTTGTCTAACCCTATAAACTTATTAATACTAATTATGTTTATTCTTTACATGAATAAATACCAAATAACACCAGAAGAAACCTTTTTAACATCTATTTTTGGTAATGAGTATGTTGCTTATAAAAATAACGTCAAACGATGGCTGTAATTGTAAGCATAACAAGCGCTTCAACGGGAAATTTACAGCTTGGCTCCCGTCGCTACGCTCCGTAATTATAGCCAAGCCATAAATTCCCGTTAAGCGGGCGTTATAAATACGGGTAAGTTATTCATAATAAGGACATTCAATGAATCAGATTAATATCCAACACTTTAAACATCCTTATGCCGAATTTGTGCTTGGTTCATATGACGGTAAGCTTTGTCTTTG